>JAFLSJ010000016.1 GCA_022511005.1 Ruminococcus sp.
TATGTTCCTGCTTCGATCTGGTCGGGAATAATTGAGTAGTTAACTCCTCTTAAAAAGTCAACGCCCTTTATTTTAATAACATCTGTACCTGCGCCCCTAATGTTTGCACCCATAGAGTTTAAGAAGTTAGCAAGGTCAACAATATGAGGCTCCTTAGCGGCATTTTCAATAATGGTTTTGCCCTCTGCTTTAACGGCAGCAAGCATTATATTCATTGTTGCACCTACAGATACAACATCAAGATAAATATGGTTTCCCACTAAATTTCCGTGACAGTCAAGGTCAATAATTGCACCGTTTACTAAATCGGAATCTGCGCCTAAAAGCTGAAATCCCTTTAAATGCTGGTCAATAGGACGAACGCCGAAATCGCATCCGCCGGGAAGAGCAACCTTTGCCTTTTTGAATTTTCCAAGCAAAGCACCCAGCAAATAGTAAGAAGCACGCATACCTCTTACAGAATCCGATGTTGCGCAATATGTATTAATATGTGTGGGGTCTATATATAAAGCAGATTTATTAATTCTTTTAACTTCAGCACCCATATTTTGCAAAATTTTGCCTATGAGGGCTACATCGCTTATATTAGGTATATTTTCAATTGTACAAGGTTCATCACAAAGAATAACTGCAGGAATAATTGCTACTGCGGCATTTTTAGCACCGCTGATTGAAACTTCTCCGAATAATTTGTTTCCGCCTGTAACTACAAATTTCTCCAATCTGGTACACTCCAATACATTTTGTATGATACGCATATTGATCAGGGAGAGGAGGGGGTTCAGTTACACCCTGACATTCAATTAATGATTTATAAAAGAATAATAGAATATATTGTGTTTGTTTATTACAAAACTGTTAAAGACCACAATGTGTTGTGGTTACAATATGGTAAAAATATTTTCTCTAACATAAAAAACTATAATACATTATGTAACTAAAGTCAATGATTAAAATGAAACTGTAACCTAATTTTAGCAATCTTGTATGCAAAATTATGTTGGAGTGTAATTTTTATTTTAAAATTGACTAAACTTTGTAATATCTATGTAATAATTATTTTTAAGAATTATTTAAAATTAATTTTTTTATGTAAAAGAATTAAAAAGCTGAGATTTATATGTAAAAATTCTGAAAAGTCAGTTTTTATCTTATATTATTACATTGAATTTTTATTCAATAATGCTGTCTTACTTTGAAGATTGTCTGTAAACCGATTTATATTAAAAATTACTGTCAGTTACAGTCAATGAAACAATTTGACAGGATTTTGTATAAAAAATTAAAGAAATAGTGGATTTTTTATTGTTTTTTTCATAAAATTAAGTTATAATATCCATACATGAATATGTCATTAAGCTTAAATTTGTAAAACTTAAACTATTTTATGCTGTAAATGATATATAACTTAGTTTTAAATAAAGTAGGGAAGTGCAGAATATGGCAGATTATTTATCTCCGTTAGATGATTTTTTAAGCGGTAACAGCTTAAGCTCATATAAGTATATGGGAGCTCACCGTGCAAATATGTTTGGCCGTGAGGGCGTGGTATTCAGAGTATGGGCACCTCAGGCAAAGTCAGTTTCAATTGTAGGCGATTTTAACAATTGGGACATAGATGCAACACATATGGGCAAAATCAGCGATGCAGGTATTTGGGAATGCTTTATTTCTGATGTTATAGATAATTTAAGTATTTACAAATATTGTGTTGAGACCCAGTGGGGCGAGCGTTTTATGAAAGCTGACCCCTATGCTTTTTACGGTGAATTAAGACCTAATAATGCTTCATTGTTTTATGATTTGGAGGGTTATCAGTGGAATGATGAAAAGTGGCTTGAACAAAGAACTAATAACCTCGATAAACCTTTAAATATTTATGAAATTCATGCAGGTTCGTGGAAAAAATATGAGTTCGGTTACGGCGAGAGCTATAACTACCGTTCACTTGCTGATGAGCTTGTTCCATATGTAAAAGAAATGGGATACACTCATATTGAAATGATGCCTTTAACAGAATATCCTTTTGACCCCTCATGGGGATATCAGGTAACGGGTTATTATGCTCCTACTTCCCGTTACGGCGAGCCTAAAGATTTTATGTATTTTGTTGATAAATGCCATCAGGCAGGAATCGGCGTAATTATTGACTGGGTTCCTGCACATTTCCCGAAAGATTCACACGGTCTTGCAAGATTTGACGGAAGTGCCTGCTATGAATATGAGGATTGGCGCAAGGGCGAGCATAAGGAATGGGGAACGTATGTATTCAATTACAGCAGATACGAGGTTAAAAGCTTTTTGATGTCCAGTGCTAACTTCTGGCTTGAAGAATATCATATTGACGGTATCCGTATGGATGCGGTAGCCTCAATGCTTTATCTTGACTATAACAGAAACGACGGAGAATGGATTCCTAACTGTTTCGGCGGTAAGGAACATCTTGAGGCTGTTGATTTCTTAAAACAGTTAAATACAAGCCTTCTTGAAGCACATCCTGACATTATGATGATTGCAGAAGAAAGTACAGCGTGGCCTATGGTTACAAGACCGGCTTCTGAGGGCGGACTTGGCTTTAACTATAAATGGAATATGGGTTGGATGAACGATATGCTTGCATATTTAAGAGAAGACCCTCTTTACAGACCCTATCATCACGACAAAATTACATTTTCTCTTGTATATGCGTTTTCAGAGAACTTTGTTTTGCCGATTTCTCACGATGAGGTTGTATACGGAAAATGCTCACTCATTAATAAAATGCCCGGCGATTTAGAACAAAAGGCAGCGGGTGTTAAAGCATTTATGACTTATATGATGACTCATCCCGGTAAAAAGCTTACATTTATGGGTACAGAGCTTGGACAGTTTAATGAGTGGAATTTTGAAAAACAGCTTGACTGGCAACTGCTTGCAAATGAACCTAATCAGGGTCTGAATAAATTCTTCAACGCATTAAACCACTTTTACATTGATAATCCCGCTTTGTGGCAGGAGGATTATTCATGGAAAGGCTTCCAATGGGTAAGACATAGCGACCACGAAAAATCAATTATCAGTTTCAGAAGAATAGACAGAGATGAAAACGAGCTTGTTGTTGTTGTAAACTTCCAGCCTGTTTTAAGGGAAGATTATACAATGGGAGTTCCCTTTGCAGGCAAATATGCAGAGGTGTTTAATACAGATTCTCAAGAGTTCGGTGGCAGCGGAATTACAAACGGAACAGAAATCAGAACAAAGTCTAAAAAATCTGATGATATGGAACAATCTATTTCCATTACAATTCCGCCAATGAGTGCTGTTATCTTACAATTAACTGAAAAGAGTACGCCGAAGAAAAAGAAAACTACTGAAAAGAAAGTAAAAAGTCTTGATGAAAAATTAGCAGGTAAGAAGAAATCAGCAAAAGCCGAAAAGCCTGAAAGTAAAGAAAAGTAAAAGAAGAAATTAAAACAGAAACAACTGAAAAAGCAAAAGCCTAAAAATAATACTTTACTTTTCATATTTTAAGTAGTATAATTTTACAAAACACAATAAGGGGAGCTTGTAGCCAGGCTGAGAGGAAATGAATTGACATTTCGACCCATAACCTGATTTGGATAATGCCAACGTAGGGACATATGGTTTTATTATTAAATCAATTTAAGTGTGTCGTAGTTGGCGGCACACTTTTTTGTTTATATTAAAGTTTTAAGGAAAATAATATGAAATTACAAAAAGAAAACCTGCTTTTATATCTAATAACTGATAATCGCTGGGCGACTGATACTGAACCTCTTTATAAACAGGTTGAAAAGGCAGTTATAAGCGGAGTAACAATAGTTCAGTACAGAGAGAAAAATCAAATGTATTTTGAACAGGCATTAAAGATAAAAGAAATATGTAAATTACATAATATTCCTTTTATAATTAATGATAATCCACAGCTTGCAAAAGAAATTGATGCAGACGGAGTTCATGTGGGTCAAGAGGATATGCCTGTTATAAAAGCTCGGAAAATTTTAGGAGAAAACAAAATTATCGGTACAAGTGCCCATAATGTAGAAGAGGCTAAAAAAGCAGAGCAAAACGGTGCAGATTATATCGGAGTGGGAGCAGTTTTTGGCTCTAATACAAAGACAAATGTGGCTGAAATGTCACCTTCACTTTTAAAGGAGATTGCAAGCTCTGTTTCAATTCCTGTTGTGGCGATTGGCGGAATAAATGAAAACAACATTGATTTATTGCAAAAAACAGGGATTTCGGGAGTAGCCGTAATTTCTGCAATTCTTGCAAAAAAAGACATTGAAACATCCGCAAAAGTTATGAGACAGAAGGCAAGAGGTGTTGTAGATGGCTGATATGAGGGCTGTACTTTCAATTGCAGGCTCTGATTGCAGTGGCGGTGCAGGAATACAAGCAGATTTAAAAACCTTTTCTGCACTTAACGTTTACGGAATGAGCGTTATAACCTCTGTTGTTGCAGAAAATACACAGAGAGTTTTATCTGTTTATGATTTACCTCCCGACATAATCAAAAACCAAATTGACGTTGTGTTTGAGGATATTGAAGTATCAGCGGTTAAGGTGGGAATGATAAAAAGCCAAAAAATTATGCAGACGGTTTTTGAAACTCTAAAAAACAATAATGCAAAAAATATTGTCTGCGACCCTGTTATGCTTGCAAAAGGCGGTGAAGAACTGATGGATAAATCGGCTGTCCAATATCTGAAAGATTTTGTGATTCCCTGCTGTAATGTTTTTACTCCCAATATTCCCGAAACAGAGGTTATTTTAAACAGAAAAATAAAGACAGAAGAAAATATGATAAATGCTGCATTTGATATTTGTAAACTGGGAGCAAAAGCCTGCCTTATAAAAGGCGGACATTTTACAGGAGAACCAACAGATATTTTATGCTCAGATAATCAGATACATAAATTTGCTTCAAAAAGAATAAACACAAAAAATACCCACGGCACAGGTTGTACACTTTCTTCTGCAATAGCCGCATTTATTGCAAAAGGTTATGAAGTCCCAAAAGCTGTAACCGAAGCTAAAAACTACATCACAGGTGCTATTGAAAATTCACTTGATATTGGAAAAGGCAACGGACCTTTAAACCATTTTTACAATATACAATATAAAAATTAAATCATATGGAGGTTTTTATGAGAAATTACAAAACACAAATGGAGGCAGCTAAAAAGGGTATTATAACTCCCGAAATGGAAACAGTTGCACAAAAGGAATATATGGAGCCTGAAAAGTTAAGAGAGCTTGTAGCCTGCGGTCAGGTTGCAATTCCTGCAAATGTAAATCATACTTCACTTTCTGCCGAGGGTATCGGTACAGGACTGAAAACAAAAATTAATGTAAATTTAGGTATTTCAGGTGACTGCAAGGACTATTCCGTAGAAATGCAAAAGGTACAAATGGCAATAGACTTCGGCTGTGAAGCAATTATGGATTTAAGCAACTACGGAAAAACCAATACTTTCCGAACAGAACTTATTAAAATGTCACCTGCAATGATAGGAACAGTTCCTATGTATGATGCAATCGGATATCTTGATAAGGATTTACTTGAAATTACAGCAAAAGACTTTTTAAAGGTTGTTGAGGCTCACGCCAAAGAGGGTGTTGATTTTCAGACAATCCACGCTGGCATTAATAAGCGTGCAGTAGAAGCATTTAAAAGACAGGGCAGACTTACAAATATTGTATCCCGCGGCGGTTCTCTGCTTTTTGCATGGATGGAAATGACAGGAAACGAAAATCCCTTCTACGAGTATTACGATGAGGTTCTTGAAATTTTAAGAGAATATGATGTTACCATAAGTCTGGGAGATGCTTTGCGCCCCGGTTCTATAAACGATTCAACAGATGCAGGTCAGATAAGCGAGCTTATAGAGCTTGGTAATTTAACAAAGCGTGCGTGGGAAAAAGATGTACAGGTAATGGTAGAGGGTCCCGGTCATATGGCTATGAACGAAATTGCAGCAAATATGACCATACAAAAAAGACTTTGCCATAACGCACCTTTCTATGTTTTAGGACCTCTTGTTACAGATATTGCACCGGGATATGACCATATTACGTCTGCAATCGGAGGAGCAATTGCAGCGGCAAACGGAGCAGATTTTCTTTGTTATGTAACTCCAGCGGAGCATTTAAGACTTCCTGATGTTAATGATGTAAAAGAAGGAATTGTAGCATCTAAAATTGCCGCTCACGCTGCCGATATTGCAAAGGGAATTCCTCATGCAAGAGATATTGATAATAAAATGAGCGACGCACGTCGCAGAGTAGAATGGGATGAAATGTTTAAATATGCAATTGACGGAGAAAAAGCAAGAGCATATTTCGAGTCTGCACCTCCAAAGGACAGACATACCTGTTCAATGTGCGGAAAAATGTGCGCTATGAGAACGACAAATATGATTTTAGCAGGAGAAAAGGTAGAATTCTGTACAGAAAAGTAATACTAAACTCAGCCTAAATCTTGGAAATCTTTAAACTGAGATTAGTTATAAGGAGAAAATTATGATTACAATAAACGGAGAACAGTTTGATTTAAAGGAAATTAAGCTGTCTGATTATTTAAATGAAAAAAGCTTTAAACCTGAGCGTATTGCTATTGAGTTAAACGGAGAAATTCTGCCAAAGTCAAAATATAATGAAACAATCTTAAAAGATGGCGACGAAGCAGAAGTAGTCAGCTTTGTAGGCGGAGGCTGATTTAGAGGTTAATATGGAAATAAAGCTAAACGGAAATATAATAGATTTTCAGGGTAACAGCCTATTTGATTTATGCAGAAAATTCGGCTTTAAAAATGATGAAACCACAGTAAAAATAATAAATGGTTTTCAGACCTCAGATGATATTTCTTTAAAAGAAAAAGATGAAATTGTACTTATTAAAAAAGGCAACTTTCCAAATGAGCAGGAGCTTGAAAGTATGCTTTCTGCAAGACATACACCAAAGGTTTATGAAAAGGTAAAAAAAGCTCGTGTTGCAGTTGCAGGTTTGGGAGGGCTTGGCTCAAATATTGCAATAAATCTTGCAAGGACAGGTGTTGGAACACTTCATTTAATAGATTTTGATATTGTAGAGCCCAGCAATTTAAACCGTCAGCAGTATTTAATAAAGCATTTGGGAATGGAAAAAACAAAGGCTTTAAAAGAGCAAATTTCCCAGATAAATCCTTTTGTTAAGGTTATTACCCAAAATGTAAAAATAACCGAAGAAAACTGTCTTGAAATTTTCAAAGACGATACTATCGTTTGTGAAGCCTTTGACAATCCTTTAGCAAAGGCAATGCTTGTTAATAAATTGCTTGAAGAAAGAGAAGATGTTTATGTTATATCTGCCTCGGGAATGGCAGGGTATTTCAGCAGTAACAGCATAAATACAAAGAAAATTATTGACAGATTTTACATTTGCGGAGATTTGGAAAACGGCGCAAAACAGGGTATGGGACTTATGGCACCCAGAGTTTCCGTGTGCGCAGGACATCAAAGCAATATGGCACTTAGAATTATTCTTTCGGAATATGAATGTTAGGAGATAAAAAATGAATAACGACGAACTGATTATCGGCGGACATAAATTTAATTCAAGATTTATTTTAGGTTCGGGCAAATATTCTCTTGAACTTATAAAAGCCGCAGTTGAAAACGCAGGGGCAGAAATTATTACCCTTGCATTAAGAAGAGCAATGTCAGGAGATGTTGCAAATATTCTTGATTATATCCCAAAGGGAGTCACTCTTTTGCCAAATACATCGGGAGCAAGAAATGCACAGGAGGCTGTAAGGATTGCCCGCCTTGCAAGAGAAGCAGGCTGTGGAGATTTTGTAAAAATTGAAGTTATAAACGACTCAAAATACCTTTTGCCTGATAATTATGAAACTGTTAAGGCAACAGAAATCCTTGCAAAAGAGGGCTTTGTAGTTATGCCTTATATGTATCCCGACTTAAATGTTGCAAGAAATTTAAGAGATGCAGGAGCATCTTGTATAATGCCATTAGGTGCACCAATAGGTTCAAATAGAGGTGTTTGCACAAAAGAATTTATAAAAATTATTATAGATGAAATTGATTTGCCTGTTATTGTAGACGCAGGAATCGGCAAACCCTCACAGGCTTGTGAGGCTATGGAAATGGGCGCTTCTGCTGTTATGGCTAATACTGCAATTGCTACGGCAGGGGATATTCCTCAAATGGCGGCGGCATTTAAAAATGCAATTGAAGCAGGAAGAACTGCATACCTTGCAGGTATGGGCAGAGTGCTTGAAAGCGGTTCGTCTGCATCTTCTCCGCTGACAGGATTTTTACATGATTGAGGCGATAAATTTGGAACAAAGAATAAACCATATGGAATATCTGCCTGATATGGAGCAGATTAATTCGGATATAATGGACAGGGTTATATCTGAAACGGAAGAATACGATTATGATAAATATACGGAATCAGATGTTAAAACTGCACTTTCTCATCAGACAAAAACCTTAGATGATTTTAAGGCACTATTGTCTCCTGCAGCTATGCCATTTTTAGAAGAAATCGCACAGCAGGCAAGAATTGAAACAAAAAGACATTTTGGTAATTCTGTTTATATGTTTACGCCTTTGTATATTTCAAACTATTGTGAAAATTACTGCATTTACTGCGGATTTAACTGCAAAAATAAAATTCACAGAGCAAAGCTTAATGCAGAAGAAATTGAAAAAGAAATGCAGGCTATTGCAAAAACAGGCTTGCAGGAAATTTTGATTTTAACAGGCGAAAGCAAAAAAATGTCTGATGTTGAATATATAGGAGAAGCCTGTAAAATTGCAAGAAAGTATTTTAAGCTTGTAGGTCTTGAAATTTATCCTGTGAACAGCGATGAATACTCTTATTTACATAAATGCGGTGCAGATTTTATAACAGTTTTTCAGGAAACATATAATTCTGATAAATACGAAACACTACACCTTGCAGGACATAAAAGAGTTTTTCCTTATCGTTTCAATGCTCAGGAAAGAGCGGTAATGGGCGGTATGAGAGGAGTAGGTTTTGCGGCATTATTGGGACTTTCTGATTTCAGAAAAGACGCTTTTGCTACAGGTATGCACGCATATCTTATTCAAAGAAAATATCCTCACGCAGAAATTGCATTTTCCTGCCCGAGACTGCGACCAATTATAAACAACGATAAAATTAATCCCAAAGATGTTCACGAACCTCAGCTTTTACAGGTTATCTGTGCTTACAGACTTTTTATGCCTTTTGCAAATATAACTATCTCTACAAGGGAATGTGAGCGGTTCAGAAATAATGTTGTTGATATAGCGGCAACAAAGATTTCCGCAGGCGTTGATGTGGGAATCGGCGGTCACGGAAATAACGAACAAAAGGGCGACGAACAGTTTGAAATTTCTGATACAAGAAATGTAAAAGAAGTTTATAACGCATTAATTAAAAAGGGATTACAGCCTGTTATGAGTGAATATATTTATGTTTGATGTTATTTGTGTTACCAACCGTAAATTATGTAAAGATGACTTTTTTCAAAGGCTTTCCCGGATTGCAAAAAGTGATGTAAACAAAATAATCTTAAGGGAAAAAGATTTATCTGAAGAAGATTACTTTAATTTGGCTGAAAAAGCCCTTGAAATCGGCCCAGAATTTAATAAAGAGATTATTTTGCATAATTACCTGTCTGTAGCAAAAAGATTATCTCAGGCTAAAATTCACCTGCCTTTGAGTGTTCTTAAAAATTGCAAGGATATAAAAAAAGATTTTGATATTGTAGGTACTTCCGTTCATAATATTTTAGAGCTTAAGCTTGCTGAAAATTTAGGGGCAGATTATGTATTTGCAGGACATATTTTTAAAACAGACTGTAAAAGGGATTTAGAACCTAAAGGTACTGAGTTTTTGCAAAGTATTTGTGATAATTCAAATATTCCCGTTTATGCAATAGGGGGAATAAACCTTGATACGGTCTCAAAACTTAAAAGCATAAACTCGAAAAATTTTAAAGGTGTTTGCATAATGTCAGAATTTATGACCTGTGATAATCCTATAAACTTTGCAAAGGAATACTTAAAAATCTAACTAATTAAAAAACATTTAGAAAACAGTGTAGGGACAACCCTTGCGGTTGTCCCAAAAATCCAATTAACCATTTTTATTTTTTCGGGCGACCGCAAGGGTCGCCCCTACTGATATAAAATATTTTTATATAATCTTTTAATAAAGTTTGATTTTTTACAAACGATATAAGCACGCTAAAACAGGCTGATTATTCAGCCTGTTTTCTTTAGCTATTTAACTATTAGTCGTCGATTTCTTCAAGGTCGCTTTCGGAAACTTTCCTAAGCTCTCTTTTATTGAATAAGTCGTACATCACGGGAACTATATACAAGGTCATAAGCGTTCCGTATAAAAGACCACCTATACAAACTATTGCAAGAGGTTGTATCATTTCTGTACCTGTACCTGTTCCTAAAGCGGTAATTATAAGTCCGAACACCGTTGTAAGAGCAGTCATAAGAATCGGTCTCATTCTTGTTTTACCTGCTTCAACCAATGCTTCTCGTTTTTCTCTGCCCTCAAGTCGGATTTGGTTTACATAGTCAACAAGCACAATACCGTTGTTTACTATAATACCAAACAGCATTACAAAGCCAAGCATTGCTACAACGCTTACATCATTTCCTGTGACAAGCAATCCCAAGAAACCGCCTGTGCAGGCAAGAGGAATTGTAAACATTACTATAAATGGTGATTTAAGGCTCTGGAACTGTGCTACCATAATCAGATAAATCATTATAACGCCTAAAAGCATCATAATCATAAGCTGACCCATAGCTTCCATCGTTGTTGCGTCTGCACCTGAATATTCAATTGTAAAGCCTGCAGGAAGTTCATAATTGTTAAAAAGATTTTTAACATCATTTGTAACGGCAGTTGTTGTGTAACCGTCTTTTATTGTACCTGTAATTGTAAGGTATCTCATTTGCTTATCGTGGTTTATGGAATTTAAAGACTCAGTAAGGGAAATATCGGCAATTTCAGAAAGTCTAACAGACTTTTCATCACCCTCTGTGGTGGTATAGGTTATCTTCATATTTCTTATATCATCTATGCTTGTTTTTTCATCATTAGTATTAACAACCACAACATCTATATCGGTGCTATCGTCATTTGTTAATGCGGCAGAGGTTTTCTCCGTTGTAAGTGCGGCGGCAACCTGCTGGTAAACCTGTGCAACTGTCAGAGATTTTTCAATAGCTCTCTTTTTATTTACGGTAATTTTAATTTCAGGTGTGGTAGATTCAATACCTGTGTCCGTTTCGTCAATTCCTGCGATACTCTCCATTTTATCCGCCATATCTTTGGCTGTGCTTTGGAGTTTTTCAAGATCATCGCCGTAAAGCTTAATGGAAACACCCTCTCCCATAAGTGCACTCATTGAACTCATTGATGAACCGCCGCTTACTTCAACCTCACAGGGAAGAGCAGAAAATTCTTTCTCCATTTTTTTTGTTATTTCAATACTGTTCTTTTCTTCTTCCGGCTTTAAAACGCAGTATGCAGAAATTGTTGACGGATCAGCCTCACCGCCGGACAATCCTATCATTGCAGATGTATTACCTATTAAAATGCCCACCGTTTCAAAGCAGTCGAATTTTTCTTCAAGAATTTTATTCATTTGGTCAGCAACTTTTGTAGTATCTTCAAATTTGCTGTTTACAGGCATTTCGGCAGAAATCGCAATTTCAGTTGAACTCATTTCAGGCATAAAGCTGAAACCTCTCATAAACGCAAGAGCAATACTTCCAAAAAGAACAACAACTGCAATAATCAAGGCGATTGCTCTGTGTTTAAGTGTAAATCTTAAGGATTTTTCGTAATAGGAAATAAATTTGTCAAATATTCTATGTTTCTTTTCTTTTGTATTTCTGAACATTCTCTGTCCCATTGCAGGAACAAGAGTAAGAGCAACAACTAAGCTTGCAAGCAGTGAATATCCTATTGTAAGAGCCATATCAGTAAAAATCTGCCTTGTAAGACCCTCAACAAATACTATAGGGAAAAATACGCAGATTGTTGTAAGGGTAGAGGCTGTAATAGCACCTGCAACCTGTTTTGCACCGTTCATAGCCGCTTTAATAGGCGGAACACCTAAACTTCTTAAACGATAGATATTTTCAATAACTACAACCGAGTTATCAACAAGCATACCAACGCCTATTGCAAGTCCTGAGAGAGAAATCATATTCAGTGTAACACCGCTGAAATACATTAAAACGATTGCAAAAATTACACTTATAGGAATTGAGCAGGCAATTACTATTGTAGGCTTAATATCTCTTAAGAAAAGGAAGAGAATAATTATAGCAAGAAGTGCGCCGTATAATAAATTTTGTAAAACGCTGTTTACAATAAGGTAGATATAGTCGCCTTGGTTCATTAGGCTTGTAAAGGTTAAGCCTTCGTTTTCTTTGCTAAGTTCCTCAAACTTTGCGTTAATGTTGTCTGAAACTTCGGCAGTAGCATAGTTTGACTGCTTTGTAAAGCTGATAAGAAGTCCGTTTTCACCGTTGATTTTAGCGTAAATCTCATTGGAATTATCAACAATAAAAACATCTGCTACATCAGAAACCTTTACAGGGTCAATTCCGTCCATTCCCAAGTCAAAAAGAACAAGGTTTTCAAGCTCTTCTTCATTTTTTATTTTGTCGCCTACACGAACCAAATATTTTTGGTTTTCATCATTTGTAATATATCCGGCAGGCATAGAAAAGTTTTGTGCAGTTAAAATACCGGATATGTTATCCATTGTTACTGTATTGTTAGCATTAGCCGCTTCTTTAGCTTGTTTCTTTTGCTCTTGTAGTTGCTCTATAGAAGTATCGATTTCTTTTTCGGCAGAGTCAAGTTGAGCAATAGTTGATGTGAGTACTGACTGGTTTGCAATAATTTCAGACATAGCGGAGTTCATTTGGAAATTAGCCGCACTTTCCTGAGAAGAAAGCTCGTTTAAAGCAGAACTGATACCCGATTCTCCGCTTTCAATTTGCTGTATGGCTGTGTCAATAGCGTTAATACCTTCATCAATTTGATCAATAGAGCTTTTCATTTCAGGAACGGTATCGTTGAAGACATCATCCATACTGAAACCTAATGAAGATACGGTGGTTTGAATTTTGTCAAGAGAATTTGCAATTTTATCAAGAGCATCTTTTGTGTCCATTACTCTTTGGGGAAGCTCAACCTTTGTAAAGTCGAAGTTTTTAAGCTGTTCGTCAATAGATTCAAGCTCGGATATAATTCTGTTGTAATCATCAGTATTCGGTTCGTAGTTTGCAAGTTCTTCAACTAAACTTAAATAATTTTCATTAAGAGTATTTAAAAAATCATAGCTTTCAGTAAGACTTGATTGTTGTTCGGTAAGTTTTTGATAGCTTTCCTGAAGACTTACAAGCTGTTCATATATGGCTTGAATTTGCCCTTTTTGAGTTAAAAGGGTTTGCTTTTGATTTAAAAGCTGTAGCTTTGTCTGCAAAATTTCAAGCTGTTTTGCATTTAACTCACCTGCTGCATTTGCAAGCTGATTTGATACTTGTTCCTGCTGTTCATTTAAAGCATCTTTTGCTTTTGCTAACTCGTCGGCACCGTTTTCTGCCTTATTAATATTATCGGAAATAGTCTGTTTTGCATCATTTAATTGATCCTCGGCATCGCCGAATTTATCATTAAGAGCCTTTTCAATCTTTTTGTTAAGAGCGTCAAGCTTATCCTGATTTATCACTACATTTTCGCTTTCCTCAAGAACGCCCATTGTAGATATAGAGGCTACACCGTCAATGCCTTCAAGCTGATTTTGAAGCTTATCTTCAAGATACTGAGAAAGCTCTGCACGATCTTTACCCTCATAGTTTACCGCAGCCATAGCAACAGGCATAATATTAGGGTTGATTTTTATAAGTATAGGTGTTCCCACACCCTCAGGCCATGCTCCCTCTATTGTATCAATTTTACCTTGAATATCAACAGATACGGAATCCATATTCGTATCATCCTGAAACTCCAGCATTAACATTGAGTAGTTTTCAGCTGAGGTAGAGGTGACATTTTTTATGTTTTCAAGTGTAGCCATTGATGATTCAAGGGGCTTGGTTACCGTTGTTTCAACGGTTTCCGGACTTTGTCCCGGATATGTAGTAACAACTACTACGTATGGCATATCAAGGTTTGGCATAAGATCGGGTGTCATTCTTGTAAAAGATACAATGCCAAGAACTATGACGATTATAACCGCAACAAATACGGTCATAGGTTTTTTAACACTGAATTTTGATAGCATAAATGTTTTCCTTCCAAATTAATTTTTTATAATATCTGCAACCTGACCCTTTGTAAGGCAGATTAAATCAGCAGGGGAAAGCTCAATCTGATAACCTATTTTTCCTGCACTCACTATTATTTTATCAATATCATTTGTCGAAATATGGTATGTAGTCTTATATTCCTTTTTCATTCCCACAGGAGAGCATCCGCCTCGGATATAGCCTGTTATTTTCATAATGTCTTTAACGGGAATCATCTCAACTGATTTTTCAGATACACTTTTAGCGGCTTTTTTTAAATCAAGCTCACTCTCAACAGGAACAACAAAAACGAAGAAGCTTCCGCTGTGTCCTTTTGTTACTAAGGTTTTGAAAACCTTTTTAGGATCCTGATTCATTAAGCTTGCAACGGTTACACCGTCAACAGCGTCTTTTCCGTGGGGATATTCATATGCATTATATTCGATTTTATTTTTTTCTAATATTCTCATTACATTGGTTTTTAATTCTGCCATAATAATTCCTCCGATACATCCTTGATATTATACTTCAAAATAAGGTAAATTAAAAGTACTTTTTGGTTGCAAAATGTAAATATAAACTTACATTTGAATAAAATTTTCATATAATATAAATATTGTAATGACTTTCTTAAAATTTTGTAGTATAATAAACAAATTCACTTATGTTTAAAAGAATTTAAGCGGAGGAATAATTTATATGACGAATTTTTTAATAAGAAAATTCATCAAAAACTATAAAAATATAAAAGATAATAAGGTAAGGAATTCTTACGGAAAATTTGCAGGTATTGTAGGTATAATTTGCAATACGATTTTGTTTTTTATGAAAATTACGGCAGGAACAATGTTCGGATATGTTTCCGTTACTGCTGATGCGGTAAACAATCTATCGGACGCATCATCAAGTGTTGTAAGCTTAATGGGCTTTAAAATGTCGGGAAAGCCTGCTGATGAAGAACACCCCTACGGTCACGGAAGATACGAATATTTATCGGGACTTATTGTTGCCGTACTCATAATGGTAATTGGTGTTGAGATTTTAAAAAGCAGTGTTGAAAAGGTTATATCTCCAAATGAGGTCGAATTTAGTTGGCTTGCAGTTGGAGTACTGGTTTTATCAATACTTTTAAAGTTATGGATGGCGTTGTTTAATTACAGTTTAGGTAAAAAGATAAAATCGGCTACATTAAAAGCAACGGGAGCAGACAGCAGAAACGATGTTATTTCAACAACTGTTGTGCTTATTGCAATGGTGATTTCGTATTTTTCAGGAATACAGCTTGACGGAATTATGGGAATTATTGTATCACTGTTTATTTTATACAGCGGGATCGGAATTATTAAGGATACTTTAGACCCGTTGCTGGGAAAAGCACCTGAGAGAGAATTTGTGGAAGAAATAAGGAGCAAAATTTTAACTTATCCCGGAGTATTGGGAACACACGATTTGCTTGTTCACGATTACGGCCCCGGCAGACAATTTGCAAGCGTTCATATTGAAATGGCGGCAGAGGGCGATGTTCTTGAAGCTCACGATATACTTGATACAATTGAGCGTGACTTTAATAAAGAGGGACTTCATATGATAGTTCATTTTGACCCGATTGTTACGACAGGGGATAAGGTATCAAATTTAAGAACGTGGATATCGGAAAAAATCGCTGAAATAGACAGTAACCTGACTATTCACGATTTAAAAATAGTTGCATGCAAAACCCATACAAATGTAATTTTTGATTGTGTAATGCCTCCGGATTTTAATATGAGTAAAGAAGAACTGAACGAGAAAATTTGTAATATTGTAAGTGATGAGTACCCAACATATAAATGTATAATAACCTTTGATAAAAGCTTTGCGGCGCTTCCCCACTGATAAAAGAAAGAGATATAAAAATAGGCGATGTGATTAACTCACACCGCCTGTTTTTGTAAGCAAAAGTAAAAGTTTTGGTCGAGCTTTTTCAAAAGCTCGTGGGGTCAAGGGGTAAAGCCCCTTGTCGCCGCTGTGCGGCGAAACTCCATATTTAGAAAAAATTTAATGCAACGAACCTCTTTTATGTAAAAAGAAAGAAACCCATCTGAAAGGGTTTCTTTCAAAAAAATTATTTCTTCAGAAGTTCTTTAATTCTTCTTACTGCTTCAATTGTATTTTCTCTATCGCCAAAAGATGTTAAGCGGAAATATCCCTCACCGTTTTGTCCAAAGCCTTCGCCGGGGGTACCAACAACATTTGCTTCATTAAGGAGAAAATCAAAGAATTCCCATGAACCCATATTGTTAGGGCATTTCAACCAGATATACGGTGAATTCTTACCGCCTGTGTAGTAAATGCCAAGCTCATCAAGAGCAGAGGAAATAATTTTTGCATTTTCCTGATAATAAGCAATGTTTTCTTTTATCTGCTTTTGACCCTCTTCGCTGAATACTGCCGCAGCCGCACATTGAACAGGCCATGAAACGCCGTTAAATTTTGTAGCCTGTCTTCTGTACCAAAGTGCATGGAGATTTTCTCCGTCACGCTCTAACTCTTTTGGAATAATAGTGTACCCGCATCTTGTACCTGTAAAGCCGGCAGTTTTTGAAAGTGAGCAAAATTCAATAGCACAGGATTTTGCTCCCTCAATAGCATAAATACTTCTTGGTAAATCTTCGGTAATAAATGCTTCATAAGCGGCGTCATAAAGAATAACAGCGTCATTTTTATTTGCATAATCTACCCATTCTTTAAGCTGATCATAAGTATAAGCTGAGCCTGTAGGGTTATTTGGTGAGCAAAGATAGATAATATCTGCCTTTACGTTTTCATCAGGCATAGCGGCAAAACCGTTTTCCTGATTAGATGCGGCATAAACAATCTTTCTGCCTGCCATAATATTTGAATCTACATAAACAGGGTAAACAGGGTCTGTTACTAAAACTGTATTATCAGCTGAGAAAATATCTCCGATATTACCGCAGTCTGATTTTGCACCGTCGGAAACAAATACTTCATCAGCAGAAACATCTACCCCAAAGCCCTTGTAATAATCGGAAATTGCCTGACGTAAAAATTCGTAACCCTCATAATCAGGATAACCTTTAAATGTCTCTTTTTTTCCGAGGTCATCTGCCCCCTTTTTCATTGCTTCTACAACAACTGGAGCAAGGGGAAGGGTAACGTCGCCGATTCCAAGTTTAATTAAAGATTTATCAGGATTTTCCTTTAAAAAGTTGTTTGTTCTTTTGGCAATCTCGGCAAAGAGATAGTTGGGAACAAGATTATTATAATTTTTATTTGTTTTCACGGTGATTTTCCTTTCGAATATTTTTTGATTAAAATATTTAAACTGTATAAGTATAAGTTATTTAAGAGAAGCCTTAATAAACTCTCTGAATAATGGGTGGGCAGAGTTTGGTCTGCTCTTAAATTCAGGGTGGTACTGAACGCCTACATAGAAGTCATTTTCAGGAATTTCTACAGCCTCAACTAAAAGACCGTTTGGTGAAGTACCTGTAATGTTCATACCCTTTTTCTCAAAAAGTTCTCTGTATTCGTTATTAAATTCATAACGGTGACGGTGGCGTTCTGCAATTTCATTTTTACCGTATGCTTTTTCCATCATAGAGCCTGTTTTGATTTTACAGGGGTACGCTCCAAGACGCATTGTGCCGCCCATTTCTTCAATACCCTGCTGTTCGGGCATAAGGTCAATAACATTATGCTTGCCCTCAGGAGTAAATTCACCTGAGTTTGAATCCTCAAAGCCAAGAACATTTCTTCCGAATTCAATAACGGCAGTCTGCATTCCAAGACAAATTCCCAGATAAGGAACATTATTTTCTCTTGCATATTTTGCGGCAGTAATTTTGCCCTCAATACCTCTGTTGCCGAATCCGCCGGGAACAAGAATACCGTCAACATCGCCTAAAAGGTCATCAACTGTATATTCTGTAATCAGCTCGCTGTCAACCCACTTAATTTTTACATGTGCGGAGTTTTCATAGCCTGCGTGCCTCAAAGCTTCTGCAACAGAGAGATAAGCGTCGTGAAGCTGAACATATTTACCGCAAAGAGCAATAGTAACCTCTTTATTTCTTGAGTTGATTCTTTCAAGCATAGCTTCCCATTCGCTCATATCTCCCTTAGGTGCGTCAATATTAAGCTCACGGCAGACAACGTCGCTGAAATTATTTTTTTCAAGCATCATAGGAGCCTGGTATAAAACAGGAAGTGTAATATTTTCTATAACACAGTCAGGTTTAACATTGCAGAAAAGTGCAATTTTCTTAAAGATACTTTCTTCAAGAGGTTCGTCACATCTTAAAACGATAATATCGGGGTTTATACCTATTGAACGAAGCTCTTTAACAGAGTGCTGTGTTGGCTTTGATTTATGTTCTTCCGAGCCTTTTATGTAAGGAACAAGAGTAACGTGAATAAATATACTGTTTTCACTGCCTACTTCAAGAGAAACCTGTCTTATAGCTTCAAGGAACGGCTGGCTTTCAATATCTCCTACAGTACCGCCGATTTCGGTAATAACAACATCGGCGTTTGATTTTTCACCTACATTGTAAATAAATGATTTAATCTCGTTTGTAATGTGAGGAATTACCTGTACTGTTTCACCAAGATAATCTCCGCGGCGTTCCTTATCAAGAACATTTGAGTAAACCTTACCTGTTGTAAGATTTGAATATTTATTAAGGTTTTCATCAATAAAACGCTCATAGTGACCTAAATCAAGGTCTGTTTCCGCACCGTCGTCTGTTACATAAACCTCACCGTGCTGGAATGGACTCATAGTACCGGGGTCAACGTTAATATATGGGTCAAGCTTTTGAGCGGCTACTTTAAGTCCTCTTGCTTTTAAAAGACGTCCCAAAGAAGCGGCGGTAATACCTTTACCTAATCCTGAAACAACTCCGCCTGTTACAAATATGTATTTAGTCATAATTTTTCTCTCCTTATACTTCAACTTCGCCCTCAAATACTTTTTCAGCATTACCCGTCATATAAACTGTGTCATCTGTGTAATTAATTACAAGGTCTCCGCCTTTAAGCTTAACTGTAATATCTGTGCCTTTTTTGCAGAAACCGTTTTCACAAGCTGCAACTGCAACGGCACAAGCACCTGTTCCGCAAGCCCATGTTTCCCCTGAGCCTCTTTCCCAAACTCTCATTTTAATTGTATTTTCGTTAATAACCTTTACAAATTCCGTATTAACACGCTCGGGGAAGAGAGGATCGTTTTCAAATACAGGACCTAAGCTTTCAAGGTCAAGACTGTCTACATTATCAACAAATACTACGCAATGGGGGTTGCCCATAGATACGCAGGTGATGTTGTATTCCTTATCGCCTATTGTTACAGGCTCATTGATGATTTTTTCTTTATCTGATTTTACTGGGATTTCCTTAGGATCAAGAACTGCCTTGCCCATATCAACTCTTAAGCGTTTAACTTCTCCGCCTCTTGTATAGGCTTTAAGATGCTTGATTCCGCTTAAGGTTTCAACTGTAATTTCGCTCTTTTCATTTACATCAATCATACCGTGGTCAAACAGGAATTTACCTACACATCTGATTCCGTTTCCGCACATTTTACCCTCGCTTCCGTCAAGGTTAAACATACGCATTTTCGCATCTGCAACATCAGACGGGCAAACAAGAATAATTCCGTCGCCGCCGATACCGAAGTGTCTGTCTGAAAGTCTTACAGCTAAAGCTTCGGGATTTGGGATTTTCTGGTCAAAGGTTGAACAGTAAATATAATCATTTCCGATACCCTGCATTTTAGTAAATTTGAGTTTCATTTTATGCTCCCTCATATTGTTAATATCAACAAGCTCTGTGTTATGTTCTGAATAACGGCTTCTCAGGCAATCTGCCAAAGCGTTAGCCGTATCTATTGAAGTTAAGCAGGGAATATTTCTTTCAACGGTTTTTCTGCGGATTTTAACAGAATCTCTTGATGGGATTCTTCCCTTTGAAGATGTTGAAATTACATACTGAACTTTACCGCTTTCAATAAGAGTAAGAGTATTGTCCTCGTGAGATTCGTGGATTTTCTTAACGACTACTGCGTCAATACCGTAAGTTTGCAGAACCTCAGCTGTACCCTTTGTAGCATAAATTGTAAAGCCCATATCAAAGTATTTCTTTGCAACCTCGCCGATTTCTTCTTTATCAGAATTACGAACGGTAATAAATACACCGCCATTTTTCTTCATCTTATAGCCTGCTCCGATAAGACCTTTGTAAAGTGCTTCCTCCAAAGTTCCTGCAATACCAAGAACCTCGCCGGTTGACTTCATTTCAGGACCTAAGTGGTTATCAACATTAATCAGCTTTTCAAAGCTGAATACAGGAACCTTAACGGCAGTATAAGAGCTTTTTCTGTAAAGACCTGTTCCGTATCCCATATCAGATAGCTTTTCACCCAGCATTGCCCTTGTAGCCAAATCAACCATAGGAACGCCTGTAACCTTACTGATATAAGGAATTGTTCTTGAAGAACGTGGGTTTACCTCAATAACATAAAGGTCGCCCTTATAAATAAGGTACTGAATATTTACAAGACCTTTTGTTTTAAGTGAAAGAGCAAGGTTTTTAGAGCTTTCTATAATGATTTCAGTCATTTCATCTGAAAGATTCCATGCAGGATAAACTGCGATTGAGTCGCCTGAATGAACGCCTGCACGCTCAACGTGTTCCATAATACCGGGAATTAAAATGTCTTCACCGTCACAGATTGCGTCAACCTCAAGCTCTGTACCCTGTAAATATTTATCAATAAGGATTGGATTTTCAATATTCTGAGCAAGAATAATTGCCATATATTCTTTAACATCGGCTTCGTTAAAGGCGATAATCATATTCTGACCGCCCAATACATAAGAAGGACGAAGCAGAACAGGATAGCCGATATTTTCTGCAACTTCAAGTGCTTCTTCGGTAGTCATAACCGTTACGCCTTTTGGACGCTTAATATTGTACTTTTCAAGAAGCTCATCAAAACGCTCTCTGTCTTCGGCAGTATCAATAGCGTCATAAGATGTTCCCAGAATTCTAATACCGTTGGTGCTTAAAAATTCAGTTAGCTTGATAGCAGTCTGACCGCCGAATGCAACAACTACGCCGTAAGGCTTTTCGGTTTTGATGATTCCCATTACATCTTCTTTTGTAAGAGGCTCAAAGTAAAGTCTGTCGGCAGTATCAAAGTCGGTAGAAACTGTTTCAGGGTTATTGTTTATAATAACAACGTCATACCCTGCTTCCTTTAATGCCCATACGCAGTGAACGGAAGCGTAGTCAAATTCAATACCCTGACCGATTCTTATAGGACCTGAACCGAGAACGATAATAGTTTCTTTTCCGTCGTTTGTATCTTTAATAAATTCTTCTGCTTCATTTTCCTTATCAAAGGTTGAATAGAAGTATGGAGTTTCCGCAGCAAATTCAGCCGCACAGGTATCAACCATTTTATAAACGGGAACAAGTGGTTCGCTGATTTTACACCCTGAGAGTTTTTCAATAGTTTCATCAAGGAATCCCATATTTTTAGCTTTTACATAAAGCTCCTGTGTAAGATTTCCTTCGCTTAGTTCTTTATCTGTATTTACAAGATTGATAAGCTTTTCAAGGAACCATTCATCAATCATTGTAATATTGTGGATTTCATCAACGGTCACGCCACGCTTTAATGCTTCATAAACACAGAATATACGCTGGTCGTCACAAACGCTTAAACGGTCAACAACAGAAGCGTAAGACATCTCTTGGAACTGTTTGTCGTCAAGTGTATTATGAGAAATTTCAGCACCTCTTACAGCTTTCATAATAGCCTGTTCAAAAGTAGGTGCAATAGCCATAACCTCGCCGGTTGCTTTCATTTGTGTACCAAGTGTACGCTTAGCATAAACGAATTTATCAAAAGGCCATTTTGGGAACTTAACTACAACATAGTCAAGTGCAGGTTCAAAGCAGGCATATGTACTTCCTGTAACTGCATTTTTAATTTCGGAAAGAGTATAGCCGATTGCAATTTTAGCCGCAACCTTTGCAATAGGATAACCTGTAGCCTTAGAAGCAAGTGCAGATGAACGTGAAACTCTGGGGTTTACCTCAATTACTGCATATTCAAAGGTTTCAGGATTTAAGGCAAACTGACAGTTACAGCCGCCCTCAACCTTTAATGCGGAAATAATATCGAGAGCCGCACTTCTTAACATCTGATATTCTTTATCTGCAAGTGTAACGGTAGGAGCAATAACAATACTGTCACCTGTATGAACGCCTACAGGATCAAAGTTTTCCATTGAGCAGACCGTAATAACGTTGCCCATACTGTCACGCATAACTTCATATTCTATTTCTTTCCAGCCTGCAATGCATTTCTCAACAAGAACCTGAGTAATAGGTGAAAGCTCAAGACCGTTGGAAGTTATTTCTCTTAGTTCATCTTCATTATCAACAATACCGCCGCCTGTACCGCCAAGAGTGAAAGCAGGACGGATAATTACCGGATAACCGATTTCATCTGCAAATTTAACGGCAGTTTCAACATCGTTTACAACCAAAGAGGGAATAACAGGCTGATTAATTGACATCATAGTGTCTTTAAACATCTGTCTATCCTCGGCTTTGTCGATAGTTTCCGGGTTTGCACCTAAAAGCTGAACGCCGTATTTTTCAAGGAATCCCTCTTTTGCAAGCTGCATAGAAAGTGTTAAGCCTGTCTGACCGCCAAGGGTAGAAAGCAAGCTGTCAGGGCGTTCCTTCTTAATAATTCTCTTAACTGTTTCAAGAGTTAAAGGTTCAATATAAACCTTATCCGCCATTGCATTATCAGTCATTATAGTAGCAGGGTTTGAGTTTACAAGAATAACCTCAAGTCCTTCTTCTTTTAATGCACGGCAAGCCTGTGTTCCCGCATAGTCAAATTCGGCAGCCTGACCGATTACAATAGGGCCTGAGCCGATTACCATTACTCTCTTAATGTTTGGTTTTAGTGGCATAGTATCATTCCTTAACTTTTAAATTCACTTAACTTAAATTCATTTATTTAATCTGTATTACTTTTTGTTGTTTTTCATCAATTCGATAAAGCGGTCAAATAAGAACGCTGTATCACGGGGACCGCCGCAAGCCTCAGGGTGGAACTGAACAGAAAATGCAGGCATATCTGTATAGTTTACGCCCTCACAGGTTCTGTCGTTGCCGTTTACAAATCCTTCTTCTGCATTAGCAGGCAAGCTTTCGCTTACAACTGCATAGCCGTGGTTTTGGCTTGTAATGTAAACTCGGTTTGTTTGTAAATCAACTGCAGGCTGATTTGCACCTCTGTGACCGTATTTAAGCTTAGAGGTTTTAGCACCCTGAGAAAGTGCCAAAAGCTGATGACCTAAACAAATTCCGAAAATCGGGACTTTCTTATCACAAAGCTTTTTAATTTCTTCAATAATCTCTGTGTTTTCACTTGGATCTCCCGGTCCGTTTGAAAGCATTACACCGTCGGGATTCATTTTGAGAATTTCATCTGCGCTTGTATTTCCCGCAACAACCGTAACGTCACAGCCTCTTTTAACAAGCTCTCTGCAAATATTATACTTTGCGCCGAAGTCCATAAGTGTAACCTTTAAGTCATGTGTTTCAGATTCAAAAAGCTCAGAATTATCGGCAGTAACACTTTTTACAGCCTCGGTGATTTTATAAGATTTAATTTCTTCAATATCTTTTTCAAGATTATCAAGGCTGTAAGTTAATTTACAGTTCATAACGCCGTATTCCCTTACGACTTTTGTTAGAGCTCTTGTGTCAATATCATACATAGCGGGAATATCGCTGTTTTTTAAAAAGGTGTCAAGATCCCCCTCACAACGAAAGTTAGAAGGAGCTTGGCACCAATTTCTTACAATATAGGCTTTTAATACTGGGGACTTACTCTCAAAATCAGAGGGAATAACCCCGTAATTTCCAATCAATGGGAAAGTCTGAATAACCACCTGACCGTAATAGCTGGGGTCGGTGAGTGTTTCAAGATAGCCTGTCATTGCTGTTGTAAAAACAAGCTCTCCTGTTGTTTCTTTTTCGGCACCGAAGGCTTTGCCCTCAAAATAAGTGCCGTTTTCCAAAATTAAATATGCACTGCGGCTCATAAATATAACATTCCTTTCACAAAATGCTGTATCAGTTTTTGTATCAGTATTAATTTTCGTATGTTTTAATTACCTGTTTTGCAATTTGTATTTTGCTTATGCGCAAGTCCATAGCCTGTTTTTCAAGGTAGTGGTGGGCTTGCTTTTCTGTCATAGTCAGACACTGCATAAGCAGAAGCTTTGCACGGTTGATAAGTTTAACCTCTTCAACCATATTTTTAAGTTTATCATTTTCCTGAACTACGCCCAGAATACGGTTTCTGTAGCAATCGGTAAAAATTAAATAATGATGAAACAGATGCTTGTTTATAGGTCTTGAAATTACAAGAATACCGTATTTTGTAAGCTCTTCAAGCACATCAGCCGAATGTTGCTCGTGAACAATAGTAACAACACAGGCCTGCGTTGTAGTTGCGGCAAAAATAGCAAGTTCAAGTCCTGTTTCATTTTCCAGAGGAATATTTATTAAAATTAGGTCAAATTCCTCTTTGCCAATAAAATCCTTGGCAGTTGCTGAGCTGCTTGCAAGACTTGACTTCTCATAGCCTTCCGAGTATAGCAACTGAGCAAGGGATTCTGTACTTTGCTTTGTTTTAGAAATAATCAACGCCTTTTTCACAGATATCACCAATGTATAATTGTAATGTATTTAGTCGAAAATGTTATTACTTATAAGAATTAAGATAAAAAAATTTAAGAAAAATTTTAGTTTTATCATTCCGACTATGGTTTTGTTTTTATAATATGATTATAATACATATATTAGAAAATTTGCAGTGCAATGTTTAAGGTAATTAAATTTTTAAATAAGCCTTTGTGCATAATTAATTGTTAAATAATAAGTCCCCCTTTAAGACTAACTATGAATATATAATAAAAGCAAAAATAAAAGTAACAAATGAATTTTAAATCCATATTATATATGTAGATATACGCAACTTTATCAGCCTGATTATATATATTCAAATAATAAACTAATTATAAGACTGTGAGAATATGTATGTCAATAGAAAAGCATGATTTAAATACCTAAATTGCAAAAATTAAATTATTATTGTTAAATTTTTTAAATTTTTAAGCTCAAAATTAAAGTTTTTGCAAGTTTTCAATAAAATCCTGCAAAAATAAAGAAAAATTATAAATTTCTATTGACAAAGTAATAATTTAAGTATATACTTGCAGTGATGACACAGCAAAGGCGCTGTAGGCATAGACCTACAGCGCCCTTTTTTATGTCAATGTGGAAATAAAAATATAAAACAAATGGATGGGAGAGTTCTACGATGGCAAATGTTCCGGAAATGTTCGGTTCTATGGTTTTTAACGACAGAACTATGAAAGAAAGACTTCCTAAAGCTACATATAAGGCTTTAAAGAAGACAATTCAAGACGGTGATCCTTTAGACATCAATGTTGCAAATATTGTTGCAAATGCAATGAAGGATTGGGCTATTGAAAAAGGATGTACACATTTTACTCACTGGTTCCAACCAATGACAGGAATTACAGCTGAAAAACATGACAGTTTTATTAACCCCACAGATGACGGCAACGTAATTATGGAGTTCTCAGGAAAAGAGCTTATTA
This sequence comes from Ruminococcus sp., assembly GCA_022511005.1. Taxonomy (GTDB): domain Bacteria; phylum Bacillota; class Clostridia; order Oscillospirales; family Acutalibacteraceae; genus Ruminococcoides. Next base: position 26,079 of record JAFLSJ010000016.1, read on the forward strand.
AAGGCGAGCCTGACGCATCTTCATTCCCAAGCGGCGGTATCCGTGCTACATTTGAGGCAAGAGGCTATACAGCATGGGATCCTACATCATACGCATTTGTTAAAGACGGTACTTTATATATTCCAACAGCATTCTGTTCTTATACAGGTGAAGTTCTTGATAAGAAAACTCCGCTTCTCCGTTCAATGGAGAGAATCAGCACAGAGGCTGTAAGAATCCTTAAACTTTTCGGTAAAGACGAGGTAACAAGAGTTACTACAACGGTAGGGCCCGAGCAGGAATATTTCCTTGTTGATAAAGAGCTTTACGATCAAAGAAAAGACCTTATCTTTACAGGCCGTACACTTTTCGGTGCAAAAGCTCCTAAGGGCCAGGAACTTGACGATCATTATTTTGGTGCAATTAAAACAAGAGTTGCAGCTTTTATGGCAGAGCTTGACAGCGAGCTTTGGAGTCTTGGTATTTATTCAAAAACAAAGCATAACGAGGTTGCTCCTTCACAGCACGAGCTTGCTCCTATTTTTACAACAACTAACCTTGCAACAGACCACAACGAGCTTACAATGGAAATTATGAAAAAAGTTGCAGAACGTCACGGTCTTGTATGCTTGCTTCACGAAAAACCGTTCGCAGGTGTTAACGGTTCAGGTAAACACAATAACTGGTCACTTTCAACCAATACAGGCGAAAACCTTCTTGACCCCGGTAAAGAGCCTGCTAAAAATACACAGTTCTTACTTTTCCTCGCTGCTATTATCAAGGGTGTAGATGAGTATCAGGACTTATTGAGAGTTTCAGTTGCTTCTGCAGGTAACGACCATCGTTTAGGTGCTAACGAAGCTCCTCCTGCTATTATTTCAATGTTCTTAGGTGACGAGCTTCAGGGCGTTCTTGATGCAATTGAAGAGGGAGTTCCTTACGAAGGTTCTGAAAAAATAAAAATGAAAATGGGCGTTGATGTTCTTCCTGACTTTATGAAAGACACAACAGATCGTAACCGTACATCACCATTTGCATTCACAGGTAATAAATTTGAGTTCAGAATGTTAGGTTCAGCTCTTAACGTTTCCTGTCCTAATATTATGCTTAATACAATCGTAGCCGAAGAGCTCCAGCAGTTTGCTGATGAACTTTCACAGGCATCTGATTTTGAAACAGCAGTTAATGAACTTATCAGAAAAACAATCAAAGGGCATAAGAGAATTATCTTTAACGGTAATAACTATGCTGATGAGTGGGTTGTTGAAGCTGAAAACAGAGGTCTTTCCAACTTGAAAACATTGCCTGAGGCTATGGCTCACTATGTTGATAAGAAGAACATTGAGCTTTTTGCAAAGCATAATGTTTATACAGAAAAAGAAACAAGAGCAAGATGTGAAATTCAGCTTGAAAACTACTCAAAGACTATAAACATTGAAGCCCTTACAATGCTTGATATGGCTAAGAAAGATATTCTTCCTGCTGTTTCAGCTTATGTAAGAGAACTTACAGATACAGCTCTTGCTAAAAAATCACTTTCTGCTGATATTCCTACAGATGTTGAAACAAAGCTTGTATCTGACTTAAGCCAAAAGCTTGTATGCTTCTCTAAGAAGATTGAAGAGCTTGAAAACGCATTGATTGCTGTAGCTGAATATGAGGACAATGCACAGAAGTATGCAGAATTCTATTGCAATGAAGTATTTGCAAAAATGCAGGAATTAAGAGCTATCGGTGATGATATGGAAACAGAAACATCTTCCGATTACTGGCCATATCCAACATACGGCGATTTACTTTTCAGCGTTTGATAAAAGTAATAATTTAAGGGTAATAATTTAACAAATAAATATTTTATAAACACAAGGATGTGCAAAATTAAGCAAAGGCTTAATCTCTGCACATCCTTTTTGTTATTACATAAGTATAAGGAGAGATAAAAATGAACGTAGAGAGTGTTGTTCAGGAAACCCTGAATGCTACCATTTTCGGTACTGAGGGTGTATGGTTCCTGATTGGTGCCGCATTGGTATTCTTTATGCAGTGCGGATTTGCAATGGTAGAAACAGGTTTCACAAGAGCTAAAAATGCAGGTAACATTATAATGAAAAACCTTATGGACTTTTGTCTTGGTACAGTTGTATTTATGTTGCTTGGTTTTGGTCTTTTGTGCGGTGAGGATGCGTTGTTCGGTTTAGTTGGTATTCCTAATTTAGATATCTTTACCAACTTCGCAAATTTCCCATGGCACAACTTCGTATTTAATATGGTATTCTGTGCTACAACAGCTACCATCGTTTCAGGTGCAATGGCAGAAAGAACAAAATTTGCTTCATATTGTATCTATTCACTTATTCTTTCGGCTGTTGTTTATCCCATTGAAGCACACTGGATTTGGGGCGGCGGCTGGCTTGCACAGTTAGGCTTTGTTGATTTTGCTGGCTCTTGTGCTATTCATATGGTTGGCGGTATTTCTGCTATCATCGGCGCAATAATCCTCGGACCTCGTATTGGTAAATACGGAAAAGACGGTAAAGTAAATGCTATCCCCGGTCACAGCTTAACACTGGGCGCATTAGGTGTATTTATTCTTTGGTTCGGTTGGTACGGCTTTAACGGTGCAGCGGCAGCAGCAACTGATAATCTTGGACAGATTTTCTTAACAACAACAATTTCACCGGCTATTGCTACTTGTGCAACAATGCTGTTTACCTGGATTAAAAACGGTAAGCCTGATGTTTCAATGTCACTTAACGGCTCACTTGCAGGTTTAGTAGCTGTTACGGCTCCTTGTGCAGATATTGACGCTTTAGGCGCATCAATAATCGGTCTTGTTGCAGGTATTTTAGTAGTTGTTGCCGTTGAATTTATTGATATTAAGTTGAAAATAGATGACCCCGTAGGTGCAGTTGCAGTTCACGGTGCAAACGGTATTTGGGGTACACTTGCAGTAGGTCTTTTCGCAACAGGTCAGGGACAGAATTCTACTGAAGACCACATAGTAAAAGGCTTGTTCTACGGCGGCGGATTTAATCA
>JAFLSJ010000017.1 GCA_022511005.1 Ruminococcus sp.
CTATCAGCATATTCGGTGATTTTAAGCATCCACTGTGATTTTACTTTATGTACAACTTCACTACCGCAACGCTCGCAAACACCGTTTACAACTTCTTCATTTGCAAGAACACATTTACAGGAGGTACACCAGTTTACAGCCATTTCTTTTTTATATGCAAGACCTTTTTTGAAAAGCTGTATAAAAATCCACTGAGTCCATTTGTAATAATCAGGATCAGTTGTGTTGATTTCTCTGCTCCAATCAAAAGAAATTCCCAAAGACTGAATCTGCTTTTTAAATCTTGCAATATTCTGTGCTGTTATAATCTCAGGGTGAATGTGATTTTTAATAGCATAATTTTCCGTTGGAAGTCCGAATGCATCCCAGCCTATTGGATAAAGCACATTATATCCCTGTAATCTTCTCTTTCTTGATACAACGTCTAAAGCCGTGTAAGGTCTGGGGTGACCTACATGAAGACCTTGTCCTGACGGATAAGGAAATTCAATCAAAGCATAGAATTTTTCTTTATCAGAATTTTCTTCTGCGTGAAATACTCCTTTTTCTTCCCATATTTTTTGCCATTTTTCTTCTACATTTTTATGATTATATTTCAAAGGTAACGCCTCCCAAAGTATTTACAATTAATCAACAACTGCTGAGATATCAATTACTTTTCCGTCTTGCCACAAACGTTCAAGGTCATAAAATTCTCTTGCTTCGTCACTGAATATATGAACGATTATATCAACATAATCAAGCAATATCCAGCTGTTTGAACGGTGACCCTCAATATGACTTACGGATATTCCCATTTCATCTAATTTTTCATCAACGGTATCTGCGAGAGCTTTTACCTGTGTACTGCTTGTACCTGTTGCAATAACCATATAATCAGCTAAAATTGAAACATCGGAAATTTCAATAACCTTAATATCTTTACCCTTTTTACTGCTTAAAATTTTTGCAGTTTCAAGTGCTTGTTCATATGTTGTCATATAAAAATCCTTTCAAATTTATTCTATAACTATCTGATTGTATGCTTCAAGAGCATTTATATCAATAGGTAATCTTCTTTCTGCCAAGTCTTTTATTGTAAAAATCAGACCGTATTCCATTGCTTCTTCAAGGCTTCTTTCTGCCTTTTCCCGCATTATATCAACGCCGTCATAATCTCTTTCGGCTCCTGTAAAGTCAGCAATAAATATAACCTTTTCAAGCAAGGACATATTTGCTCTGCCTGATGTATGATATTTGATTGCGTTTAAAATATCTTCGTCTTCAATGCCTAAATGTTGTTTTACATAAGCTGAACCTGATATTGAATGCCAAAGCTTTTTAGAAAATTTTTGTACATTGTTTAAAATTATACCATTATCTTCTATGATTTTCAACTGTTCTTCAGGGGGAGTTTCTTTTGTAATATCGTGCAAAATTCCTGCAATTTCTGCCTTTTCGGGATCTGCACCGTATTTTTTTGCAAGTCTTACTGCTTCTTTTGCCACATTTACACTATGAATGTAACGGTCTTTACTCATTCTTGATTTTATGATTTCTTTGTAATCATCATAATTCATAAGACTTCACTCCGTATAATTTATTTTTTAAAATATATTTATAAACATCTAAATTCAGGTTCTTTACGGCAAATTCTTTATTATGTATGTTGTTTCTGATTTCTGTTGAAGACAACATAAAAACAGGTTCGTTTAATATATGGGTAACTGCACCTAAAGCTTTAAACTTTTCCGAATATTCTTTCAATATTTGATAACAGTCGTCATCTCTGGGGAATGTAATAATTTCTGCCAGTTTAAAAATGTCTAAAGGATTTTTCCACTCCGACAAAGTGATATACATATCAGCTCCCATAACAAGATACAAAGTATCGTCAGGATACAGGGTTTTAAGCTGTTTTAATGTATCACAGGTATAGCTTTTACCGCATCTTTTTATTTCAATATCTGAAACAACCACCCTGTCAATATTTTTAAAAGCTATTTCACACATTTTCAGCCTGTCAATAGGTTCTGCCATACCCTTACCCGTTTTATGCGGTGAACTATAAGTAGGAACAATATAAAGCTCGTCCAAATTAAAAGCTTTAATTACTTTATCGGCAAAATTAGTATGTGCATTATGAACCGGATTAAAGCTTCCGCCAAACATTGCTATTTTTCTGTTCATTATTTCTTTGGGAGTTTAATTACAGACTCGTCTTCATTTTCTCTGTATAAAACAAATTTTGAGCCTATGACCTGTACAACATCTGAATTGGTGGCTTCTGCAATCATATCGGCGGCTTCTCTTGATGAAAGCTCGCAATTTTCCAGAACTTTTCCTTTAATTAGTTCTCTTGCGGTTAAAGCTGTATCTGCCTGATTTATTACATTATCATTTAATCCGCCCTTGCCTAATATTAAAATTGTATCTATCGAGTTTGCAAGACCTCTTAAATATGCTCTTTGTTTGCTGTTTAGCATTAATTTTCCTCCAAATATTTTTTTAACTCTTCCTGTAACATTCTTAATGATTCTCCTCTGTGGCTTATCTTGTCTTTTTCTTCTGCCGTCATCTGAGCAAAGGTTTTATCATTATTATAAATAAATATGGGATCATAGCCGAAGTTATCTTCTCCCACAGGTTTATATCCGATTTTACCTTTACAAATGCCTTCAACGGCTAATTTACTACCGTCAGGCAATATACAACAAACAGAAGAAGTAAAATGTGCAGTACGTTTTTCATCAGGAACATTTTTCATTTCTTCTAACAATTTATTGTTTCGATCTTCATCAGTTGCATTCTCTCCCGCATATCTTGCTGAGTAAACTCCCGGTTTACCGCCTAAAGCGTCAACCGATAAGCCTGAATCGTCTGCTATTGCAGGCATTCCTGTTTTTTTAAAAGCGGCATTTGCTTTTAAAAAGGCATTTTCTGCAAAGGTTGTACCTGTTTCTTCGACTTCATCAAGCTTAACTCCTGCATCTTTGGCAGAAACAGCTTCTATTCCTAACGGATTTAAAATTCTTTCCAGTTCTCTGAGCTTTTTAGGATTATTGGTAGCAATAATAAATTCCATTAATTTTCTCCTGTTTCAAACAACGCTTTTGCAAAATCTTTAGCATCAAAGGGCTGTAAATCATCTATCTGTTCACCAACGCCGATAAATTTAACAGGAACATCAAGACCTTGCTTTATTGCCAGTACTACGCCGCCTTTTGCAGTTCCGTCAAGCTTAGTTAAAACAATACCTGTAATGCCTGTTGCAAGCTTAAACTGTTCTGCCTGATTAACTGCGTTTTGTCCTGTTGTAGCGTCAAGCACTAAAAGTGCTTCTTTATCTGCACCGGGAAGCTCTCTGTCTATAACTCTGTTTATTTTTGCAAGCTCATCCATTAAGTGCTTTTTGTTGTGAAGTCTGCCTGCTGTGTCACAAATAATTACATCAGCGTTTCTTGATTTTGCGGCAGAGATTGCGTCAAATACAACTGCGGCAGGGTCGCTGCCTTCGTTTTGTTTAACAATATCGCATCCGCTTCTGTCTGCCCAGATTTGAAGCTGGTCGATAGCAGCAGCTCTGAATGTATCGGCGGCGGCAAGCAAAACCTTTTTGCCTTCGCTTCTTAATTGATTGGCAAGCTTACCGATAGTTGTAGTCTTACCTACACCGTTAACACCTATTACTAAAATTATAGACGGTTTAGTGCTTATATTAAGTTCTTCTCCGCCTGAGAGCATTTCGCTGATAATATCTTCAAGCAAGGTGTGAATTTCACTGGGATCGGTAACACCGTTTTGCTTTACTCTTGCTCTTAGTTCTTCGCATATTTTCTCGGCAGTAGGAACACCTACGTCCCCCATTACAAGCAATTCTTCCAGCTCTTCAAATAGTTCTTCATCAATCTTTGTAAAAGATTTCAGCATTGAGTCAATCTGACCTACAATACTGTCTCTTGTTTTCTTTAATCCGTCCTTGATTTTTTGAAAAAATCCCATATATACCGTCCTTTACCTACTCTTTATTCCAAGTTTTTGAGCTACTTCCGAAGCTCTCAGTTCAAGCAATTTTGAAATACCCTCGTCCTGCATTGTCACACCGTACAATACGTCAGATTCTTCCATTGTACCTCTTCTGTGGGTAATAAGAATAAACTGTGTATTGTTTGTCATTCTGCGTACATACTGAGCAAATCTGTCAACATTAACATCGTCAAGAGCGGCTTCAATCTCGTCCATTACACAGAAAGGTGCAGGTCTTACTTTCATAATAGAAAAATACAATGCTATTGCCACAAGTGCCTTTTCACCGCCTGACAAAGCATCAAGGTGGACAACAATTTTTCCGGGCGGATGTACTATAATATCAATACCGCTTGTTAAAATATTTTCAGGGTCTGACAGAGAAAGAGACGCCGTTCCTCCCCCGAAAAGTTCTTTAAAAGTATATGTGAAATTAGCGTTTATCTGATTAAAGCTTTCAATAAATACTTCTCTCATTTTCTTTGTTAAATCTACAATTAAACGCTCTATCTCATTTTTTGACTTCTCAACATCCTGAACCTGAGCATTCATAAATTCGTATCTTTCCGACACTTCTTTATATTCTTCAATTGCGGAAACATTTATACTTCCCAAAGCTTTGATTTTTTGTTTAAGCTCATTTAGTCTTTTCTGACCGACAGACAAATCTTTAATTTCAATTGCAATTTCCTCAGCCTGTCTTACAGTAAGCTCATACTCTTCCCAAAGCTTTAGGGTTATATCATCAAACTGTTTTTGAAGATTTATTTTTCTTTCTTCCAGACGAGCAAGTTCTCTGCCGACAAATTCTCTTTCTGAAAGTCTTTCTCTTTCTTCCTGCCTTAGTTCGGCGGTACGCTTTTCAAGAGAATCTTTTGAAGAATTTATATCGTCAATAGATTTATTTAAGTTTTCAACAGATAAAAGCAGTTCTTCAATTTCGTTATTAAGGGCTTCTATTCTGTTTCTTATGGAATTATTAAGATCTTGATAATCGGAAATTTGTTTTGCAATTTCTTCTTTTCTTAAATCTTTAGAATCATTGCTTGCTTTTGCAAACATAATCTCTGAGTTTAAAGCGTCAATATCCTTTTGAGCAGTTACCATTTCAAGCTTGATATTTTGAAGTTTATCGGATAATTCTTCACGCTTTTCTGTAAATTTAGCTCTGTCGCCTGATAAAACGGCAATTTTCTTTTCTATATCGGAAATCTCGCAATTTAATTCTTCAAGATTTATATTTGCATTTTTGCCTGTTTCAAGCAACTCTGAGGATTTTTTATCTATTGAAGATAATTCATCGTTTATTTCTTTAATGGAATTTTCATTTGCATTAACTTCATTTTCACAGGCCTTTAATTCAGTAATAACTCTAATATATTCCTGCTTTGAGTTAGCCAAATCAGCCTGATATCCTAAAATATCAGCCTCAAGCTTTGAAAATTCAGATAATGCCTTATTATATTCCTCCTGAGTTGCTTCATATTGAGCGTTTAATTTCAGGGCAGATTCCTTTATTTTTTCAATCTCGGCAGTTCTGCTTAAAAGACCTGATTTTTTACCAAGTGAACCGCCTGTTAATGAACCGCCTGCGTTTACAACCTGACCGTCTAATGTAACAACTTTAAATCTATAATTATATTTTTTGGCAAGAGCAGTTGCACTGTTAAGATTTTCGGTTATAACAATTCTGCCTAATAATGAGGATAAAATGTCCTTATATTCAGCTTTACAACTGCATAAATCACAGGCAATTCCAATAAATCCGTTGCAGCTCTCTAAACCGTTTTCGTTTAACTCTCTGCCCTTAATTGTATTAATAGGCAAAAAGGTTGCACGGCCGCCGTCATTTTGCTTTAAGTAAGCAATTGCTCTTTTAGCGTCTTCTTCAGTAGAAGTAACTATATTCTGCATAGCGGCGCCTAAAGCAGTTTCAATGGCAACAGTATAAGTATCGGGTACTTTAATTACTCTTGATACAGGACCGTGAATACCGCCTAACTTGCCCTGCTTATAGCTGTTCATAACAATTTTTACACTATGAGAAAAGCCCTCAAGATTTCTTTCCAAATCTTCAAGCAATCTTGCCCTTCTTGACTTTTCCTGTGCATCAAGCATAAGCTTGTCCGCTTTTTGTTTTAAATCGTCTCTCTTTTTTTGACGGGACTGTAGTTTCAGTTCCAAGCCTTTAATTGAATTTGAAATCTGCTGGGATTTTTTTTCTAAATCTGTTTTTGATTTTATATAGCTTTCTTTTATGGATAAAAGTTCTTTATACTCATTTTCTTTGCTTATTTTTGTATCTTCAAGAGTTGCTTTTCTGTTTTTTAATTCTTCAGCAGAAGTTTGGCTTGTTAATACTGTTACCTTTAAATCGGCAGCATTTGCAGATAAAGAAGACAGTTGTGTTGTAAGGTTTTGCAGTTCATCACTGCTTTTACCTGATGTTAAATTAATATTATTAAGCTCTTCTGAAACTTTATTATAGCTTGTCTGATAGTTTTCAATATCGGCTTTTAATTTAACAATTTTATCTTCTTTTTCTTTAATTTCATTTTGTATATCAGAATAGCTGTTGTCAATCTGAGATGTTTCTTCATTTAATCTTTCAATATTCTGATTATTATGTAAAATATCGTTTTCTGCAACAGATACAGCAGATTTTTTTGTGTTTATTTCTGCTTCAATATCTGAAATCTTTCTTCGTGTATCATCAATTTTTGATGAATACTCACCGTTTTTAAGATAAATACTTTCGCTTTCATGCTGAATTTTTGAAAGTGCTTTTTCAACCTCTCCGTGCTGATCTCTTGCAATGACGATTTTATCGTCCTGCTCTTTAAGCATTTTTTGAGATTTATTCAGGGTATCAAGCCATATGGCAATTTCAAGACCTTGCTTTTCCTTTGAATATTCCAAAAACTTTTCAGCCTTTTCAGACTGAGTTTTTAAAGGTCCTACCCGCTCTTCCAAATCAGAAACAATATCCCTGAGTCTTAACAGGTTATCCTCAGTATTTTTAAGCTTTCTTTCAGCTTCAATTTTTCTGTATCTGTATCTTGATACACCGGCAGCTTCTTCAAAAATTTCTCGTCTGTCTTCACTTTTTGATGCTACAATACTATCTATTTTACCCTGACTAATCATAGAGTAGCCGTCTCTGCCAAGACCTGTGTCCATAAAAAGTTCATTAATATCTTTCAATCTTACAGACGCCTTATTTATAAGGTATTCGCTTTCGCCGCTTCTGTAATATCTTCTTGTAACCGCTACCTCGTCGCCGTCAAAAGGTAAAACTCTGTCCTTGTTTTCTATTGTAAGGGTAACTTCTGCAAATCCCTGTCGCTTTCTGTCATCAGTTCCGTTAAAAACAACGTCCTCCATTTTAGAACATCTGAGACTTTTCGGTGACTGTTCGCCGAGTACCCAACGAATGGCATCACTTATGTTGCTTTTTCCCGAACCGTTTGGTCCTACTACGGCTGTCATACCTTTATCAAAAGTCAGCTTTGTTTTATCAGGAAAGGTTTTAAAACCTTGAATATCTAATGATTTAAGCAGCATAAATCTCACCTCCGTTTTTATTCTATAATTATCTCGTATTTATTTAAAACTTCATTATCTTTTATTGTAACATTATATCCCAAACTAATCAAATATTTTATGTTAGATTTTTTTTGACCGATTAGTTTTGACTTAGAATTTGAATTAACGAATATAGTAATATTCTTATTTTTTACATCATTTAACTTCTTAATAATTTCATCTTTGAAAATTTTATTTTCACAAAGCTCTTTAAATGCAGGGTGATAATTATTATTAAGCATATTTTTTTCAAGACTTTCACTGTAATGAAGTCCTAATCTTATTATATTTATGTCAGCCTTTTCAAACATTACTATTAATTTTGAACATAAACCAGCTGACTCATCAAGTGTATAAGAAGAATAGTTTTTATTTTTATAGAGCTCGCCTAAATATGTATTATCAAGAATTACTGTGGGATAAATTCTTACTGTATCGGGTTTTATTTTTATAAATTCTTCGGCAGTTTTAATATCTTTTTGAAAATCTGATTTATAAAGTCCCGTCATCATCTGAAGCCCTAAAGAAAAACCGTATTCTTTAATAAGCTGTGATGATTTATAGACATCTTCTGCTGTATGACCTCTTCTGTTTGCTTTTAAAACATCGTTATCCATTGACTGAGCGCCCAACTCAATGGAAGTAACATTATAGGATTTAAGCAAGGATAATATTTCTTCATCTATGCAGTCAGGTCTTGTAGACAATCTTATACCCTTAAAGAAATTTATATATTCTTTTGTTGAATTTAATAAAGAGAGCATATAATCTCTATCTATTGCAGTGAAACTGCCTCCAAAGAAAGCAATTTCAGCATTTTTTGAATTATCACCTAAATCTTCTACTGCTTGCTTTAAAGTGCTTTTAACATCATCAGCATCAGGCTGGTAAACCTGTCCTGTAATTTCCTTTTGATTGCAGAATGAGCATTGGTGAGGACAACCCTTGTGCGGAATAAAAATTGAAATATTAGAATGTTTATTAATATCCCATCAGCTCCAATGCTTCTCTTGCGGCCTGCTGTTCAGCCTGTTTTTTGTTCTTTCCGCCGCCTTTTCCGATAACATTGCTGTTTAAATGTACCTCAACAACAAAATGCTTTTCATGGTCTGGACCGCTTTCTCCAACTAAAACGTATTTTAATGTTTCACCGGGATTTTTCTGAATTATCTCCTGCAAAGTGGTTTTATAATCTTTTGCAGGACGCTTTTTATGGTTTTTAAGCTCAGGAATTATAAAGTCTAAAATAAAATCAGCCGCAGTTTCTCTGTCACTGTCTAAATAAATAGCGGCAATTAAAGCTTCAAAGGCATCTGACAAAATAGACGGTCGCTTTGAACCGTTGTTATGATGTTCACCTTTACTTAAAATTAGATATGAGCCCAGATTAATTTTCTTGGCAAATTTATATAGGCTTTCTTCACAAACTAAATAAGCTCTCAATTTTGTTAAATCACCCTCAGTTAGTTCGGGACAATTTTTATAGATATAATCTGATACCACAATAGATAAAACAGAATCGCCTAAAAATTCAAGACGTTCATTGCACTTTATATTCTTCCCTTTTTGTTCATTGGCATAAGATGAATGTGTAAGTGCTTCAATAAGCAAGCTTTCATCTTTAAATTTATAGTTTATACTTTTCTGTAATTCTTCCATTTTCATTATCCTTTAAAAAACTTCTGAAATTGATTTTATAACATCCGATTCAATATAATCTTTAGTAAGTCTTATTGCATTTTTTATTGTATTGGCTTTTGCACTGCCGTGGGCTTTAAATACAGGTTTTTGGCATCCCATTATAGGTGCTCCGCCGTATTCGTTATAGTCATATTCTTTTTTCATTCGTTTTAAATCTGAATATACAAGTCCTGCGGCAATCTTACTTTTTAAGTTTTTACTGAACAAGGATTTTATTTCACCCATAATTGATTTTGCAACGCCTTCGTATGTCTTTAATATTATATTGCCCGTAAAACCGTCACATACTACTACATCGCAAATACCTTCGGGAATATCTCTTCCCTCTATGTTGCCGATAAAATTCAAGTTACTTTCTTTTAAAAGAGCATATGTACTTTGCTGTAATTCATTTCCTTTATGCTCTTCAGTTCCCACATTGGCAAGTCCTATTTTTGGAGAGGAAACTCCCATAACCTTTTCCATATATGCAGAACCCATTTTTGCATATTGCAATAGCATTTCAGGTCTGCATTCAATATTTGCTCCGCCGTCGCACAGCATAAAACATCCGCCTTTAAAATGAGGCATTATAGGAGCAAATCCCGGTCTTTTTACACCTTTTATTCTTTTAACAATCAAAGTAGCGCCAACGCAAATTGCTCCGCTGTTGCCGGCACTTACAAAGCCGTCTCCATAGCCTTCTGATAACAGCTTCATTCCAACTGCCATAGAGCTGTCTGATTTAGTCTTTAAAACGGAGTTTGGTTCATCTTCCATAGTGATTATCTGAGTTGTATTTTTTATTTCAATTGAGGATATATCAATATTATTTTTATCGGCAGTCCTTTTTATTTCTTCCTGTGAGCCTGTTAAAATAATATCTACACCGTATTCTTCTTTTGCAAGTAATGCTCCTTTAATAATTTCAAGAGGAGCATTATCTCCTCCGAATGCATCGACAATAATTTTCATAAAACCTCATCCGTTCAACTATTTAAATTGTTTACACTAATAAATTCTTTTAATCTTTCCAAACCTCTTAAAGCATAGGCTTCTGCTCTTAGTTTTTTATCTCTGGGTCTGTTTTGAAGTTCAGGCAGTACACCGAAATTTGCACCCATAGGCTGAAATTTAGTTACACTTTCTTCACTTATATATCTGCTTAAAGCACCAATCATTGTGTTGTCAGGTAAAACAACGGTATTATTGTTCTTTATAAGTCTTGCACAGTTTATACCCGCCATAAGTCCTGAAGATGCAGATTCCATATATCCCTCAACACCTGTAATCTGACCTGCAAAAAATAAGTTTTTATTGCTTTTAAGACTGTAATCAGAGTTTAAAAGTCTGGGAGAGTCTATAAAAGTATTTCTGTGCATTACGCCGTAACGGCAATATTCTGCATTTTTTAAAGCAGGAATTAAGCCGAATACACGCTTTTGCTCAGGAAATTTTAAGTTTGTCTGAAATCCCACAAGATTATACATACTGCCGGCACTGTTTTCTTTTCTAAGCTGAACTACCGCCCACGGTCTGTGTCCTGTATTAGGGTCAGTAAGTCCTACAGGCTTCATAGGGCCGAATCTTAAAGTATCTATTCCCCTTTGAGCCATAACCTCAACCGGCATACAGCCCTCATAAACCTTAGGATTATTTACATCAAAATCATGTAATGGAGCACGCTCTGCGTTAATTAACTCATTATAAAAAACTTCGTATTCTTCCTTATTCATAGGGCAGTTAATATAGTCGTCACCGTCGCCCTTGCCATAACGAGAAGCACAAAAAGCATAATTCATATCAACAGAATCAGATTTTACAATCGGTGCAGCGGCGTCAAAGAAAGATAATGAAGAACCAAACTTATCTTTAATTACATCAGATAAAGCGTCTGATGTTAAAGGCCCTGTTGCAATAATTGTAGGGACATCAAACTCTAAAGTATCAATCTCTTTATTTATTACATTTATATTTTTATTATTATTTATCTCTTCTGTTACAAGCTTTGAGAAAATTTCTCTGTCAACAGCTAAAGCTCCTCCCGCAGGAACGGCAGATTTATCTGCACATCGCATTAAAAGAGAATCGAGATACCTCATTTCTTCTTTTAACATTCCTGCCGCACTGCCGATTCTTGCTGCCTTTAATGAGTTTGAGCAAACAAGCTCTGCAAACATATCGTTTTTATGAGCAGGTGTTTTTTTATGCGGCTTCATTTCATATAAATCTACCTGAATTCCTCTTTTAGCTAACTGATATGCCGCTTCGCATCCTGCAAGTCCTGCACCTATGACATTTGCCTTCATTAATTATTCTCCGAGTCTTTAATAGTTTTAGTAAAACCACAGCCCTCTTTTGCACAAAACAGAACAGGTTTTTTACCCTTTTTCTTAAATAATATTTCACCGCATTGGGGGCATTTTTCATTTACAGGTTCATTCCATGAAACAAAATCACAGTCAGGATAATTACTGCAACCGTAGAACGCCCTTTTTGTTTTGGTGTGTTTGACTATTACCTCACCGTTGCATTTAGGACAAGGAACACCAACTTTTTCAACGAATTTCTTTACATTTTTACATTCAGGGTATCCCGGGCAGGCAATAAATTTGCCGAACCTACCAACCTTAACAACCATTTGTCTACCGCATTTTTCGCAGATGATATCGGTTTGGTCTTCTTTAAGCTGAATTTTAACTCCTTCCATATCGGATTTTGCTTTCTTTAAAGTTTTATCAAAATCGTCATAGAAGCTGTCAAGCAAGTCTACCCAATTTTCCTTTCCCTCTTCAACTGTATCCAGTTCTTCTTCCATTTGGGCGGTAAATTTAACGTTTACAATCTTAGGAAAACGCTCTTTCATAAGATTTACGCAAGCCTCGCCAAGCTCGGTAGGAATAAGACTTTTTGCTTCTCTTTTTACATATTCACGGGAAGTGATAGTTGAAATTGTAGCGGCATAAGTTGACGGTCTGCCGATTCCGTATTCCTCCAGTGCTTTAATTAAGGACGCTTCTGTATATCTTGCAGGAGGTTGTGTAAAATGCTGATTAGGTACAATTTCTTTTACTTTTGCAGTCATATTTTTTTCTAAAGGCGGTAATTCTGTTGATTTTTCTTCCTTTTCGTCCTTACTTTCAGTATAAAGACAGGTAAAACCGTCAAAATCAACTCTGTATCCCGACGCTTTAAATATATATCCGTTACCTTCAATATCAGCCTGAGTTGTTTTTTGAATACAATCAGCCATTTGTGAGGCAACAAATCTATTCCAGATAAGCTTATAAAGCTTATATTGGTCTGATGTTAAACTGTTTTTAATCTTTTCAGGGGGAAACTCAGTGCTTGTGGGTCTGATAGCTTCGTGACCGTCCTGTGCATTGGAACGGGATTTAAAAAATCTTGGTTTTACCGGTAAATATTTATCGCCAAAGGTTGATTTAATATAACCTGTAACGCTTTCAATTGCTGTATTTGATATTCTTAATGAGTCTGTTCTCATATAAGTAATCAAACCTGTTGCACCGTAGCCTGACAAGTCAATGCCTTCGTACAATTCTTGAGCAACTCTCATTGTACGCCTTGACTGAAATCCAAGCTTTCTTGAGGCTTCCTGCTGTAATGTAGAAGTAATAAAGGGCGGTGCAGGTGATTTTTTACGGGTTCCGTTTTTAACCTTGGTAATTACAAATTCTGCATCTTTTACATCATTATATATTTTATCTGCTTCTTCTTTTGAAGAAATTTTAATTTTGCCGTCCTGATTACCGTACAAAGATGCTGTAAAAACCCTGCGGCTTCCTTTTGGAATAAATTTTGCGTCTATTGACCAATATTCCTCAGGCTTGAATTTTCTGATTTCTTCTTCTCTGTCAACAATAATTCTTACTGCAACGGACTGAACTCTGCCTGCTGACAAGCCTCTGCGGATTTTTTGAGAAATAAAAGGACTTAGCTTATATCCAACTAATCTGTCAAGAATTCTTCTTGCCTGCTGAGCGTCAACAAGGTCAATATCTATTGAGCGGGGTGAACTCATACCGTTTGTAACGCCGCTTTTTGTAATTTCGTTAAACTCAACTCTGTTTTTATCCTCTAAATTAAGTCCCAGCAAATATGCTAAGTGCCATGAAATAGCCTCGCCCTCTCTATCGGGGTCGGTTGCCAGATATACAGCATCACATTCTTTTGCCATTTTCTTTAAATTTTTAACTAAATCTTCTTTGCCTTTAATAACCTCATATTTTGGGGTAAAATTATTTTTTATATCAACGCTTAATCTTGATTTTACTAAATCTCTTACATGACCCATAGAAGCAATAACTTCATAATCTGAACCAAGATATTTTTTTATTGTTTTAGCTTTTGCAGGTGACTCTACTATCACAAGATTTGACATTTATTCATACACCTCATTTTAATTTATAACATCTTCCCTGTGTACTTTCAATAAGATTTAACATTTCCAACTTAGTAATCACAGGTAATAACTTAAAAACTTTAATATTTAATTTCAATGATATTTCATCTATATGAACAGGCTCATTGCCTATACAATTATATACATCTTTTTCCAATCCTGATAAATTTATATCAGTTTTATGTTCTTTTTTATTATTCTCTTTTTCTTTTATTTCTTTTTCCGATTTATTTATTAAATCAACAGTTTTCCTGTTTTTAAACTCATCAGGAGCTTTTCCCTTGATCGGGATAACATCTATTTCCTCCTGAGTTGCACTGTATTCATCAACACTGTTAGTTACATACACATTTTCAAATGATTTTATTATATCCTTGTAGTCAGTAATAGGAATTGCACAGCCTTCTTTAATAAGCATATTAGAGCCTAAATCATACTTAGAGTCAGCCGCCGCCATAAGTGCGAATAATTCCTTACCCTGTTCCAAAGCAAAATTGGCAGTAATTAATGAACCGCTTTTCTCTCCTGCTTCTATTATAACTACACCGTCTGATAATGCTGAGATAATTCTGTTTCTTGCAGGAAAATGAAATGATCTTGGCGGTGTATCAGGCGGATATTCCGAAATAACAGCACCTTTAAAGGTAATATCTCTTCTCATATTAGCGTTTTCTCTCAGATAATCGGCATTTATACCGCAACCGAGTACACAAACGGTAACTCCCTGAGCATTTAAAGCCCCTCTGTGAGATGCACAGTCAACTCCTAAAGCACCGCCGCTTACTACGGTTACACCTGCTTTAGATAGATTATAGGCAATATTATATGAATGTCTGATACCGTATTCTCTTGGACGTCTTGCACCTACTATAGCAATGGAAAGCCGATTATCAATATCAGGCAAATCACCGCTGACATACAAGACAGCAGGCGGTGAATAAATATTATATAAACATTCGGGATATTCTTCGTCTTCAAAAGTAAAAATTGAATAGCCTAAAGAAATACATCTGGATATAATAGCGCGAGCATCCGATAAATTTGATTTCTTTAAAGAGTTTAATTCTTTATTAGAAAATATACCGCAAAGTCGCCACTCTTTTTCTCCGCCGTTATAAAAGGCTTCAATGCTATTATACATTTCATAAACTTTCTTATACTTAGGATTATTATATCCCAATGCATTAACAAGCCATATCCAATAAACAGTATTGTTGTTCATTTAATCATTTCCCACATTATAATTCCGGCAGCAATTGAAGCGTTAAGTGATTCTGCTCTGCCGTCCATAGGAATAGTAATTTTGTTATCACAAATATCTATTGTTTCCTTTTTCAACCCGTTTCCCTCATTACCTATAATGCAAACAGAAGGATTTTCAAACTTAATATCAGAAATTTGCTGTGCGTCATTACTTACAATGGCAGCATAAGAAGTGAGATTTTTATTTTCCGATAAAAAATCCGAAATTGAATTTACCACAATAAAGGGTATTCTGAAAATTGCACCCATTGTGCTTCTTACTACTTTAGGAGAGTAAACATCACAGCAATCAGCGGTTAATATAACTCCCGATATTCCAAGAGCCTCTGCAGTTCTGAAAACGGTTCCTAAATTACCCGGATCCTGCATATTTTCAAGTGCCAGATATTTTCCACCGTTACTTATTTTATCAAAGAGTATGTTTTTGTCAAGGATTTTAATACAGGCAAGCACACCTTGCGGACTTTTTGTTTCGGAAATATAAGAAAATAAACTATCGGAAAACACATATATATTATTAAATTTTCTGCAAATATCTTCATAAAAATCTTTATATTTTTCTGTTGCAGACTGAGAAAAAACAAAAAAATCTATACAGCTGTCGCTTAAAACTGCATCTTCAACTAATCTTAAGCCTTCTGCTATAAAAATTTTTTCATCTTTTCTGAATTTTGAACTTTTATTTAGTTTTGTTATTTTCTTTACGATATTATTTTCCTTACTGCTTATAATCATAATTTACCCCAAAGTAATAAAAATAGCAAAGCGTTTGAGCTTTACGCTCAAACGCAATTACTTTAAATTATTTTGCAGAATTTGCCTGTTCTACAAGGCTTGTGAAAGCCTGAGGATCAGAAATAGCAATTTCTGAAAGCATTTTACGGTTTAATGTAATACCTGCTTTTTTAAGACCGTTCATAAATGAAGAATAGTTAGTACCGTTCATTTTGCAGGCAGCAGAAATACGAGTAATCCATAAACGACGGAAATCTCTCTTTTTCTGTTTACGACCGATATATGCATAGTTGCCTGATTTCATTACAGCCTGTTTAGCCATTTTGAAATGTTTACTTTTAGCACCCCAATAACCTTTGGCAAGCTTTAATGTCTTTTTTCTTCTTTTGCGTGTCATTAACGCACCTTTTACACGTGCCATAATATATAACCTCCGAATTCTCCAGTAATTATTTGTAAGGAATTAAACGTTTAACCTGAGCAACATTTGTTTTATCAGTAACTGTTGTTTGTCTCAAGCCTCTTTTACGCTTAGTTGTTTTCTTATTAAGAATGTGGCTTTTATTTGCATGAGCACGAATAATTTTACCGTTTTTAGAAATTTTAAAACGTTTTTTAGCACCACTGTGTGTTTTGATTTTTGGCATATAAATATCCTCCTTAAACTTATTTTACTGTTTTAAAGATTTTGGCGCAAGAAACATTAACATATTGCGACCCTCTAACTTAGCTGGTTTTTCAATAACAGCAGTTTCGCTGCAAGACTCAGCAAATCGTTTCATAGTATCATAACCGATTTCAGGATGACCCATTTCACGACCGCGGAAACGAATTGAAACCTTTACCTTATCGCCCTTAGCAATAAATTTCAAAGCATTATTAAGCTTTGTGTTAAAGTCATGTGTATCGATATTCAGAGAAAGTCTTACTTCTTTTATATCAATAATATGCTGTTTTTTACGAGCTTCCTTTTCTCTTTTAGCTTGTTCAAAACGATACTTGCCGTAATCCATAATTTTACAAACCGGTGGTTTGGATTGCGGAGCGATTTTTACAAGGTCCATATTTTTTTCTGCTGCTAAATTCAAAGCCTCATTTGCTGACATAATACCAAGCTGAGTGCCGTCAGAGCCGATAATTCTAAGCTCTTTATCATGAATTTCTTCATTGATTTCCAGTTCTTTACTGCTAATGTTAAGCACCTCCAAAAACATTATAACAAAAATAAATGCGGACAGAATACTCCGTCCGCATAGCAATACAATAAATTAAAAAATTTAGAATATTGACCCGTGCAGACGACACCCCACAGGTGAAAGCTTTTCTGCTTTGCTTTATTTTACTTAGCCATTATATTACAAAATTATTTACTTGTCAAGACTTTTTTTGTTTTTAAAAAGTTTTGAATAAAAAACAAGCTAAATATTAACTGAACTATTGCTTTTTATATTTTCAAAATAGATAATCGGTAGGTATTTACTTGTCACCAATACAAACACTACACTTAAAACTGCTAATACAATAATGCTGATTATATCAAATAACACATTATGAATACTAAATCCGAGTTTGAAAAGCAAGTAGTAATACGGAACCGACGCACACCACATTACAAGTATAACTCTTGCTATCTTCTGATAAACAAGAAATTCATCTGACGGCTTGCCACAAACAAAGGGAAGAAATTTTTGAAAAAACCTGACAATAGGTATTAGTCCTACATAAAGTGCAAAAGCCAATGGTATGCTAAATTTATACTGCGAGAATATATCACTAAAAGCGTGTTCCAAAAGTCTGATAATAGGAATATGAATTCCCACATAAAGCAGTGTGTTTCTGCCTATATAAGTTATGAAAGAAATTTTAGGTATATGAATAAGAATTAATGTAATGACTGCTGAAAATGCAAGGGCAGTTATGTAGAATAAAAGAATTGATTTTCCAAATTTATTTGCAGTCATTGAAATCCTACCGTTCACAGTATGGGATATAAATCCTATTACAAGGAACAGAACGATTATTCCGATAATTGAAGCAATATATTTTCCGTTACGCGTGCGATTCCAAAAATTACTTTTTTTATACCGCATCATAAATTCATTGCCGATATAAATCATAACAACAGCTGTAAAAGAAACATTAAAGTGCCATATTTGAGCAAAGCCCTTATAAAGATATCCGAATACTCCACATATAAGTACAAGTCCAAGTAACGCGGTACTATGACCCTTAGTTATTTTGAGAAAAGAAACATATAAAATATTTCCAATAAAAAGTACAAGTAGAAACCAAAGCGCATTTGAGGTTGAGCTTATAATTAAATTATTCCCTAAAAAGATACCCTTAAATACATCAAAAACAGATGTACTTGTATTATCAAGTATTTTAAATGTTATATACCATAGTGGATAACAGAGGAAACTCATCCAAAAATAAGGTATTATCAATCCCTTAAACTGTTTCAATACATAATCCTTAAGAGGCATACTGATTAATTTTTCTCTGTTAATTGTAAGACCTGAAATCAGAAAAAATAAAGGCATATGGAAAGAATAAATAAGTGACTGCGTTTCTTTCGGCAATGCAACA
The DNA here is from genome assembly GCA_022511005.1 of Ruminococcus sp. GTDB lineage: Bacteria > Bacillota > Clostridia > Oscillospirales > Acutalibacteraceae > Ruminococcoides. The sequence goes on from JAFLSJ010000017.1 coordinate 18,281, forward strand.
TGACCGATTATTACAAAAAGAAATGCAATACTGCGAAGTTGATCAATCCACACAATTCTTTCTCCGTATTTAGGCAAGATATAAACACCCCAATTAATTAATTTATAATTTCTATTTTAGTTTTTTATATTCTATCATATCGTCATAAATTCTCTTACAGGAATTAAGATCAGAATAAGCGAAGAAATCATCTGCTCTTTTCCTATAGAAGGGCTTAAGCTCGCAATTATTTTCCATATATTCACAAAGACAGTCAACTATTTCTTCATGTTCGGTACAAATTTCGCCAAATCCCATACTGTCATAAAAAAATCCGCCTTCTTTGTAATGAGGAGGAAGCTTTGGAGGATGGTAGTAAACGACAGGCTTTCTCATATAAGCAAAATCAAATTGAACGCCGGAATAGTCGGTAAGCATAAGGCTTGATTCTGTAAGAATTTTCTCGTAGTTTACTGAAGTAGCAGGAATTATTTCTATACCGTCGATATCAGGATAATCTACGATCTGTGCGCTGATAATCGGATGAAGAAGATAAATAAGCTTATATCCGCATTTTCTTGCAGTGTTTATCAGCTTTTCATCTGTAAGAAGATTGCAGTAAATCTTATAATAATTAGTATTTTTAAATTCAGGATAATAAGGTCTTGCCTGTCCCATAACGGGAGGCATGGAAATATATGCCCTCCAAGTAGGAGTAATAAGAATTTGTTTTTTATCATTGCTGACAAGTCCGTCATACCTGGGAATTCCCGTTAATTTAAGAATAGATTTGTCCTCATATCCATAAATAGGATGCTCCAGATTTTTAATCTCATATTTAGATGCACAGTAATACCGTTTTGTATTGTTATATACTCTGTTAAGCTCCTGAGCTAACTGCTGCACAGAAAGTCCGTGTTGAATACATACAACATCAGCATTTATGAGATCAGACACATATTTCGCCTGAGCATTAGTAATACCGTTAAATGAATGAACACCGCCGTGGGTAGCAAAAATAACGTCAGCATTAAGATAATAAAGTTTATTCTTCATTGTGCCGAAATATAAGGGTTTAAATCCTTCTGCCTTAAGTCTTTTGGCGTCATCACAATCTTTGTTAATTACATAGGCAGGCTTAATTTTATCCTTCTGTGTAATCATATATTTATAAAAATACTCACCGCAATCTCCGCCTTTATAGAGCTTATCATAAGTCAGCCAAATTCTTTTGTTTTTAAAATATGGTCTTGTAAGCCAATAGCAGATTCTGGTTAAAAACATACGGTAAGATCTCTGAGGACCGTAAGTCATTGAAACAATCATACGTACTTCTCTGAAAAATCTTCTAAATCCGCTTATTCTTGTAAACACAAGATCGGTATTCTTGTTATTAAAATAAATTGCCCTGTTTTTATTGCCGAATTTCCAGTAAGAATACGGTATACCTGAAGAAATCTTTGATGTATATCTTCTTGTAATATAAGGAATAGATACAAGAAAACCATTATATGAAATATAAAAATTTAGAACATCATCTGAACTTTCAGAAAGCATATCCTCAGTAATTTCAAACTTAAATGTATATCTTCTGTTTGTAGAAATGCCAAAAAACTTTGTATGTGCATATCTATATGTGGGAATTATTTCAACTTCTCTGTTATTTAAAAAGCATATCAGTTCACAGTTTGACATATCCATAAAGTCATCTACTGACGCTTCAATAAGTAATGAATCGTTATTGTATTCAAGTATTTCGAGAATAACCCTTAAAGCGTTTGCACGCATTAATGCAATATCATCATAGGTTCTGATTATGTTCTTTTTATCAAAAATATATGTACTTTCAGGTCTACCCCCATATTTAGTATTAAACAGTGCAAGACAAAGTCCCCTCAGCATATTAAAATTTGAAGAATTTTGTAAATTAAATATTACATTATTATCAATTTCAGAAAGAATATCTCTGCAAAGTGAATAAAAACGTTCCCATTCTTTATCAACAATATGCTTGTTATCACTGTTGCAATTATAAATATATCTCCATCTGAGCTCATTAAGAGCAACATATTGTATGAAGGTCTTTGTTGAATTACCCTCTCTGTATTTTTTTACCATTGGCAGAACAAACTGCTCAAGAGAATTAAAATACCAGTATTTATCGTGCATGCCGGGGAAATTCACTCTGTTTGATGTAAGCGGATAAGGTGAAATAATCAACTCATTATTGATACTTGTGAATTTTCCGACTTTATTCAAAATTCTGTACATTGCGTCTTTAAGTGCATCATATTTAAACTCGGAATTTACACCTGCTTTCTTAAGAGCAGGCACACTGAAAAGCACACCATCAGTTTCAAGAGGTACAGATTCCGGGGAAAAAGTTAAATTAATTTTTTCTATATCAGCCTTTTTACAGTTGACTTTTGCATTTTTTATTTCATTTTCAAGTAGTTCATAATCTGTGCTGACATTTTTTACTTTGATTATATTTGTATAAGCTTTTTCAGTATATTTTTTTATTACATTAAAAAATCCTTTTGTAAATATATCTCCGCTGTTAGCAAATAAGACATAATCACCTGACAACTTTTCTACTTCTTCCGATAACGCTACAGCTAAGGTTTTTCCTAAGACATTTTCAAAGACTACGTTATAATCCTTTAATATTTTATCAGACCCGGGTGTATTATCATTAAAGTTTAAAATTTTTATGTTGATTGATAACTTATCAGGAGCAGCAATTGAAATACTCTTTAAAGTATAATTAAGAGATTCTTCTGTATGATTATTAGAAATTATAATAGTTAACAAAACATAATCATCCTTTACACTATTTTTTCCTGAGTTGATAATTTGTATATTCACCCAAGTCTATTTGTATAATATCATGGCTTACATGTCTTTTGCTTACGGGAATCATATCCATATAATCACCGTAAAGATAAGTAAGATACTTATCATATTCCTTTGGTACAGGTAGTTTTTCTCCTTCAAAATCAACAAAAACTACCTCATCAAACCATTCTTTCGGAAACGCACCTTTATTAATATTTCTGCCCATACTGTCAAAAAGATAAACAGCATTTTTCTTGTTTTTAAACAGAGAAATGAGTTTGTTCTGCACAGCCTCTAAAAATCCAAGAGGAAAGATACTTTTTAGTATATTAGCTATTGATGAAGCAAATTTACTGTTTGCGTCTACGGGCGTTCCTCTCCATTTATTTAGTACAAGCCATCTTGAGCTTGCAGTTGCATGTATATGAAGCTTTCTGATAAAACGATTATTAGAAGTTTGATCCTGAGCTAAGACATCAAAAAATATACCGTTATGAATATTATCAAACCTTGAGGTAAACTCTGTTGAAAAAACAGTATTATTAATTCTGATTTTCAGAAACGGAAAATGGCTCGTTTTTTCAGTTGACTGTAAAAACAGATTATCCTGAAGCTCGTCAGGCAAAACCTTAAGGAATTTATCATAATCTTCCCTGAGCATCATAACATCTGCATCATCGTCCCACGGAATAAATCCTTGATGACGTATTGCTCCAAGTAACGTTCCTCCGGCCAAAAAATACTTTATATTATTCTTTTTACATATGCGGTCAATTTCAAGCAGGAAACCGAGCAATATATTCTGAATGGTTTTAAGTTTACCGTCATAAGCATCAGGAAACATAAAAACCTCGTCACTGTTATCATAAGCATATTTTAAAATTATTAACGCATCTTTAATTTCCACGCAAGGATTCCAACCTATACCCTTAAGCTTTGTATTGCATACAGCACAACCAATTTGAATACTGTATTCACTTGAATAAGTAAAATTATTATCAAACAAATCATTAATAATAGCAAAAAGTTCAGATGAAGATACAGTAGAATCATCCGAACAAGCGTTATATACTGTATTTTCACCGTATATTAAAACATAGAAAACAGCAGTAATAAAATCATTTATATATAAATAAGAAATCTTGTTTTTGTTATCAATTAGATTAAAGCTTTTCTTTTCAGAAATTGCACTTATAACATTACTTACAAATTCAGAATTTGAGAAAGTACATAAAATTGAAGAACATCTTAAAGTGTTCAGTTTAAAGGAATATTGGTGAGAGGCTGAAGAAAAGGTGTTTTCTACAGCCTGCATAATCATAGCTTTTAAATTGTTATCAGAAAGACTCAAATCTCCTGATTCATTTTCAGAAATTACTAATCCATTTTTCAGATTTCCGTAAACAGAGTTATCCGACAACAAAAGCACCTGTTCAGGTGTTGAATGTGAAAACACCTCAACTCTCTCTTTTGTTTTTAGAAGTGATTTTTCAGCTTCGCTGATATCAATACTGTCGCCAAAGAGAAATGATGTTTCAATCCATATATCAGTTTTTTCAGGTAACTTTGAGTATGAATTGACTAATCTAAAATCATCTCGAGATTTTATAATATCAAAAATTTTAGTGTTATCTTCACAAAAAACGCAAACAATATTACCTGAACCAAGCTTATCGTTTACGGATAAAATCGAAAAAACTACAGCACGAGTAATTTCGCTGTTTCCGGATACAACAATAGTTTTGTTTTTTATTTCTGATAAGTTAAGATTTTCTTCACGCAACGGGGCTTCTGCCCAATCGCGTTCAAACTGATTAAGTAACGATTTAAGTAACATATTTAAACTCAAGCTTTATTTTAATTTTCTTCAAGAATATTAACAGATCTTCTTATACCCTCTTTTAAATCAACAAGAGGTTTCCAGCCAAGAGCAATTAATCTTGAATTATCTAAAATTTCAGGCGTTTGTGCAAGAGGTGAAATATCAATAGAAGGCTCAGCTTCATCTTCAGGATTTGCAAATGAAAGTGATATGTTTCTTTCAGGAAATACTTCACAGGCACACTTAGCAAAGCCTCTGATTGTAACATCGGATTTTTCATATGAAATATTATATGGCACTGCATTTTCGCCATTAAGAAGAATAAGCAAGAGTGCTGTTACAGTATCGGTAACATAGCAGAAGGAACGGTTAGCCGCACCATTGCTTTTTAGAAGAATATTTTGCTTTTTAACGATGTTGGCAATAAACTGAGCCCATACACGATCGTCATCCAAGCTGCTTGCACCGTAAATATAACTTGGTCTGGCTATTTTAATATTCATATCGTACTGTTTAGAATAGCTTGCGGCAAGAGTTTCAGACGCTCTTTTTCCAACTGCGTAACAGTTTTTATAAGAGGTAAAATCGAGATAACCAATATCATCTTCGGAAATTCTGTTCTTACCGTTGTAAAGCTTTCCGTAAACCTTAAGGCTTGAAATAATAAGTGTTGCTTCGCTTTTTGAATTCTTTGCGAAATTTAGAACATTAGCAGTACCCATAAGGTTAGCATTAATTGTACCCACAGGGTCATTTTCAAATTGAATATTACTTGCCTGACTTGCAGCGTGAATTACGAAATCTGCCTTTTCAGATTTAATTTCCTCTGATACGTCCTGAACACAGAGAATAAAATCATCACGTTTAAGCAGTTCTCCGTATTTTGCAGACGCTCTTTGTTCATTTCTAACAAGTGCAATTACCTTTATATTATCATTGTATAAGTCATTCCTTGTAAGAAAGCTTAATACAAGGAATGATCCGATAAATCCGCCTGCACCGGTAATTAATACTGATTTACCCTTAAATCTACCCCAATCAATATCGGCTGATGTTATCTCGCATATATCGGAATAAACATTACTTTTTATATTATCCTTAACATTATAAGCCATATTTTAACTCTTCCTTAGCAAATTGTTTGTAGTTATTATAATAGAATTGTGCACGCAATGTAGTAAGGTCCTCGGGAGTTGTTACCTTAATATTAAATCTTTCACCAATAAAAATATGAACCTCTTCGCCAAGCTCAATAAACAACTCACTTGATGAAACTGGATTTGTAATACCTCGTTTGTAAGCTTCATCGTGAGCCCAGAGAATTCTTTCCATCTTATATCCCTGAGGAGCCTGAGTTATATACATTGTGCTTCTCTGATAGCTTTTGCCGCAGGTTTCTCCGTCTTCACTGTAAAGCAGTGAATCAATACTGGGAGTAACAGGTACAGCAGTACCATACTTTTTTGTATCCTTAATGCAATTGGTTATAAGTTCCTCTGAAAGCATAGGTCTAACGCCGTCACAAATAAGTATAATATCATCAGGATTTTTTGAGAATTCAGCTGTAGCAACTACACCGTTATGTATTGAATCGAAACCGTTAGCACCACCTGGAACAATAGCTTTAACTTTTGGAACACTAAAGCTTGAAATAAGCTCTTTAAGGTATCCAATCCAGTCTTCCTTACAGGCTATAACTATTGCGTCAACCATACTATGACGGGCAAAATGTTCCATTGTATGAATTATAATAGGTTTACCGCCTACTTCTAAAAATTGTTTTGGCATATCAGAATATTTCATTCTTGCACCAATACCACCTGCAAACAACATAGCAGTAACCATATAATCAATCATCCTTTCGATAATAAAGCTGAAATACAACTCAAAAATATAGCTTAATATTTTTAATATGATATCACATTTTAAGCTTTTTTGTCAATATAGCGGCAATTTCATAATCTTATTAATATTGTAATATAATTTACAATTTATTTACAAATGTTTATGTTGTAAATAGAAGAATTTAGTGTTATAATGTTATAAATATAATGGGAGTGGTTTTTTGCAATACTATTACAATTACACTGTATTATCTCCACAACAACAAGATTTATTAACTCTTCATAATAAAAAACATAATATAAGGAAAACTCTCAGCGGTTTAGGCTTTGCTGTGTTCGCTGCAGAGTTGACCTTTCAAATACTGTATACATTTTTATTCTTATTTTTAAAATTAACCGGAGTTTCTAATAACGAGTTTTTCAATGATAATTATTTGGCAATTACCGAGCTTTTTCACGGTACTGTTTTATTTACAGCTTTGTTTGTAATAGGTCTTACGTATTGTGGATTATCAAATACAAAGCTAAGTTCAATTATTAAATTTAAAAAGGTTAAAAAATCCAACTTAGTTCTTTATGTAATACTTGGACTGTCGATAGGATATTTGGGTAATATTCTTACCTCTATTCTGTTATCAAGCTTTGAAGCAATCGGAATAAATAATAATTTAGCTGATACGGAGACTTCTTATAATAATTTCGGTTTCCTGATTATGACGCTTGTTACTGCTATTGCACCTGCATTTGCCGAGGAATTTCTGTTTAGAGGCGTTATTTTAGGTAAACTAAGAAAATACGGAAATACTTTTGCAATTCTAATCTCTTCCCTGCTTTTTGGTTTAATGCACGGAAATCTTGTACAAATACCTTTTGCATTTATAGGCGGTGTATTCTTTGCATTTGTAACGGTAAAAACAAATTCCATGCTCCCTGCAATGATAATTCATTTCCTGAATAACTTATCAAGCTGTATACTTCAGTATATACAAGATAATTTTAGTGATTATGTAATTAATCTCTCATCAGTACTTGTATTTGCAATTATTTTTGCTTTAGGTATTTTTGCGTTTGTTGTTTTATCAATTAAGGATAAAAAGCTTTTCAGTATAAATAATGAATCTGATGAAGCAAAGGAATTTACATTAAAAGAAAAATTCAAGTTATTCTTTTCAAACGTCGGTACAATATTTGCATTAGTTCTTTTATTACTGGAAACATTAAGCACAATTAGATTTTCTATAGGTTGACAAATGGATTTTGATAATGTTTATTTTATGAAAGAGGCATTAAAAGAGGCAAAAATCGCTTTTGATAAGGGTGAAGTTCCGGTAGGCGCTGTAATAGTAAGAAATAATCAAATAATTGCAAAAGGTCATAATAAGCGTGAAACTAATAAAAATGCTATATATCACGCTGAAGTTGACGCAATAAACAACGCCTGTAATATATTAGGAGGCTGGAGGCTTTGGGACTGCTCTCTGTATGTGACCTTAGAGCCGTGCCCTATGTGTGCAGGAGCAATTATGAACGCTCATATTCCTGATGTTTATTTCGGAGCGTATGATTTAAAAAACGGAAGCTGCGGTTCTGTAACGAACCTTTTTGAATTGCAGTATGCTTTTAAACCCAATTGTATTGGTGGAATATTGCAGGATGAATGTTCTGAAATAATAAAAGCTTTCTTCAAAAAATTAAGAAATGATAAAAATACACCGTAGCTGTGTATTTAGGGCGTATCTGAAAAGTATCAATATGTTCAGAAATTAGGAACGTATTAGGTACCGTTTCAGATACGCTCTAATCATTAAATTCTTTAAATTTTTAAAAAAAAGATAGTTGATTTAATAATATTTAAGTTATTTCAATTTTATGGGGCATAATTATAATCAGTAAAAATAATAAAATTGGAGTAACTATGGGTAATAAAATTGTTTCTGTTATAATTCCATACTCGCAAAAAAATGAAAGGATAAAGAATACACTATCTTCACTTTGCAAGCAAAAAAGCTTTGATACTTCTAAAATAGAAGTAATTGTTGTAGATTCTACAAATGAAAACAGCAGTAGTGTGATTATAGGTGATTTGCCTATTTGCAAGGTTATCAATGACAAAAATATACGCAACGAAGCAGAAGCCTTTAATATGGGACTTAATGCAGCTGTAGGTGAGTATATAGCATTTATGCATTGCGGTGATAAGGTTAGCCGTAATTTTTTTCAAAGCTGTACTGCTTCTCTTAAAACATATACAAATGTTCCTTTTGTTACTTGTCCGTCTTTTTGCATTAATCCTGTTTTCAACAAATCTGTTCCGTGCAAAATGGATAAGATAAAATTCGAGTCATCAGGTATAGTAAATGTAAAAAAGAATTATTTATTTATAATGGATACAGTATGTAATTCACTTTTCAGAAAAAGTACATTTGAAAACCGTCGATTCAACACAGAACTTTTATATGAAAGTGAACAGGATTTTATACTTAATTTATTACTTGAAAGTCCAAGCTATGCAGTAACAGATGATTGTAATTATCAATACTTTATGCCAAGAGAAGATGATTTTCAATATCATCTTCCTGCAAATTATAAGGATTGGTATACACCGTCACTTAAAAACTTTATTTTACCTCTTTTAAACAAGTGCAGTGAAAGCTACGGTGAAATTCCTGACTTTATTCAGTTTTATACTATGTATGCTCTTCAAGGGAAATTTTTATCTAACTTGAATAACAGAAACAAAAGAACTATGGACGCAAATGAGCTTAATAAGTTTTTTGATACTGTTTCTGAGGTTTTACAAAATATAGATGATGTATTTATTCTTAACAGAGATAAAACTCCAATTTTAACTTATAGCGAAGAAGCAGGTCAAATGTTTGAGTATATAAAGTACGGCATAAATAAAGAACTGCCTCTTTACTATGCTCAGGGAAAAGATGAGGTTTATCTTAATTGTAACGATGTATTTATCGCAAGGCTTTCTAACCAAAGAGCCGCTATGCATATACTTGACTATAACGATGGAAAGCTGATTGTAGACGGCTCATTCCGTGAAGTGTTTCATACAGATGATCTTCAGCTTTACGCTTTGTTCAACAATAAAGAATATTTACTTACAAACACTGACAGATATTCTCTTACTAAGTATTTCGGAATAAGTGCATATAAAAAATTTACTTTCCATTTGGAATTAGAACTTAATGAAAATACACCTGTACAGTCATTAATCTTTTACGCAAAGTTAAATAAAACGAAAATTCCGCTTAAGCTTTCATTTATACATCACTGGTCAAAGCTTACTCTTTCTCCAACAAACTCATATTGGAGATTTAATAAATATATTGCATATGTTCAAAACGACAGAGAAATTGTAATTGAACATAGTTCTGCAATAAAAACCCTGAAAAGCGAGCTTAAGTACTTGCCTAAGGTTTTAATGCAAAGCAGAAGGTGCTTTTTATTAAGAATTATGTATTG
>JAFLSJ010000018.1 GCA_022511005.1 Ruminococcus sp.
ACGTAACTCAGATTCAGCTTTGGCTGGCTAAGTTTAATGTAGATTTCAAAATCGGTGAGCTTGTAAAGAAAGAGATTAATTCTACTGATCCAACAACTCCTTCCGAAACTGATCCAACAACAGTTACTGACCCAACAACTGAGACTGAGCCTACAACATCTACCGATCCTGATTCCGATACAATAAGATTCTATGTACCTAACTATGTTACATGGCTTACTGATGTAGGCGGAAAATTGTGGATTTACAATGATGAGACTAAAGAGTTTAAGACAATGGAATATAATGAGGATGACAAGTATTTCTATCTTGATATTCCTGTTGAATGGTCAGTATTGTCAATTTACAGAACTGCATATGAAATAGAAGCAGATCAATTTGATATTAACTCAAAATGGAATGAAGATACACAAACAGGTTGTATTCTTAATGAATGGGTAAATCTCGGTTCAAGAGGCGAAAACGATTGCTACTTCATTACTGCTGATGGTGAAGGCTACTACACAATGTATGAGCCCCCTGCAGATGATGAATATATGAGAACTATCTACTTTGATAATAGTAAAGCAAAGTGGAGTACCGTATATATTTACGGATGGTCATTCGGTCTTTCTCAGGAATTTGTTCAAATGACACCTGTTGGCAACGATATTTGGTCTTACACTTTCTTTGATCCTGATCTTCCGATAGATGGAGTTAAAGGTTTCCTATTTGTAAATAAGAATGAATGGAATGGTCAAAGCCAAACCGTTGACCTTGCTACGGAAAAAGGCAAAGACCTGTTTACTCCTAATTCCGGCACAGGCACATCTATCACCGGTTCTTGGAGCGTCTATGAGCCTTAATCTCAAAAGTATTACTTAATTTTAAAAACTTATATGTCCAATATTAGTTTGGTTTTTACTGTATTTTTAAAAACGCCTTGTGTTTTTATGTACAGCATAAGCGGTAAGTCACTGTAATTAAGAAACAAGGTATAATACTAAAGACCAATTAAAAAATTAAAGTTTAGTATAATTAAATTAGCTATCTACTTATTGCTTCTATACTTCTTAAAAATTTGTGCCAATGCCCCGACAGATTATTCTGTCGGGGCATTCGGCAGTTTTATGGCAATAAAAAGCCTTCCCTTGCAGGAAAGGTGGCACGGCGAAGCCGTGAGGTCAGGGTAGAAAATTTTAAGTTTAAACCCCTCAGTCAGCTTCGCTGACAGCTTTTTCTGCGAAAACGGCAACCCTTTTGTCACTTTGTGACATTTCTCCTAACAGGGGAATTTCCTAAAGGGGAGCCTTTTGCGGACAACCGCAAGGTTTCTCCTACACTGTTTTATAAATGTTTTTTAGTATTAAACGGGGCTGTCTCAATTTTTACCTTTGAGACAGCCGATTTTTTATACTTTTTTATTTATCTCAAAACAACTGGGAGGTTTATGGGACACTTAAAAGCCTATAATATATTATAGAAACAAACAATAAGGAGAGATTAAAAGTGATTAATTTTTGTATATTTGTTTTTATTGCGTATTTTTTCAAAAGAGTTTTCAGAATGGTATTTCCTAAAAAAGCAGTGATACACAAGGGTATACTTGTTGCACAATATGCAGGCGAAAGACAAAGAAAAATTAAAAAAGCACCGCAGAAAAATTCCATGGTGCTTAACGAAAATAATAATTACAAAAGCAGTAATTTTCAGATTTCTGCTTGACTATCGCATAAATATATATTTATCAAAATCATATTGCCGGTTTATGATTTAATACTTTTATTTTCCTTTTCTATATACATTCTTTATATAAGAAAAAGTTTCTTTTTCTCCTTTTTCTGCAAGCATTGTCAGCAAAAATTCCAATTCCTCAGAGGTTTTTTCATTTATAAAACGTCTGTTTTTTGCCCTTAAAAAATACTCTAAAGGACAGCGGTCGGTGTATTTTTCCTTGTTATATATCTTACTTGCGGCAATTCTGTCGCAAACCATTTCAATAACATATTTTCTCGGCATTTCTACCGCTGTAACCTTCCGTGTTATATTGCTGTAATCAGTCCAGTATTCAAAATGGTGCTTATTTCTGCCCTTGTGGTGCATCCAGGCTTTTGAATATCCGTATAATTCTCTCTCGCTCTCATTGGGTGAGCGTGTGCCCTGATAATGCTTGGCTCCCGGTATAAACTCGGAAGGAGTGTATTTTGATAAGTCGTGTCTTAATCCCTGCCAGAATATTCCTGCTCTGAAACAATTGGCTATTACCTTGTGTCTGTGTTTTGTAATAGTAATAAAGTGTTTGATTGGATGCATAATATTTTTCACCTGAATTTCATATGAATGTTTCGTTTTTGTAACATCTGGTGATAAATCGGAAATTTTCTTTTGCATTATACCACATAATACTGAAAAATAAAATAAAACTTGATAAATATTCTTAAAAGTTATAAAATTACCTTATACTGATTATAGGTGAAATTTATGAAGAAAATTCTATGTGTTATTTTATGCATAGCTTTAGGCGTATGTCTTGTAAGCTGCGGATGTGAAAATAGTGACGAAAATATCGTAAATGAAACACAAGCTGATACAGCCGGTAATATTTCCGAATTTGTATTGACCGATTCTGCGGTGGAGGAAGTTCTTATACTTGAAGTGGGCGACGCTGAAATAATCAGAATTGACGGCATCTCCGAAGAACAAATGGAAAAAATCAGCTGGTCAAGCGGAGATGAAAGTGTTGCAACTGTTGATGATGCAGGCAGGGTAGACGCAGTAAAAGAGGGCGTAACAAGCATCATTATAGAAAATGATGAAAGTAAAATTCAGTGCAGTGTTAAAGTAGTCGCAAATGAAGACTCTCAGCTACAGTATTCTACTGCTTTAACAGCTAATCATAGTGTTCTTGAAGATAATATTAGAAATTTTGACGGCAGCAAAATGCTTTATTACATTAAGGTAAACAGACAGGAAAACTGCGTTACCGTTTATACTTATGACAAAAACGGTGAATATACAATTCCCATAAGAGCAATGATTTGTTCAAGCGGTGCTGACAACGGTACGATTACAGGTGAGTTCAGTATTTATTATAAAGCAGACTGGAATCCGCTTTTCGGCGATGTTTACGGAAAATATGTAAGCGGCTTTTCTGGAGATTATCTGTTCCATTCAGTTCCTTATTTTTATGCTGAATCAGATACTTTAGAGGTTGAGGAATACAACAAGCTGGGAACAAGTGCTTCAATGGGCTGTATAAGAATGGCGGTTGCCGATACAAAATGGATTTTTGATAATTGTAATGTGGGTACAGAGGTTTTGGTTTATGATGACGCTGACCCCGGTCCATTGGGCAGACCCGAAAGTATGCATATTACCGATTTGTTAAATGGTTGGGATCCCACTGATGATGATCCGATAAATCCTTATAATAGTAAAAAGCCCGTTATAAGCGGAGCAAAGGACTTGCAAATAAGAAAAGGTGAAGAAGTAAACCTTTTGGAAAACATAACCGCAATAGATACATGTTCAAACGATATAACGGCAAATGTAAAGGTCAAGGGTCGTGTTTATAATAACAAGCCCGGAACATATACAATCTCATATATTGCAACAGATGCTATGTACAGAACAGACAGGGTGGATGTTACTGTTACAGTTGTATAATAAAATTCAGGGCTGTATAAACTTAATTTATACGGCTCTTTTTTTGCTGTTTTTGATTGAGTTTCGAGTTGTTTGTGAGGTTTGCACAAAAAACACTTTAAAATTTTGGTGCAACTAAATTTTTAAAATTCTTAAACAGAAGTATTACAGCTTGTTAATAATTTATAATACTATTGTGTATATTAATACACATTTTAAATAATTGTTGATATTCAATTGGACATTATATGTTTTTAGAAGTTTTAAGCAGAGGAAAGAGGGGCGGTTTTAAACCGTCCCTTTTTCTTTATATAATAATTTCAGGAGGCAATAATATGACTGAAAGAGAAAAAATGCTTAAAGGCGAGATGTATTCAGATCGTGATCCTGAACTCGTTCAAATGAGAAAGGAAGCACGCCTTCTTACAGAGGAATTTAATAAAACATCTATTGAAAGTCTTGAAAAGCGAACAGAAATTTTAAAAAAGCTGTTTGGCGGCTGCGGAGAAAATATTTATATAGAGCCTACATTTAACTGTGATTACGGAAAAAATATTTATGTAGGCGAGAACTTTTATGTAAATTATAATTGCGTTTTTCTTGATGTGTGTGAAATCCGCATAGGCAAGAACTGCTTTGTTGCTCCGCAGGTGGGTATATATACTGCAACACATCCCATAGACCCTACTGAAAGATGTAAAAACGGCTTAGAATACGGAAAGCCAATTACCATCGGAGATAATTGCTGGATAGGCGGTCACGCTACAATAAATCCCGGGGTAACTCTCGGCAATAATGTTGTGGTGGCTTCGGGAGCAGTAGTAACCAAAAGCTTTGGTGATAATGTAGTAATCGGCGGCAACCCTGCGAGAGTGATAAAGGAAATAAAGTGATTTCACTTTGTTGGAAAAATGTAAAAGTTTTTTGTATTTCTTTTTTCGTAAAAAGAGGTTTCGCCGTTACAAGCGGCGACAAAGGGCTACTCGCCCTTTGTTCCTCGCGAGCTTTTGAAAAAAGCGCGACCAAAACTTTTGCTTTTTAAAATATCTTTATCGTCAGGCAAATTTCATTATTTTCAAAAAATCTATTGACAGTAAAAAATTTTGGGAATATAATATTGTTAATTTAATATTACCATTAAACCGATGAACAAGAGTAGTAAGATTAATTTTTTGCTTTTAGAGAGCCGTTGGTTGGTGCAAAACGGTAGCAGTTGTTTTTCTGAATGGACTTGTGAGGGCAGACCGAAATCTTAAATGAAAGTAGTCGCTGACGGAACCCTACCGTTATCTTGGGAAGTATATGTTAGTATACTGTAAAGCGGGCGCATAATGCGTCAAATTGGGTGGTACCGCAGAAGTTAATTCAGACTTTTGTCCCTTTATTTTGGGATAAAAGTCTTTTTTATTTATTTAATTTTTGGTGGTGATTTTATGATAAAACCTGAGTACGGCAAGGTGCTTGAAATTGCAGAAAATTACGATGTAATTCCTGTTTTTAAGGAATGTTACGCAGATGTTATAACTCCCATTACCTTGCTGAGAAAAATTGCAAAACAAAATAAAAGGTTCTTTCTCCTTGAAAGCATAGAAGGGGGAGAAAAGTGGTCACGCTATTCATTTTTAGGTTTTGACCCAAAGGCAAGGCTTTATTATAAAGACGGAACCTTATTTATAGAGGGCGAAGGCGAAAAGCAGATTAAAACAGATAAGCCATATGAAGTTTTAAGAGAATATATGAGCCATTACAAAAATCCTAAATTTGAGGAGCTTCCTCCATTTACAGGCGGACTTGTAGGTTATTATGGTTATTCTATGATATCGGTTGCTGAGCCTGTTTTAAAACTGAAAAAAGACGGGTCAAACGATTTTGATTTAATGCTTTTTGACAAAATAATTGCATATGACCATTTAAAGCAAAAGCTGATTATAATTGTTAATATGAAGACAACAGATTGTGAAAGGCAATATAATAAAGCTTGTGAAGATATAGCAAAAATTGAAGAAATAATCGCGAACAACGATTCATTAAAAACAGAAAATTACAATGAAAATGTTGAATTTACAAGCAATTTTACAGAAGAAGAGTTCTGTCAAATGGTTGAAAAGACAAAGGAATATATTTTTGACGGAGATATTTTTCAATGTGTTGTTTCAAGAAGATTTGAGGCAGAATACAAAAATTCACTTATAAATGCCTATAGAGTTTTAAGAACAACAAACCCCTCACCCTATATGGTTTATCTTTCAATTGACGGTGACGAAATTATCAGTACATCTCCTGAAACTCTTGTAAAACTGCAAAACGGAGTATTAAATACATTCCCGATTGCAGGTTCACGCCCCAGAGGTAAAACAAAAGAGGAAGACAACGCTTTGGAAGCAGAGCTTATAAAAGATGAAAAAGAGCTTGCAGAGCATAATATGCTGGTTGATTTAGGCAGAAATGATATAGGCAAAATTTCAGAGTTTAATTCTGTTAAGGTTACAGAATATCAAAAGGTTTTAAGATATTCAAAAATTATGCATATTTGCAGTGAGGTAGAAGGTAAAATCAAAGAGGGGTTAGACGCCTTTGATGCAATTGAAGCGCTTCTTCCTGCGGGAACCTTATCAGGTGCACCAAAAATCAGAGCCTGTCAGATTATAGAGGAGCTTGAAAAAACTCCCCGAGGAGTGTATGGCGGTGCAATCGGGTATGTTGATTTTAACGGAAACCTTGATACCTGTATTGCCATAAGAATGGCATGCAAACGCCAAAACAAGGTTTATGTTCAGGCAGGAGCAGGTATTGTTGCAGACAGCGTTCCTCATAACGAATACCTTGAAACTATGAACAAAGCCCTTGCGGTAATGAATGCAGTAAAAAATGCAGGGGAGGTAAATAACTGATGATTTTATTAATAGATAATTATGACAGCTTCACCTATAACCTTGTGCAGTTTTGCGGAAGTATTACTCCCGATATAAAGGTTGTAAGAAATGACGCATTAACAATAGAAGAAATAAGAAAGTTAAATCCCGATAGAATTATTCTTTCTCCAGGTCCCGGTTATCCTAAAGATGCAGGTATCTGTGAGGAAGTAATAAAAGAACTTAAAGGAGAAATTCCGATTTTGGGTGTTTGCTTGGGACATCAGGCTATATGCGAGGTTTTCGGAGGAGAAATTACTCATGCTAAAAAGCTTATGCACGGCAAAAAAAGCGATATTAAGGTAGATACAAGCTGTAAAATTTTCAAAGGCTTGCCTGATGTTGTTGAGGGTGCAAGGTATCATTCGCTTATTGCAAAAAAAGAAACCCTGCCTGATGAGCTTTTAGTAACAGCCTGCGACCATATGGGGGAGGTTATGGCTGTAAAACACAGAGATTATGAGGTTTACGGCTTACAATTCCACCCTGAATCCATATTGACTAAAGACGGGATAAAAATGATTGAAAACTTTGTGGAGGGTTGATTAATATGATAAAGGAAGCAATAATTAAATTATCAAATAATCAGGATTTAACTTATGATGAAGCGTCACAGGTTATGGAAGAAATGATGACAGGCAATGCAACACAAACACAAATGGGAGCTTTTTTAACTGCTTTAAGAATTAAAGGTGAAACAATTGATGAAATATCAGCCTGCGCATATGTTATGAGAGATAAGGCGTTAAAAATTAAAACAGATAACGACGTTATGGAAATTGTGGGAACAGGCGGAGACGGCTCAGGTACATTTAATATTTCCACAACTTCTGCATTTGTTATTGCAGCAGCAGGAGTTCCTGTTGCAAAACACGGCAATCGTTCTATGTCAAGCAAAAGCGGTGCGGCAGACTGCCTTGAAAATTTAGGCGTGAACATTACAATCACTCCGGAGCAAAGCGAAAAGGTTCTTGTAGAAACAGGTATGTGCTTTATGTTTGCACAGGGTTACCATTCTTCAATGAAATATGTTGCCCCTGTAAGAAAAGAAATCGGCATAAGAAATGTATTTAATATTTTAGGTCCTTTAACAAACCCTGCTCACGCTTCAATGCAGTTAATGGGAGTATATTCGGCAGATTTGGTAGAGCCTCTTGCAAGAGTGCTTTATAAATTAGGCGTTAAAAGGGGTATGACCGTTTTCGGAGAAGACGGAATGGACGAAGCCACAATGTCTGCAAAAACAAAGGTTTGTGAAATAAATAACGGAGAATTTAAAACTTACGAAATTTCACCTGAAGGTTTTTCTTTGGAAAGATGTAAAAAGGAAGATCTTTTAGGCGGCGACGGAGCAGAAAATGCACAGATTACAAGAGATATTTTAAGCGGTAAAATCAAGGGTGCAAAATATGATACTATTTGCCTTAATGCAGGGCTTTCTCTTTATATTGCAGGGAAGGCAGAAAGTATAAAGGACGGCATAAAAATGGCACAGGAACTTATAGACAGCGGTAAGGCATATGAAAAATTAGAGCAGTTTGTAAAAGCAACAAATCAGTTTTAATCGGTGATGAAAATGATACTTCAGGAAATAGCACAATATACATTAGGCAGATATGAGCAGGCAGAAAAAACAAAACCTCTTGCAGAAATCAAAAAGGAAGCCTTTGGGGTGGATTTAAACACAGGCTTTCCCTTTGAAAAAGCCCTTGCAAAGTCAGGAATTTCTTATATCTGCGAGGTGAAAAAGGCTTCCCCCTCAAAGGGAGTTATCGCAGAAGATTTTCCTTATGTAGCAATTGCAAAAGAATATGAAAAAGCAGGAGCTTCTGCAATTTCCGTATTAACAGAGCCTAAATATTTTATGGGCTGTAACGATTATTTAAAAGAAATCAGCCAAAATGTTTCAATCCCTTTGTTAAGAAAAGATTTTACAGTTTGTGAATATCAGATTTACGAGGCAAAAACAATCGGTGCGTCGGCAGTTCTCTTGATTTGCGCTTTGCTTGATACTGAAACCCTAACAAAATGGATAGCTTTAAGCCACAGCTTAGGTCTTTCTGCTTTGGTTGAGGCTCATAATGAAGAAGAAATAAATTCCGCAATTGAAGCAGGCGCAAGAATAATCGGCGTTAACAACAGAAACCTTAAGGATTTTACGGTTGATATTAACAACTGTATAAACTTGAGAAAACTTGTTCCTGATGATATACTGTTTGTAGGTGAAAGCGGAATTAAAACAAGCGAGGATATTGCAAATCTGAGAAATGCAAATGTAAACGGTGTTTTAATCGGCGAAACCTTAATGAGAAGTAACGACAAAGCTCTTGCTTTAAAAACACTTAACGGTGGTGAACTCTGAAATGAGTAAAATCAAAATTTGCGGTATAAAAAGAACAGAGGATATTGAAATTGTGAACAAATATAAACCCGATTATATAGGGTTTATATTTTCAAAAAGTCCAAGGCAAATTGATTTTGAAACTGCAAAAGAGCTGAAATCAAAGCTTGATAAGGGCATAAGAGTTGTGGGAGTTTTTGTAAACGAACCTATTGATTTTATAGTTAAATTATGTATAAGTAATGTTATAGATGTTGTTCAGCTTCACGGTGATGAAGATGACGAATATATAAAACAGCTGAGAACTCTTGTAAAATGCAGAATTATAAAAGCAGTAAGGGTAAAATCTACTGAGCAGATTTTACAGGAAGAACAGAAAAAGTGCGATTTTTTATTGCTTGACACATACAAAAAGGATGTTTACGGCGGAAGCGGAGAAAAATTCAACTGGGATTTAATTCCCAATGACCTTGTTAAAGAATATTTCCTCGCAGGGGGCTTAAATGCCAATAATATTCAGCTTGCAATAAAAACTCTGCACCCATTTTGTGTAGATGTAAGCTCTTCTGTTGAAACAGACGGGATTAAAGATGAACAAAAAGTAAAAGAGATTATAGAGAAGGTTAGGAGTGTAAATTAAATGTCAAAGGGTAAATTCGGAATTCACGGTGGTCAGTTTGTTCCCGAAACACTGATGAACGCCGTAAATGAGCTTGAAGAAGCATATAATCACTATAAAAATGACCCTGAATTTATAAAAGAGCTTGACGTTCTTATGAAAGAATACGCAGGCAGACCGTCAGAGCTTTATTATGCAGAGAAAATGACAAAGGATTTAGGCGGAGCAAAAATCTATCTTAAAAGGGAAGATTTAAACCATACAGGCTCTCATAAAATCAACAATGTTTTAGGTCAGGTATTGCTTGCTAAAAAAATGGGCAAAAAGCGTGTAATTGCAGAAACTGGCGCAGGCCAGCACGGCGTTGCAACTGCAACTGCCGCTGCCTTTATGGATATGGAATGTGACGTTTATATGGGTAAGGTGGATACCGACCGTCAGGCGCTGAATGTTTACAGAATGAGGCTTTTAGGCGCAAGGGTACACCCCATTACAACTGGTACACAAACTCTGAAAGACGCTGTAAACGAAGCGTTAAGAGAATGGACTGCAAGGGTAGAAGATACCCACTATGTTTTAGGTTCTGTTATGGGACCTCACCCGTTCCCCACAATTGTTAGAGATTTCCAGAGCGTGATCGGTAAAGAGGTTAAACAGCAAATCCTTGAAAAAGAGGGTAAACTCCCTGATGTTGTTATGGCTTGTGTAGGTGGCGGAAGCAACGCAATGGGAATTTTCTACGATTTTATAAATGATAAAGAAGTTAAGCTTATAGGCTGTGAGGCGGCAGGTTTGGGCGTTGATAATCCGAAAAATGCCGCAACTGTTGCAAATGGAAGTCTCGGTATTTTCCACGGTATGAAATCTTATTTCTGTCAGGACAAATACGGTCAGATTGCACCGGTTTATTCAATTTCAGCAGGCCTTGATTATCCGGGAATTGGTCCCGAACACGCAAATCTTCACGATACAGGCAGAGCAGAATATGTTCCCGTAACAGATGAAGAGGCAGTAAGTGCTTTTGAGTATTTATCAAGAACAGAGGGTATTATCCCGGCGATTGAAAGCTCCCACGCAGTAGCTTATGCAATGAAGATTGCCCCAAAAATGAGCAAAGATCAGGTTATGGTTATTAACCTTTCAGGCAGAGGAGATAAAGACGTTGCCGCAATAGCAAGATATAGAGGAGAGGATATTCATGAGTAAAATAAAAGACGCATTTAAAAACGGAAAAGCCTTCATTCCTTTTATTACCGCAGGAGATCCGAACCTTGATGTAACAAAAGAGCTTATTCTTGCTATGGATAAAAGCGGAGCAGATATTATTGAAATAGGCATACCTTTTTCAGACCCTGTTGCTGAGGGAATTGTAATTCAGCAGGCAGATGAAAGAGCCTTATCAGCAGGAACTACAACAGACAAAATTTTTGATATGGTTAAGGAAGTTAGCCCTCAGTGCAACTGTGCTTTAGCTTTTATGACATACATAAACCCAATTTATGTTTACGGCGTAGATAAGTTTATGGAAAATTGCAGTAAATGCGGAGTTTCAGCCGTAATCGTTCCAGATGTTCCTTTTGAAGAAAAATCAGAGCTTGCTCCTGCATGCGAAAAATTCGGGATTGATTTAATTTCTCTTATTGCACCTACATCTAAAGACAGAATTGAAACTATTGCAAAAGAAGCACAAGGCTTTTTGTATTGTGTATCTTCGATGGGTGTAACAGGAGTTAGAAGTGAAATTACAACAAATATTGGCGAAATGATTGAAACCGTTAAAAAAGTGAGCGATATTCCATGTGCTGTGGGTTTTGGTATTTCAACTCCAAAGCAGGCGGAAGATATGGCAAAATATGCAGACGGAGTTATAGTAGGAAGTGCTATTGTTAAAATTGTTGCACAGTACGGAGAAAATTCCGTCCAGCCTGTCAGTGAATATGTTAAATCAATGAAAGATGCTATAAGATGAGCAGTTATGAAATATTGCCAAAAACTATAGATGAAAGCAAAAGAATAATTTTCTTCGGCGAAGCCGTGACAGAAGGGTAGAAAAAATTTAAGTTTAAACCCCTCAGTCAGTTATCGCCGACAACTTTTTCTGTTAATCTTGACGTAATCCGTTTTCTCTTAAATTGACGACATCACCTCGTCAAAAATAGGTGATTTTTAACAGAAAACTTTTTCAAATTTTACTTTTCAAAACGAAATAATTGTGATATATTGTAGAATATTACAAAAATAAGGGAGTTAATAATTATGGGGTATGAGATTATAGCTCTTGATATAGACGGAACTTTAACTAATGATGATAAAATAATTACTCAAAAAACCAAAGATGTTTTAATAAAAATACAGCAAATGGGGAAAAAGGTTGTTATTGCAACAGGCAGGCATCCCTACGGCGTAATTCCTTATGCAGAGGAATTACAGCTGAAAGAATTTGGCGGTTATCTTTTGTGCTTTAACGGAGGAATGATTGTTAAGGTTACAGAAGACGGCTTTGAAACCGTATATTCAAAAGAATTTCCAAATGAGTATATTCCTGTTGTGTGTGAAATTGTAAAAAATTCTAATATAACGGTTAATACTTTTAAAAAGGATTTGATTGTTGCAGACCAAAAGGTAAATCGATATACAAATGTTGAACCTGAAATTACTAAGCTTCCTTTTAAACAAGTCAATGATTTTGTAAGATATGTGGATTTCCCTGTTAATAAACTGCTTTTGGCAGGTGAGCCTGAAGAAATTGATAAATATGAACAAACAATAAAATATTATCTTGACGGTAAGGCAGATGTTTTTAAAAGTGCCCCATTTTTTTTAGAAGTAGTTCCTTTAGGCGTTAACAAGGGTGCAAGCCTTGATTCCCTGCTTAAAAAAATGAATCTTACAAGAAAAAATCTTATTGCCTGCGGCGACAGCTACAACGATATTACAATGATTGGATATGCAGGCTTAGGTGTTGCAATGGAAAACGCTGAAGATGATGTTAAAAAGATTGCAAATTATATAACGGCTTCAAATAATAACGACGGTATTTATGAAGTTGTAGAAAAATTTATGTTGAAACAGTAAGACTAGTATTATAATTGTTTACGTTCTTATATTTACATCCAATTTAAAAATCTATATATGTAATAAATTTCATATCCTTTTGCATATAAATTAACAAATCCAATATTGGAGGGTTTGTATGTGAAAGGTATAGTGGAAGAAAGAGCCGTTGAGCTTGGCGAATACATAATTGAGAGCAAGGCAACTGTAAGAAGTGCGGCAAAAAAGTTTGGTATCAGCAAAAGCACGGTTCATAAGGATATTACCGAAAGGTTAAAGCGGATTAATCCTACTCTTGCGAGAGAGGCCAGAAAAGTGCTGGATATTAATAAGTCGGAACGCCACATAAGAGGTGGTATGGCTACTAAAGAAAAATACCTGCATAATCATCTTAAGGTCAGATAATTATACAGAATCAGAAAATTAAATTTTAGTTTAGGGTAGATATTTGCGTTTATCAAATATCTGCCTTTTTTGTTTTAAAATTTTCAATTTTATCCGACTTTACATTTATATCTTTTGGTAGTATAATAAAATAGAGTATTTATTGTGTTTTGAAAATTTATCACATATTGGTAAATTAAGAAAGAAATCCTTCTGTAAGGAGAATTTTAAATTATGAAAAAAATAATTCCCTTTTCACCGCCCGATATTTCACAGATTGAAATTGATTCGGTTGTAGAAGTTTTGAAATCAGGCTGGATCACAACAGGTCCTAAAACTAAATTATTTGAGCAGAAAATTGCAGATTATTGTAATGTAGGTCGTGCAATTTGCCTGTCATCTCAAACTGCCTGTGCCGAAATGACCTTAAGAATCTTAGGCGTGGGACCGGGAGACGAAGTCATTATACCTGCCTACACATATACGGCTACCGCTTCAATTGTTTATCATGTGGGAGCAATACCTGTAATGATAGACTGCGCCAAGGATTCCTATGAAATGGATTATGAAAAAATGGAAGAGGCAATCAGCGAGAGGACAAAGGTTGTTGTTCCTGTTGATTTAGCAGGCGTTGTTTGTGATTACGATAAAATTTATGAAGCAGTAAGAAATAAAAGAGAAATTTTTGAACCTTCAAGCTCTTTTCAGGAACTATTGGGACGAGTTATTGTAATGAGCGATGCGGCTCATGCTTTCGGTGCGCAATGGCATGGTAAAATGTGCGGAGAAATTGCAGACTTTACAAATTTCAGCTTTCACGCGGTTAAAAATATGACAACTGCAGAAGGCGGTGCGGCTGTACATAAGCTGCGTTCAAGAATTGACGAAGATGGTCTTTACAAGCAATATATGCTATGGTCGCTTCATGGTCAAACTAAAGATGCATATGCAAAAAACAAAGGTAACTCTTGGGAATACGATGTTGTTGATACACAATACAAATGTAATATGTCTGATATAACGGCGGCTTTGGGTTTGGCTCAGCTTGAAAGATATGATAAAATGCTTGACCGTCGTCACGCTTTAATCAAAAAATATAACGAAGCATTTAAGGATTTGCCTATCAGTGTGTTGGATCATCAGGGCAAAGACCACAGAAGCAGCGGACATCTTTACTTTGTCCGTTTCCTTGAAAGAGATTCGGATTTCAGAAATAAATTCTTTAATAAGATGGCAGAGAACGGCGTTATGTGTAATGTTCACTTTAAACCCCTGCCGATGTTTACTGCATATAAAAATCACGGCTTTGATATTAAGGATTATCCAAATGCTTATAAAATGCACGAAAATCAGATTACGCTTCCTCTTAATACTACTCTTTCTGATGAAGATGCAGATTATGTAATTGATACATTTATAAAGGTTTATAATCAATTAAAATAAATTTTTGGGAGGATTTAAATTGAAACGCAGGCATTTTCAAAAATTAACTGTTTGTGTTGTACTGTGTTTAACAATAATTATATCTTCTGGGGCAGGACTTTTTCCTTTAAATTCTGTGGTTGCCGCAGATACAAGCGAGCTTGATGAGCTTCAGCAGCAAAGTTTGGAAATTGAAGAAAAGCAAAATGAAATAGATAAAAAGCTTGAAGAGGCAAGAAAGAATATTGAAAATCAGGAAAAGCTCAGAGAAACCTTAGAAGAAAAAATATCTGCTGTTGAGGAAGAAATAGATAATCTTAATAAAACTATAACGGAGTATAATAATCAAATTGATTCCTTACAGGCTGATATTGATAAAAAAGAGGCTCAAATTGATGATGATTATGATAAGCTCAAACAGAGGTTGAGAATTATTTATATGGCAGGAGATGTATCATCAATAGAAATCATTTTAGGTGCAAAGGACTTTGATGATTTTATTGATAAGGTGAATCTTGTTAAATCTCTGGGAGCAGCAGACGAAAAACTGATAAATGAACTTCAGGACGCAATTTTTGAAATTAATGAAAACAAATCAAAGGCGGAAGAAGCCAGAGATAAGGTTAATGAACAGAAGATGGGATTGGAGAACAGCAGAGAAGAGCTTGAAAAGCTACAAGAAGAATGTGATAAAATTATTGAGGACTTAAAAGCAAGTACAGATGAGCTAAACGCAAATAGTGAGAAATATGAGCAAGAGAAAAAACAGCTTGAAGAGGAAATCACAAATTGGTTTAAAGAATATTTTGTGATAAACGGTGATCAGATTCTTCCGTCTGATACATCCGCAGGGACTTATGCCTGGCCTGCACCGTATTGTGACATTGTAACAACGGAATTCGGCGACAACGGTCACAGCGGTATTGATATAGCTTGTAACGGAAGTGCCTACGGACTTCCCATTGTAGCTGCGCAGGACGGCACTGTAAACATAGTAAACCGTACAGACGAATGGGGTTCCGGTTGGGGATATTATATTATGATAGACCACGGCGGCGGATTTGCAACATTGTATGCTCATTGCAGTGTTATTGTTACAGATGCAGGAAAAGAAGTCAAAAAGGGTCAGATTATCGGCTATATCGGAAATACAGGCAGGTCCTTTGGTGCTCACCTGCATTTTGAATGTTGGTATAACGGTGAAAGATATAATCCCGAATACGCTCTGGGATTAGTTTAGTATAAAAGTAAAAGTCAACCGAATTTTCGGTTGACTTTTTTTATATCAAATTAATATTAATTCTTTATAAAATCTGTTATATAGTTTCGACAAAATTCAGTAAATTTGCTTTTTTAACAGGTTTATTATATAATTACTATATATGTGGAAAATTAAGGAAATTCTGGAGGTTTAAAATGAAAAAACCCATAGAATCAAAAATTAATATAATACTGATAATTGTGCTTTGTTTATTAATTGTTTTCCTTGTAATACAGGGTGTTCTTAAAGGCTGTTCAGGTAATAACTTAAGACCTGAATCACAGTATAGAGTTTATGCAACACCTGACTATGCAACCATAGACCAGGTGCTTGCAAGGGTTACAGAGCCCACATCGGACATCGAAACTGCAACTACTGAAGAAACAACAAAAAAGAAGACTGAAAAATTAGCTGAAAGCAAGTCGGAAAAATCAACAACCAAAAATTCAAAATCTGCAACTGAACCAAAAGATAAAAAGAAAGAAGCTACCACAGAGCCAACCACACAGGAAGAAAACTTATATTACGCAACGGTTATGACAATGGAAACAAGAGCTACATTGGAGGAGCAGTGGGACGAAGGCTATATTGTAGCCATTGATTATCCGGATAAAACCTATAAAACATTTCATATTGAGCTTACGGAAGATGACAGAGATGTTCTGGAGCATCTTTGTATGGGCGAGTACGGCTCAGGCGGATTTATAGGAGTAGCTTTAATTGCTCAGTGCGTTAAAGATGCGATGTGCTTTGACGGATATGAAACGGTTGAAGATGTAAGAGTCAACTGTAATTACGATGCGTCCCTTGATAATACCCCCACACAGGAAGTAAAGGATGCAGTTTCATATATTTTTGACTATGATCAGGCGGCGGTTCAACATAGATTAATGTATATGTATAATCCGTACATAGTATACAGTGCATTCCACGAAAGCCAAAATTATATTTTATCATACGGTGATGTAAGATTTTTTGACCGCTGGGGTTATTAAAGTTTAATTCATTAAATTTTATAAATTATATAAAAATAAAGCCTTGTGAATTTTGCTCACAAGGCTTTTTAGTTGCGTAAAGAATTATGGTTTGTTAACTACATTTGTGGGAGTTTTGTTTATAAAGTTTCTTAAGTTACTGCATACAATGTCCATAAGCCGTTCTCTTGTTTCCATTGGCGCCCAGGCAATATGAGGGGTAATTATACAATTTTTAATCCCCATAATTTTGCAGTCTTTAGACATTGGTTCGGCATCAAGTACGTCAATTCCCGCTCCTGCAAGATGATTTGAAATTAAGGCGTTTTTTAAATCCTCTTCGACCATGACTCCGCCTCTGGCTGTATTTATAAAATAAGAGCCTTTTTTCATTTTTGCAAAGGTTTCTTTATTGAAAACATATTGGGATTGCTTATTTAACGGACAATGAACGGATATAATATCACTTTCTTTTAAAAGTGTATCAAAATCAGCATGGCTTGCAAATTCGTCGGATTTTTTACTCCTTGAATATGCAATAACATTCATATCAAAGGCTTTTGCAATTTTTGCAACGGCTTTTCCGATATTGCCGTAACCGTATATTCCTAAGGTTTTGCCTGCAAGCTCGTTTAATTTATAAACAAAGGGAGAGAAGGTGTCGCTCTTTTGCCAATTGCCCTGCTGAACAAAATTGTTATAGCTTCCTACCTTGTTTATCAGCTCTAAAATAAGAGCAAAGGTGTGCTGTGCAACTGCATTTGTTGAATAACTGCCGGCGTTGCAAACGGTTATTCCCTTGCTGTTGCAGTAGTCCGTATCTATGTTGTTATAACCTGTTGCCCAAAGCAAAATAAGCTTTAGGTTTTTAGCTAAAGACAGGGTTTCTGAATTTAATAAAGTTTTATTGCAGATTATAACATCTGCATCTTTTACTCTTTCTGCAATTTCATCGTAAGCAGTAAGCTCATATATAATAACTTCTCCAAATTCTTTTAACGGTTCAAGAGATAAGTCGCCGTTGGTTACGGTTTTAGCGTCAGGTAAAACAATTTTCATATAGTTAGTCACCTCTGATTTATTTTATATTAACTTTTGTTTTATTGCAATAAAATCTTTTTTGCATTATAATTAGGGGGAACAATTAGGGAAACGTGCAGTGAAAGGTTGGGGAATTATATGATTAAAAATATTTTATTTGATTTAGACGGAACACTTCTTGTAATGAAAGATCAGGAATTATTTATAAAAATGTATTTTGAGGCTTTATGCAAACGATTTTGTAAAGAATTGGGGCTTACTCCTAAGCAGTTAACAGGCGGTATCTGGAAAGGCACAGAAGCTATGTTTTACAATGACGGAACAGCTCTTAACAGCGATGTGTTTTGGAAAGCATTTTCTGAAACTTGCGGAGATAAGGTCTTAAAATATATAGATGATTTTGATGATTTTTATACTAATGAGTTTAATTATGCAAAGGCTTGCACTTCGGAAAATCCTCTTGCTTCAAAATGTGTTCAGCTTTTAAAGGATAAGGGCTATAGGATTGTCCTTGCAACAAATCCTGTTTTTCCAATATCAGCAACAGGCAACAGAGTTTCCTGGGCAGGAGCAGATAAAAGCTTGTTTGAACATATTACAGTTTATGATAATTCAAGCTACTGTAAGCCGAATCCCAAGTATTACGAAGAAATTTTAACAAAGCTTTCAATGAAGGCAGAGGAATGTCTTATGGTTGGAAATGATGTTGACGAAGATATGTGTACTCATGAAATGGGAATGGAAACATACCTTGTAACAGATTGCTTAGAGAATAAGCGTAATAGAGATTACAGCAGTTTTACACAAGGTACTTTTGAAGATTTTTATAAAATTGCACAGCAAATGCCAATTGTATAAAAAACTAAAGTTTTGAAAATTGACACATAAGTTTACTAAATGAATAGGCTCCCTCTGATGAGGGAGCTGTCAGCGTAAGCTGACTGAGGGAGAGAAAACAAGCAAAAAGTAATATTTTATATATTTTTTATTATTGTAATCCTTTGAAAAAATGAATATGGTTCTATACTTTTATTCCCTCATAGTCTCTCCCTTCGTCAAAGCTACGCTTTGCCACCTCCCTCGTCAGAGGGAGGCAAAATTCAACAGAAAAGTTTTATTTAAAATTATAAGGGTGGTCTCAAAATTAATTTGTTTTGAGACCACCCTCTTTTAATTATTCGTTAATTTCCTTTAACTGATGTGTATATTCTGCATACAGACTGTCTGAAATAGCCATTTTCTTGATTATATTTTTAACTGTTTTATCAAGACCGCTGTTTTCCGTATAATCGGCGCTGTAAATAAAATCTACCCTGTCTCTTTTTAATAAATCTTCAACCTTTTGCTTTTGACCTTTTTGGTAAACGGCAATAGCTTTTCCGCCGTATGACTTCATCATTTTCATACAGGGAACATCAGAGAGTCCGTCGCCTATGTAAATCATATTGTTAAAAGGTACTCGCTTGCTGTCGTCAGGCATAGATTTATTTAAATCCGTATCGTTTGAAATATCAAGCACACCTTTGTTTATACGATAAACAAACTGGGTTTTATTTGTGTAATTTACTGCGGTTTTGGGCCATACGCCGTTTCCGTTTTCGTCATAAAGAAATTCGCAGGCAAAAATACTTTTAAACTTATCGCTTATGGTCGTTCCCTCAATAATTTCTTTAAGCCCCGAAGAAATAACATAATGCTCAACCTGAACACCCTGCTCTTCTCCGAATTTATTAATGCGGTCAAACCATTCTTCAACACCGGGAAAAAGCTCAACATCTCTGCCTTTTTCAACAAGACTTTCTCTTAAAAGCGGAACATTATGCTCCTTTGAGAGCTTAACCATTGCATACAAATATGCAAGTACGCTGTCCATATGCTCTTTACAGCCGATTTCGTTTGCGGCGTTCCAAAATTCCTTGGATGTAATGCCTAAGCTGGGAATAAAACCATAGTCCTGCATATCCTTTGTGCAGAGGGTTTTATCAAAGTCATACATTATAGCGATAATGGGTTTATCAGTCATTATGATACCTCAATCAGCCTTCATAAGTTGTGATTTCTACTGTTTCAATAATTACATCTTCTATGGGATTATTCATTGAATCTGTTTCAACAACGGCGATTTCATCTACAACATCCATACCGTCGATAACCTGTGCAAATACTGTGTGACCTCTGTCAACTGCATTGTAAGCACCGTCCAAGTAAGGGTTGCCGCCATGCTCAGCATAAAGATTCTGAATTTCCTTTGGTACAACTGTTGTATCGTAGCAGTAGGTTCCGTATTGGTTTACAAAGTTCTGGAACATACCTGCATTTGTTGAATAATTTTTAAGCTGAACAGAAATTTGTGACCATTGATTTACATAATTATCCCAGCCGCCGCTGCTCTTGTAAGCATCCGCGTCCGCCTGGTTAATGAAGAACTGGCTTCCGTTTGTATCTGCACCTGAATTAGCCATTGATACAGAACCTCTTAAATTCAAAAGCTTATCGCAGAATTCATCTTCAAATGAACTTCCGTATGAGCTTGTTCCGCCTGTACCGTTAGCATTTTCGTAATCTCCGCCCTGAATCATAAAGTTATCAATAACTCTGTGGAAGATTGTGTTATCATATTTTCCGTCTTTTGCAAGATTAATAAAGTTTGTAACTGTTTTGGGAGCCTGATCGGGGAAAAATCTCCAAGTTATATCGCCCATATTTGTGTGCAAGATTGCGATAGTATCGCCTTTTGTAGGTTTTTCAAGCTGAAAGCCTGCCTCTTTGTCAGTTGCAAAATTAACTTCCGGATTTATTCCCATTACTTTCAGGTCAATTCCCATACTTTCCAAATCAGCAACTACCGGATTATCGCTGTCTGAAGTCTGAGATTCAGAGGGGCGTTCTTCTGCAATTTGTGATTCTCCGCAGGAGGTGAATATAAATACAGAGCATACGCATAAAATTACTGCAAGTAAAATACTGTTAATTTTTTTAGAATTACTTAAACTCACATTAATCAAAACCTTTCTATAATAAAGTTTTTTTATAAATTATATTAACCCGCAGGTTATCTATATATTTTAGTATAAATTAAGAAAAAATGCAAGTTTATTGTGTATATTTTGTTTTAATATACTATTTCCGAGTATGTAAAGCCTGTAAGCATAAATTTTAAAAATTTCTCATATGATTATTTTGTAAATATAATGCAAAAAGCGGAGGAATAAAAATGAAAGATTACTTGCCTGAGGGCAGATTAATTTCAAACTCTGAAAATATCAATATTTTAAACAATGAGTTTTTGCTGAGAGAGGCATTTGAAGAACAGAAAATTATTGAGGCTAAAGCCAGAGTATGCGATTTAAATCATAATCTGATTGTAGATTTAGGTGTTATGAAAGGCATTATCCCAAGAGAAGAGGGCGCTGTGGGAATTAAGGACGGCACTGTAAGAGATATTGCTATCATCTCCAGAGTAAACAGACCGGTATGCTTTGTAATAACAGGCTTTGAAAAAGATTCAAACGGCAGAACTTATGCGATTTTATCAAGGGAAAAGGCTCAGAGAATTTGTATGGAGAACTATATCAGCAAGCTTGAAAAGGGTGATGTAGTTGACGCAAAAGTTACTCATCTTGAAAATTTCGGTGCATTTGCAGATATCGGTTGCGGAATAATCGCACTTATGCCTATAGATACAATTTCGGTATCCAGAATTGAACACCCAAGAGAGCGTTTTACACCGGGAATGGATATTAAGGCAGTTATAAAATCCATAGAAAACGGCAGAATCAGCTTAAGCCATAAAGAACTTTTAGGAACATGGCAGCAAAATGCAGATAAATTTGTAGTGGGAGAAACCGTTTCCGGAATTGTAAGAAGTGTTGAAAGCTACGGTGCATTTGTTGAATTAAGCCCCAATTTAGCAGGACTTGCAGAAAGCAAAGAGGGCGTTAAGGTCGGTCAGCAGGCAAGCGTTTATATAAAGAGCATAATTCCTACAAAAATGAAAATAAAGTTGATTATAATTGATACCTTTGATTATACATATAATCCTCAGCAACCTGTTTATTATTCTGAAGAAACACATATAGACCATTTTGTATATTCTCCTGAAAACTGCGAAAAGCGAATTGAGACGAATTTTTCATAATACTAAACACCAATTGAAAACGAGATAAAATTTAAGTGCAGATTTTGTGTCAGACAAGTGCCATACCGCAGTATGACGAAAAATCTGCCTGAAAGATATCCGTTTTTTAATTGGTGTTTATTATAAGGTTATTTGACATTAATTTTGCAGGGTGTTATCATAAATAAAACTGATGTTCGGAGTTGTATTTATGAATGATACTTTATTAATTATATTAACTGCTTTGGCAGGGCTGGCAGTTGTTTTGCTTATTGTTTTACTTTCATTGTTTATTATTAAAAATCAAAAATCAAATGAAGAAACAAAGCAAACACTTAATAGGCTCAAAGTTGACCTGCAAAATGAACAAAGCGCTTTGCGACAGGAGATAACAAGCTCAACCCAGCAAAGTGTAAAAAGTATGGGAGATATGATAGCTTTAAATCAGCAGAATTTTTCTCAGAATCAAAGTGAAAAAATGGGACAGATTGAAGAACGCCTAAAAACGTTTTCTCTTGAAAACGAACAAAAGCTTGATTTAATCAGAAAATCGGTAGAAACAAGGCTCTCATATATGCAGGAGGATAACAACAAACAGCTTGAAAAAATGAGAGTTACCGTTGACGAAAAGCTCCAGAAAACTCTTGAGGATAAAATGAATAAGTCCTTTTCTCTTGTGAACGACAGGCTGGAACAGGTGTATAAGGGACTGGGAGAAATGCAGAATCTTGCAGTTGGCGTAGGCGACTTAAAAAAAGTTTTATCTAATGTAAAAACAAGAGGTATTTTAGGAGAAATTCAGCTTGGCTCAATTTTAATGGAGATTTTATCTCCCGAACAGTATGAAGAAAATGTGCCTACTAAAAAGGGTTCACGAAATGTTGTAGAATTTGCAGTGAAGCTCCCTGCTGATGACGACAGTTTTATTTATCTGCCTATAGATTCAAAATTTCCCGGAGATTCTTATTCAGCATACAGAGATGCTGTAGAAGCAGGCGACAAAGCTCAGATTGAAACAACAATGAAAATACTGCTTAATACCATAAAAAATGAAGCAAAGGATATTCGTGATAAATATATTGACCCGCCAAATACAACCGAATTTGCGATTATGTTTTTGCCCTTTGAGGGCCTTTACAGCGAGGTTGTTAATCAGGGTATGGTAGAGGTTTTGCAAAGGGATTACAAGGTTAATATTGCAGGACCAAGCACAATGGCGGCTCTGTTAAACAGCCTGCAAATGGGATTTAAAACCCTTGCCGTTCAGAAAAGAAGCGTTGAGGTCTGGAAGATTTTAGGCTCTGTAAAAACAGAATTTGATAAATTTAATGATGTTCTCGTTATGACACAGCAAAGATTAAATCAGGCAAACACAGAGCTTGATAAGCTTGTGGGAGTACGCACAAGGCAGATTCAGAGAAAACTCAAAGATGTTCAGAAAACAAACGCATTTGATGAAGATTTTTCTCTTTTGCCGGACACAACAGAAGAATAACAGTAAATACAAACAACACCGTAAACTTTTTAGGGTGTTGTTTTTTGTGAATAAAATTCAAAATAATTTGTCAAATATTGTTGACAATAAGCGAAAAATGGGTATAATATAGTTGGTTATATTTGTATATGACTGTAGTTTTATTTTTGGAGGGAAAAATTTTGAAAAAGTTTTTTACATTAATGATTGCAGTATTGCTCGTATTCAGTTGTACTATTACAACTTTTGCAGCGGACGCTACACCTGATGAATTACGCAGCGGCGTAACATCTATTAAGGTTGTGAATGTTCCAAAAACCTCATATTCTTTTATGTATGACACAGACTTTGATTTAACAGATGAACAATGGGAAGATTTACTGGAAATTGAAGACCTTGAACAATTAGAAGCAGTTTTTTTGTCAAGCTTCTGTATCTACCTTGATCTTGAAGATGCAGAAATTTTAGCAACTTACAGCGACGGAAGTTCTGAATATGTTAATCCTGATGATTGTACTGCTACCGTTTTAGACATGCCTACATCATTTGAGGAGGAAGAATTTTTCCGTGATTACACTGTTCAGGTTGAGTATATGGGATGCACAGATACATATACCATAAATCTCTATGATGATTCAGATGATTTTCCGGAATATGAAAGTGATTATGAATTTGTAAGTTGTGTTCCGCCAACTGAAGATGTTTATGTTTTTGAAGATTGTGCTTATCCGGCTTCAATGCTTTATCCGGGTTTACTGGGTTACTTCTTTGATGTTGACCAAACAGGTATGTCAGTTACCTTGTTAAATAAAGCAACAGGTGAATTAGAGGTTTACAGCGACGACAGCATTGAATGTTATTCTGTATATGTTGATCCATTAGTGGCACAATATAAAATAAGCAGTGAATTATATGCGTTTGGTGATGTTATAACTGATGATGGAGAAATAGTTCCTTTTGAATTTACTGTAAAATTAACTTTCAAAGATGATACAGATGGAGCAACTCCGACAAATCCGCAAGATAACGAAACTGACGGTGAGGTTTCTACTCCGGATTCAGCAACAAATAATTCTACTACAGTGGATAGCACAAACAATCAAAAATCACCTACTGTTCCTACAAATGCTCTTGTAGGAAACAAAGTTGTAAATACAGGTGAGGTTTTCCCTGCAACTATTGTTCTTGTTGTAGTTGGATGTTTGGCTATCGGCACATTGTTCATTTACAGAAAAAGAGAAAGTAAATAATTGATTTTAAATTAAAAACTTAATAATTTGAATTTAAACCCCCAAAGGTGGCAATACTTTTTTTAGAATTGCTTGATTTGGGGGTTATTTTTTGCAGTACGGTAAAGTTGAAATTTGCGGAGTAAATACATCACAGCTAAAGGTTTTAAAAGAATCTGAAAAGAAAGAACTTTTGCAGATTATAAAAAACGGCAACGAAAAAGAAAGAAAACAGGCAAGAGATAAAATGATAAACGGTAATTTAAGGCTTGTCTTGTCTGTAATTCAAAGGTTTTCAAATCGAGGAGAAAAGCCCGACGATTTATTTCAGGTAGGGGTAATAGGGCTCATTAAAGCAATAGACAATTTTGACCCTACCCTTGATGTTAAATTTTCTACCTACGGCGTTCCTATGATTATCGGCGAAGTGAGAAGATATTTAAGAGATAATAATAGTATTCG
Source organism: Ruminococcus sp. (assembly GCA_022511005.1). GTDB lineage: Bacteria > Bacillota > Clostridia > Oscillospirales > Acutalibacteraceae > Ruminococcoides. The sequence goes on from JAFLSJ010000018.1 coordinate 24,915, forward strand.
TGTTTCCCGTTCAATGAGGGATACCGCTTACCACGCAATGCAGATTAAAGAACAGCTTATAAATAAAAATAATGAAGAGCCGTCTGTCGAACAAATTGCAAAAATTATGGACGTTCCTAAAGAAACCGTTGTTTTAGCACTTGAAGCGGTCGTAGAGCCTGTTTCCCTTTATGAGCCTGTATTTTCAGACGGAAACGATACAGTTTATGTTATGGATCAGGTAGGAGATGCCTGTGATGATTCAGATTGGCTTGATGAAATTGTAATAAAAGAAGCTATGAACAATTTATCACAAAGAGAAAAGAAAATACTTGCAATGAGATTTTTTCAGGGAAAAACTCAAATGGAGGTAGCAGAAGAAATCGGAATTTCTCAGGCACAGGTCAGTCGAATCGAAAAGGGTGCGTTAGTACAGATTAAGAAAAGTATTTAATTAAAAGCTCGGTTTAAACCGGGCTTTTTTAAATAATCTTATACGCAGTAAATAAATTTTTTAAAAATTATTAATAAGTATATAAAACAACAGCAAGGTTATTGTTTACTTTTTCTTTTTTTTATGTTAATATTTTATTACGTTAAATCGTGAAATTAGATTTGCGATGGGGGATTTTTATGAACTCAAAAATTAAAGACGAACACACAGACCATTTATTTGAGGCAATTCTTGCACTGGACAGTATTGAGGACTGTTACAAGTTTTTTGAAGACCTTTGCACAGTACCTGAGCTTAAGGCTATGTCACAAAGGTTTGAGGTTGCAAAAATGCTTTCGGAAAAGCAGGTTTACAGCGAAATTGTTAAGAAAACAGGCGCATCTACTGCAACTATCAGCCGTGTGAACCGTTCCTTAATTTACGGAAGTGACGGTTACGATATGGTTTTCAAAAAAATTAAAGAAGGTAAAAAGTAATGGAGTCATACATTTCTTTTGCAGAGTTCTATGACGGTCTTACTGAAAATGTAAATTATAAGGATAGATGTAAGTATATTCTTGATATTTTCAGGAATTTAAATCATAATACAGGCAAAACCCTTGACCTTGCCTGCGGAACAGGAAGCCTTACCTTAGAACTTGCAAAGAATAATGTTGATGTTTTCGGAGTGGATGCATCAGAGGATATGCTTTGTCAGGCACAGTTTAAAGCTTCACAGGCAGAAAAAAACATTCTGTTTTTATGTCAGGAAATGCAAAGCCTTGATTTATACGGAGAAATTGATACCTGTATATGCACTCTCGACAGCATAAATCATTTGACTTCTGAAAAAGATGTTTTAAACACATTTAAGAGCGTTTCAAAATTTTTGAGAAAGTCAGGATATTTTCTTTTTGATGTTAATACCCCTTATAAGCATAGAGAAATACTGGCTGATAATACATTTGTATATGATACTGATGAGGTTTTTTGCGTTTGGCAGAATACTTTATTGGAAAATGATACAGTTGAAATTTTTCTTGATTTTTTTGAAGAAGATCAAACAGGAAAATATATTAGAACAAGTGAAAGCTTCTTCGAGAGAGCATATTCACATATGGAAATTATTAATATGCTTAACGAAGCGGGCTTTGAGCTTGTTGCCTATTACGGAGATATGACCTTTGAAAAACCAAAGGAAGATGAACAAAGAGTAATTTATGTTGCTCGTAAAATATGATTGGATTGATTTAAAATGGATAAAATTATTCGTTGTATAACTTCTGACGGCGGAATTATGGCTGTTGCCGTTGATGCGTCGGATATTGTATTTACAGCTAAAAAACTTCATAAGCTTTCCTCTTCTGCCACTGCCGCTTTGGGAAGGCTTTTATGTGCCGCCTCAATTATGGGTGATTTATTAAAGCAACAGGACGCTACTATGAACTTGCGTATAAGTGCAGACGGTCCTTTAGGCGTTGTAATGGCAGTTTCAGACAGCAAGGGTAATGTAAGAGGATATGTGGGTAACGCAAATTGCCCGACTGAATATTATAATAACGGAAAGATTAATGTAGCCAAAGCCGTGGGCAAAAACGGAATACTTAACGTAATGCGTGATTACGGAAGCGGAGACCCGTACATCGGTCAGGTTCCCATTGTAAGCGGAGAAATTGCCAAAGATATTGCAAGCTATTATGCAACAAGTGAGCAGATTCCCACAGTTTGCTCCTTAGGAGTATTGCTTGATAAAGCAGACGGAGAGGTTTTGCTTGCAGGCGGACTTTTGGTTCAGCTTTTACCGGGAGCAGATGAAGAAACAATTTCAAGGCTTGAAAAGAATGCAGAGGCTTTAGAGCCGATGACCACAATGCTTGCAAAAGGAATGAGCGTTGAAGATATCTGCAAAAAGGCGCTTGAAGGCTTTGAGGTTGAGGTTTTAGATGAAAATAAAATAAACTATGTATGCACTTGCTCAAGACAAAGAGTTGAGAATGCATTACAAAGCTTAAGTGCAGAAGAACTTACAGACATTATAGAGCAGGACGGCAAGGCAGAGGCAGACTGTCATTTTTGTAATAAAAAATACGTATTCAACAAAGAAGAATTGCAAGAAATTTTGAAAAATAAAAAAATTTAAAAATTTTTCAAAAAAGTATTGACATTCTTTAATTAATATAGTATTATAATACCCGTCGCTGATGAACAGCGAAGCCAAATGGGAGCTTAGCTCAGCTGGGAGAGCATCTGCCTTACAAGCAGGGGGTCACAGGTTCGAGCC
>JAFLSJ010000019.1 GCA_022511005.1 Ruminococcus sp.
CTACTCGCCCTTTGATCCTCGGTCGCTTTTTGAAAAAAGCGACGCAAAAACTTTTAATTTTGTTTTCAAAAAAGTAAAGAGGACGGCTGATTTAAGCCGACCTCTTTAACTTTTTAACCTATTTATCTTGAAATATTCGTTTGTTTTATTGTTTTTGATTTTGTTATCTTGACCTTGATTATTGAAATTAACCAGAACACAAGAAACGCACCACAGTTTGTTAAAACTACGCTTGCACCTGTAGGGGTATCATAATTATAAGATATTAACATACCTGCAAAAAAGCATATCACAGACAAAACACCTGAACATATTATTACAGACTTAAATCTTTTACAAAGTCTCATTGACGTAATTGCAGGGAAAATTATCAATGCTGAAATCAAAAGAGTTCCCATTATTCTCATACCAATAACAATTGTAAGCGCTGTCAACAACGCTATTACCATATTATATATAGAAGGTTTAAGTCCTGTTGCCTTTGCAAAACCCTCATCAAAAGTGACTGCGAATATTCTGTTATAGAAAATAAAATACATTACAATTACGATTACTGCCAAAACAACACACATAATTGCATCACTGTTTGAGGTTGCAAGAATACTTCCGAATAGATAGCTGTTTAAATCTGTATTAAGTCCTGAAAGACTTGCCGTAAATACACCGATAGCAAGTGCTGTACTTGAAATTATGGCAATTGCGGCATCACCGTTTATTTTACTGTTCTCAGATATTCTCAGCAAGAAGAATGCTGCAATTATTATAACAGGAACGGCTACCTCCAAAGGTGCAACATTTAATGCCGCTGCAACTGCCAATGCGCCAAAGCCCACATGAGAGAGACCGTCACCAATCATCGAATAGCGTTTCAGAACAAGAGTCACTCCCAAAAGAGCGGCACAAAGTGAAACCAGAACACCCACAACAAATGCTCTGATGATAAAATTATATGAAAACATTTCTACTATCATTTCAAGCACCTCCACTATGATTCCTCTTACAATTTTCACAAGGACAGTCGGTTACCAAAAAGCCTTTTCCTATTTCAGAGTGAAGATAAGTATGTGTTGAACCATAAAAGCAGGCATCTTTTCCTAAATGTAAAATATGTGAAGCATTAATTATAGCGGCGTTTACATCATGAGTCACCATTATAACTGTTATGCCGTTAATATGATTAAGCTGTTTTATAAGTGTATAAAACTCCTGTGCGGCTATGGGGTCAAGACCTGTTATAGGTTCATCAAGTATTAAAAGCTTTTCTGTTGAACACAGGGCTCTTGCCAGTAATACTCTCTGTTGCTGACCTCCCGAAAGCTCTCTAAAGCATTTATTTTTTAAATCTGCAATACCTGTTTTCTGCATATTATCAAGTGTAGTTTTCTTCTGTGCCTTTGAATAAAAGGGTGAATAGGTTTTTGATAGACATCCAGATAAAACTACCTCATAAACTGAGGCAGGAAAATCCTTTTGTACTTTACTTTGTTGAGGAAGATAACCTATATGATTTTGCTTTAAGCCGTCATCATAGCTGATTGTTCCGCTTATTGGAGAAATCAATCCAAGCATACTTTTCATGAGTGTTGTTTTTCCCGAACCATTTTCTCCAACTATACAAAGGTAATCGCCTGTATTAATTTCAAAGCTTAGATTTGAAAGAACATTTACTCCTTCATAGCCAATTGACACATCAGCAAATTTAATTAAAGACATTAATTTAAAGCCTCCTCTACTGCCTGTGCATTTTGTTTCATCAAAGAAATATATGTTTCGCCGTTGTTAAAATTCTCCTGTGTTATATTGTGACAGGAATGAAAAACCATTGGTTTTGCGTTTGAATCCTCACACAACAATGTTGCAACTGCCTGATTTGAAAAATCAAGGTAAAATACCACAGGGATTTTTTCTTCTTTTACTACATCTATTAAATGATTAACAGTAGCAATTCCCGGCTCTGTTTCTGAACTGCAACCTGGAAAAGCACATTCGTAATCTAAATTATATTCTTTTACAAAATATAGAATCGGAAATCTGTCTCCGAATACAATTTTATTTCTTTTTGCTTTTTCTGTTATATTTCTTAATTCATTATCAAGCTCTGATAACTCAGTCAAATATTTTTCTGAATTTTCAGCAAAATACTCGCTGTTGTTTTTATCAAGTAAAATTATTTCCTGAGAAATAATTTTTGTAATTTCAATTGCATTTTGGGGTGAGGTCCAGATATGTTCGTCTGTTTCCTCCCCTACCGTTTTATCTGTTTCTTCTTCGTTATATGTTTTTACCAAGTCTATAAGCTTTAATACCTTTACATCTGTATCTAAGCTTTCAACTATTGACTCCGCCCACTCATCGCTTTCACCGCCTGTATATATAAACAAGTCTGAATTATTTATATCTATTATATCGGACGGTGAGGGTTCATAATGATGAGGCTCCACTCCCGGAGATAAAAGCATTCTTACATTCGCCTTATCGCCTGTGATATTTCTTACAAAATCATAATATGGAAAAATTGTTGCTACAATATTTAGTTTACCCTCTTCCTTACTCATTGTCTTAACTTCGGAATTACAGGAAGCAAGTGATAACATCATTATTATCACGAAAAATGAAGCAATCAGTTTTTTCATATTTCCTCCTAATTTTTAAAAAAGAGGCGTACCGGAGTACGCCCCTTTTATACATAAATCTTATTATTTACCGGTTTTTGCTTTGTGCTTTTGCCATGTTACCCATAACGGACCTGCAATACACAATGAAGAATAACAACCTGAGATAATACCAATCATCATTGGAAGAGCAAAGCCCTGAACAGATGTGATACCGTAAATTGTTGCAACAACATATACAACACCTATTGCCGCAAGAGTTGTAATTGAAGTTATAATTGATCTTCTCATAACTTTTGTACAGCTTACATTAAATACATCTGCAATATCTGCTTTATATCCCATACGTTTCTTTTCTTCTCTTACACGGTCATATACAACGATTGTATCGTTAAGAGAGTAACCGAGAATCATAAGAACAACAGCGATAAAGTTACTATCAATAGGCATACGGAAAATCACATACAGGAAATAAATCATTGCTACATCGTGGAACAATGCAACAAGACCCATAACACCTGCTGAGAAACCGCCGATCTTCTTAAATCTGAGTGTTACATAAATAACCATCAGGATACTTGCAAGGGCAACTGCTGCCAAACATTTAAGCAGGAAGCTAAAGCCCATTGTTGAGTCAACTGAGTTTGACTCAAGATATTTAAAATTATTATCAGGAAATTCATTCTGAAGCTTTGAGGTTAAGCTTGACTGTAAATCTGTACTTACAGCATTATTTCCTGAAAATTGAACTGTTACAGTATATGCATTTAAATCCGCTGTGGAATCCATAATGCTCTGTGTAATTGCAAATGAAACCTGATTATCAGGTGTTTCACTTTGAATTAAGTTTTTCATTTGTTCAGTATCAAGCTCGCCTGTATAGCTGTACTTAATCATTGCGCCGCCTGAAAACTGAATGTCAAGGTTTGTTCCGAAAACAAAGTTACAAATTATACCGATTAATATAATTGCAATTGAAATGCCAAAGAAAATTTTTCTTTTTCCGATAAAATCAATAGGCTTTTTGCTGTTGACTGTAATCTGATTTTCTGTTACAGCATTTGTTTTATCATTACTCACCTTTAGCACCTCCATACAACCATTTGTGGCGTAAGAACTTAAAGCCTGCTGAGCTCTTAAGCATAATACGTGAGAAGAATACGCCCATAATAAAGTTTGAAATTACACCCATTAACAGTGTGTAACCGAATGAGTAGATGGTACCTGTTGTTGATGCGCCAAACAGCCATGAAAGGATATTTGAAGGACCGAATACCAGAAGCAGGATAATAGATACGATTATAATTGTCATATTACCGTCGATAATAGCTGACAAGCTGTGTTTTGTACCTCTATCTAATGCTCCGTCCATGGTTCTGCCTGAAATCATTTCTTCTTTTATACGCTCTGCTGTAATAACATTGGCGTCAACACCCATACCGATTGAAAGGATAAGACCTGCAATACCGGGGAGTGTCATTGTAAATGACGGCAATACTGTAAAGTAGCCTGAAATTGCTGCTACTGAAAGTCCAACCTGACCTAAAAGTGCAACTACTGCAATTAAGCCCGGTAAACGATACATAACAATCATAAACAGTGCAATAAGAATTAATGCTATTACACCTGCATATGCCATTGCTGTTAATGAGTTTGAACCCAGTGTAGAGCTGATTGAGCCTGATGATACTGTTTCAAGCTGGAACGGCAATGCACCAGCATTGATTTTGTTTGCAAGGCTTGTTGCCTCTTCGGCAGTAAAGTTACCGGTAATCTGTGCTTTTCCGTCTGAAATTACAGTTTGTACAGTCGGTGCGGAAAGCATTACCTCGTCCATCCAGATTGATACTGTTTGTCCGTTATACTCTGATGTTATTTCCGCAAACTTTTCAGCACCTTCACTATTTAATGTCAGATTTACAACATACTGTGAACCGCCTGTTGTGGAACTTGAGCCTGAATTATTAGTGATTACTCCTGCCTGTGCGGAGTCGACAGCTGAACCGTCCATAAGAATTGTTTCTGTATCGCCTTTAGGAGTTTTATATACATAGCTTCCGTCTGAACCTAATTCTACGTCGGTATATTCCTGTCCCGGACGGAATGTAAGCTGTGCTGTTGATGATATTTCTTCAATAGCAGCAGCAGGATCTTGTTCTGTTTCACCGTCTTTCCATGGGAAACGAACGATTATACGGTCTGAATTATAGTCAGCGTATAATTCATAATCTGTAATACCCTCTGAAATCATACGGTTTTCAATAATAGCTTTTGCTGAATCTAACTGTTGATCAGTTGCGTTGTAATCTCCGGCAGGCTTAAATGTTGCCTCTACACCGCCCCTGATATCTATTCCCCATCTGATGTCGCCTAAGCCCTTGATAATTGTTTGCTTATTATCACCTACATAATATGAAACACCAAATATTGATGTTGCTGCAAACGCAAGGATAAGCAAGGCCACAATGAAGAATACAGGCTTTGGAATTCTTTTCATGCCTTAGACCTCCGAATATTTTTTGAGCTGTTACAAAAATATATAAAAATACATTATGTAAAGCATAACAGAGTTATTATAAATTTTTTTTACTAAAATGTCAATGGAATAATAGATTTTTAACAGAAATATCATTAAAAATAGTGCTTTTAAACAAATTTCAATGGTAATTTTTGATATTTAATTTACCTTATTTTCCAATTTGGAATTATATTGTCGTTTTATGACAGATAAAAAGAAACTTTTCTGAAAAAGACTGCCTCCCTCTGATGAGGGAGGTGGATGCGGCTTTGCCGCAGGCGGAGGGAGAGAAAACGCTTTTAAATTACAACTTTTATTACAAAAAAGCCGGAATTGTCAAATATCTCTCCCTCAGTCAGCTTACGCTGACAGCTCCCTCGTCAGAGGAAGCCGAATTTAACTGAATACATTTATATATTAATCTGTCGTTACAAAGTAGTAGGGGCTGTATCAAAACTTAATTTGTTTTGATACAGCCCCATCAATTGTAAAGCAAATTATATTTTATTTAAAAGCTTTTCTGATGCTGCAAGCTTTGTACATACACAGAAAACATCCATTGCGTCTGCAAGCTCGTTTACAGGCGGATATGACGGTGCAATTCTTATATTTGAATTTTTCGGGTCTTTGCCGTATGGATAAGTTGCTCCTGCTCCCGTTAATACAACGCCTGCCTCTTTACAAAGCCCTACTACTCTGTCAGCAGTTCCTTCTAAAACATCTACGCTTACAAAGTAACCGCCGTTTGGATTTGCCCAGGTAGCAACACCTGTTTCCTGAACCTGTTTCTCAAGCTTTGAAATTACCATTTCAAACTTTGGTTTTAAAATTTCTTTATGTTTTTTCATATGCTCTAAAACACCGTTATAATCTTTAAAGAACAACATATGACGGTGCATATTCATTTTATCAAAGCCGATTGTCTGGAATTTGTATTTATTCAGAAATACTTTCATATTATTCTCAGACGCTGCCATTGCCGCAACACCTGAACCGGGGAATGTAATTTTTGAGGTTGAACAGAAAAGAACCGGTAAATCCTCATTACCTGTCTTTTTACATTCATCCATAATATTGAGAAGTGTATCAGGTGTATCTGTAACATCATGTACAGCGTATGCATTATCCCATATTACACGGAAATCTTTTGCCTTTGGCTTTAATGCCGCAATTCTTTTTACTGTTTCATCACTGTATGTGATACCCTGAGGGTTTGAATATTTCGGAACGCACCACATTCCTTTGATTGAGCTGTCGCTTTCAACCAGCTTTTCTACAACATCCATATCAGGACCTTGTTCTGTCATTGGTACTGTTATCATTTCAAAACCAAAATATTCGGTTATGCTGAAATGTCTGTCATATCCCGGCACGGGACAAAGGAATTTTCTGTCCTTAACCTCATACCATGGCTTTTCGCCCTCTACTACAGAAGTTGTCATCATGGTTGCGATTGAGTCAAACATCATATTAAGGCTGGAGTTGCCTCCCACCATTACCATTGATGGTTCTACCTGAAGTATTTGTGCAAATAATTCTCTGCTCTCTGTTATACCTTCAAGATTACCGTAGTTTCTGCAATCTGTTCCGTCATCTGCAATACAAGTTGCGGCACTGTTAATAACATTTAACATTTCCTTGGAAATTTCAAGCTGGTCATTACCCGGCTTACCTCTTGCCATATTGAGCTTTAAGCCCTTTCCCTTTACATCTTCATACTGCTTTGATAAAAGTTCATATTCTTTTTCAAGCTGTACTTTATCGGCATTTAAATAATTCATTTTGATGTCACCCCAAAAAAAATATTCAAATTTTTTACAATTTCTTCTCTATTTTAATATGATATGCAAATAATTGCAAGTGTTTTTTGAAAATCCTGCAAAATGTACAAAATATGTAATTTTTTTTACTTTTGATTATACAGTAGATATACTTATCTCATTTATTTTTCATTAAATAAAGAAAAGAGGACTGTGGTACTGACATCAGCGTGTCCCAGCAGTTCCTGCACATCTTCTACATAAAAGCGGTAGTACCCCCCTACATATCATCAGCAAGATTTATGAGAATTTACGGGCATAAAAACAATAAGAACAACTTGACATTTTCTATTATTGTGCTATACTATTTCTGTATCTATTATAAGGTGATGTGTATTGTGGAAAAGGAAATATATGAATCACCTGAGATGGAAATTGTTCAGTTTGACACAGACGATGTCATTGCTACTAGTGATATTATTCCTGATCCTCCAGAAGAGTGTGTTGGATCGGAGGGTTTTATAGTTTAATCTGTAGGTTTATGAAACTATCTCTTGGGACGCACAATGTATCTAATTGTGCGTCCTTTGATTATCAAAAGGATTTAATATGTTTTCTATAAGATTAGCAAATCATAATTTCAACATTGAAAATAAGTATAATTACGTTTATAAATTGTGTAAAAAATATTATAGTAATGAACGCTCTGGGATTTTGATTTCTGTAACGGATGATGAAATATTGCAGGAACAGACAGGGGGATATTCTCTCGATTATCTTGAGTCGCTCGCGATCTATCGAAAAATTGCCGAATATCTGATCGATCATGAAACACTTCTCTTCCACGGCTCTGCCATCGCCGTAGATCATAAAGCGTATCTGTTCACCGCCCCAAGCGGCACCGGGAAAAGCACCCATGCACGGCTTTGGCGGAAGCTTTTCGGGCAGCGCGCCGTGATGATCAATGATGACAAACCTTTTCTTAAAATGACAGACAGAGGTGTCCTTGCTTACGGAACACCGTGGGACGGGAAGCATCATTTAAGCACCAATACTTCCGCACCGTTAAAGGCAATTTGTATTTTGGAACGGAGCGAGATAAATTATATCGAACCAATTACGCAAAGCGACGCATTGCCAATGCTAATGCAGCATTGCTATCGCCCTTCTGATCCTGTAGCAATGAAAAAAACTCTCTCTTTAATAGAGAGATTAGGAAGCAGTGTAAAGCTCTATCGAATGGGATGCAACATGGAGCCGGAAGCTGCACAGATCGCTTACAATGGAATGAACGAAAGGAATGAGCCAAAATGAAATTAAAGAACGGATTTATTACCCATGAGATGGGAGATCAGCAGGTCATGGTCGCTGCCGGGGATACCGACTTTGGAGGACTGGTCCGCTCCAACAAAACAGCCGCTTTTATCGTGGACTGTTTGAAAGGAGAAACCACAAAGGAAAAAATCGTGGATGCTATGGTCGAGAAATACGATGCTCCGAAAGATGTGATCGAACGCAATGTGGAGGCAATTCTTGACAAGCTGAGAAGCATCGGGGCACTGGATGAATGACGGAAACAGCACATTTGAAGCCGAAATCGCAAAGCATGGGTGGCTGATCTATACAAATGTGGGCGATAGCATGATGCCCCTGCTCCGACAGGGGAAGGATCTGCTTATCATTAGCCGCAAGCCGGCGGGCCGGCTGAAAAAATACGATGTGCCGCTTTATAAGCGGGACAGTGGGCAATATGTCCTGCACCGGATTCTGAAGGTACGTGGGAACGACTATGTCCTTTGCGGAGACAATCGCTGGCAGAGAGAAACGGGCGTCACGGACCGTCATGTGATCGGCATCCTGACCGCCGTCATCCGTGATGATAAGACCATTTCTGTGACAAATTGGAAGTATCGATTGTATGTGCATTTGTGGTGCGACCTCTTTTTCATTCGCGCCATGATTTTGTGGCTGAAAGCGCTGCCGAGGAGAATCAAAAGGAAACTATGATGGATAAGTTAATAGAGCAGATGCTGTATCTGATTGCTTGCGCCCTGCACGACGTTACGCCGGACGATGAAAAATTAGAAAACCTTGATTTAACCGCTCTTTATAAGTTGGCAAGCGCGCAGTCTTTAACTGCTATGATCTGCATAGCTCTGGAAGCAACTGCTATTTTTGAAAATGCAGACCCTGAAATTGTAAAGCGCTGGAAGGATGCTAAGAACAAAGCCATTCGCAAAAATATATTGCTGGATGCAGAGCGAGCGCAGATCTTGCACGAAATGGATCAGGCGGGCATTTGGTATATGCCGCTGAAAGGAAGTGTCCTAAAAGAATTCTATCCCAAGTTTGGCATGCGTCAGATGGTCGATAATGACATTCTCTATGATGCCGCGTTTCAATTTCAGCTAAAAGAAATCATGGTCAAGCGGGGGTACAAAACAAAGAGTATCGGCAAGGGACCCCATGATACATATCATAAACCGCCGATTTATAACTTTGAAATGCATACAGCGCTGTTCGGGTCATCAAACGGTCCCGCTTGGGCGGCGTATAATGCCGACGTCAGAAAAAAGCTGATTGCCGATCCGGCAAATCCGTATGCTTTGCACTTTACTGATGAAGACTTTTCTATTTATATGACTGCCCATGCTTACAAGCATTATCAAAGCGAAGGAAACGGTCTGCGTATGCTTGTGGATAGTTATGTCCTGAACCGGGCGAAAGGAAGCGCATGGGACCGGGAATACATGCAGTCTGAACTGGACGCCTTGGGGATTGCAGAGTTTGAAGAACAGAGCCGCACACTTTCGGAGAAGCTTTTTGGTACGGCAAGAGCGGTTTCCATGACCGAACTGACCGAGCCGGAGTCGGAAATGCTCTTGTATTGCGCCCGCAGCGGCACACACGGAACTATGCAGAACTGGGTGAAGAACAACATAAAAAAGCTTCAGCCGGACGGAAAGCCGGTTTCCAATCGAACGAAGCTGCGTTACTATTGCTCCCGTTTATTTCCCGGGCGTGAATGGTGCAGGACATCGCATCCCTTTTTCTACCGACACCCGGTATTGCTGCCATTCTTTTGGATTTACCGTATCGTGCGCGGCGTGTTATTCAGAAACAAACGTATAACAAGTGAAATCCGTACCGTAAAAAATATAGAGAAATAAAGGAGAAAGTGACCTATGAAAACGATCATCCCTGCCTCAACGCTGGCGACGCAGGTTCTTGGCAAACAAAAAAGACGGGAGGGCGTCACCTACCGTCTGTTCAAATATGTCGCGCAGGAGCCCGTGGAGGACGGTCTGCTGCTCTATAACAGCATGACGCTGGAGTTGCTGCTGCTTTCGCCGGAGGAGGCGGAGGAAATGATGGAATCGGAGGAGCTGCTGGCCAAATGGTTCCTTGTGCCAGAGGGGCATGACGACCGGAAGCTCGCGGACGATCTGCGCGCCTTCGCGAAGGCGATGAGCAAGCCCCTGAAGTATATCACATTTTATAAGATATTTACCACGACCCACTGCAACGCCCGGTGCTACTACTGCTATGAACAGCACGTCCGGAACAAGAAGACCATGACGCGCGAAACCGCTGAGCAGCTGGTAAAATATATCGCGGAGCACTGCGGCGGGAATAAAGTCAAACTCGAGTGGTTCGGCGGAGAACCGTTGGTCAATCCGGAGGCGATCGATATTGTTTGTCAGGGGCTTGCGGACGCGGGAGTTCCCTTTCATTCTGTAATGGTAAGCAACGGCTATCTGTTTGATGAGGCAGTCATCCAAAAAGCGAAGGGGCTTTGGCGTATGGAGAAAGTCCAGATCAACATGGACGGCACGGAAGAGACTTATAACCGCAGCAAAGCCTATGTTAATCCCCAGGGCAGTCCCTACCGCCGGGTGCTGGACAACGTGAATGCCCTGCTGGACGCCGGGATACGGGTGAACATTACGTCGAACATCAGCGAAGAAAACTGGCAGGATGCGATGCGTCTTGCAGACCAACTGGCGGAACGGTTCGGCGGCAGAGAAGAATTTGTGGCTTATGTGGGTGTATTGGGTGATTCGGATTCATTTCAGCCGGGACAACCCGATGCGAAATTGCCCTGGAATGACGACAGGTTTAAAAAATATAAGGAAGTGCAGGAACATCTCGTACAATTGGGCTTTCCCCGCAGAGAAAGTCTTGCACGGAATATACACATAAACGCCTGCATGGCGGACCACGACGGTGCGGTAACTGTCTTGCCAGATGGATCTCTTGGATTTTGTCCTTGTTTCGCGGAAGGGGAGACCTTTGGATCGATCCACAGCGCCGACCGTGACAGCGCCATGATCGATAGCTGGAAAGAATATCTCCCGTTGACAGATTCTGTGTGTTCCGACTGCCTGAACTATCCTCAGTGTGTTCTTCTGAAGAAATGTCCCAACGGTCATGTTTGTACCGTCCCGGAGCGGGAATACCGGGAAAAAGACATACATCTACAGATGCTGGACGAATACCGAAACGATACGGAGCGCCGGGGAACAGAGGCGCCGTGAGTTCGTCTTTTACGCGAAAAAACAGCCGACCAAAGAAGGTCGGCTGTAACTTTATCCATTACCAATACCAGTCAGTGACCAGCAACTGTGGAATCGGCACCACAGTACAGATCCTGATACATAAATAGCGAAGTCCGGCAGGTACCAGGCCACGGATAATCACCCATATCTGGCACATTACTATCTGTACAACCATTACTGGTGGTAATCACATCCGCCATCTCAAACGTCACAATCTCCATTTCTGGAGCTTCGTAAATTTCTTTATTCATAAAAGCCATCTCCTTGTATATATCTGTATTATAACACAATCAATACAAAATATCAAGTATATTTACCCGGATTGCGTCACTTTTTTTGAAATTATTTTAAAAAATGAATTTAACAGTACAATTTGGGGTTCCATCGCCGAAGAAGATCCGTTCGGATATATCGACAACGCAGAATGGGACAACGGCTGAGACCGCCGCGTTTATTGTGAATTACCTGAAAAGCGAGATCGCCGAAAAAGCGAATGTATTTGCACATATATCACAGTTCTCCGATTGCACACTTTGTTATGGATTGTTATCATATTATGCTACCCTTGTTTTTGCCCTTATAAGGTGCGAGGACAAGGGTAAATTTGTGTAAAATCGTATAAAGGGCTAAGGCGATCAAACTGCGATACATTCTTTGTTTTCAAGGCTTTGAGAGGATTTTATTATTACTATAACGGGTGGTAACAGTCTAAGATTTTGACGGTTTCAAATTAAAATTTAATATTATTAAACTTTCTGCTAACCTTATCTCTCCCTCAGTCAAAACTTTCGTTTTGACAGCTCCCTCATCAGCGGGAGCCGAACTTAACCGAAAACATTTACATTTTATTCTGCCGTTAATAAGCAATAAAGGCTGTCTCAAAACCTAATTCTTTTTGTGACAGCCCATTGACATATTAATAATATTGGTAATAATAGCCTTTCTTATAACTCTTTCTTTCCTTTGGATTACATCCAACCTTCAAGAAGCCCAAAATCTTTCCGTCTGCAAGCTTGAAGTTTTCCATAAGCTTTTCAACGTCGCCATGAGTTGTATTTCTTTCTCTTATAACAACCAAATATCCTACAACTAAATTCTTAAGCATTAATGAATCGGCTACTATTCCGATTGGCGGAGTATCAAAAATTATATAGTCATACTCATTTTCAATTCGTTTTATCAAATCTTCAAAAACTGGCGAACCAATTAATTCTGAGGGGTTCGGTGGTATTGTACCTGATGTTAAAATATCAAGTGACGGAATAACATCCCTTACAACCGCTTCATCAAAGGTTGTCATTTTACCTATAATATCCGAGAGACCTCTCGAATTTTCTAACTTTAAAATATTATGAACATTCGGTCTTCTTAAATCACAATCAATTAAAATAACCTTCTTATTTAACTTTGAAAAGGAAATAGCAAGATTTGTTGAAGCCGTACTTTTACCGTCGCCCTTTGAAAAACTGGTTACCGCAAAGCTCTTTTTCTCAGAAGCTGAAAGTGAAAACATTATATTTGTTCTTGCAGTTTTATATGCCTCAACAATTGCAAATTTACTCGTTTCACTTATTACCGCTTTAGGGGAGTCATTATTTTTTCTGTATCTTTTAAACTTAATTTTCATACACTACTTCTCCTCACGCTCAAAATCAACTATCTCTGCAAAAACAGGTATTCCGTAAATTTTGAACAAATCATCATCGGGTTTAATTGTAGTATCTATAAGATCAAGAAACAGTGACAGTAAAACAGCAATAATCAAACCGCCGCCAAATCCTAATAATACATTGGTTCTCACATTCGGTGATGACGGGGTTTTTGGAACACCAGCCGGACGAAGAGTATCTATCCTTCCGGCTTTATAGTATTCTAAAAATAGATCCGGAGCTGCTTTAGTAACTGAATTTGCAACTTCGGCAGCTTTCTGAGGATCGTTGCTTGACACTGTTACTCTTAAAAAGTTAGTCTCATTTTCACTGGTAATATTAAGACTGCATCCCTCTAAAATTTCAGACATTATGGGAGAATTTAAAAACAGCACCGTACAATAATCAGCAAGAGTTGCCGAGGATGTAAGGTCGCTTACATAAACTCTATTTAGAGTTGTCTCTTCCTCAGTTGCCAGCTGGGAATAGTCATAGTTACTGACCTGTATTATTGCAGAGGCTGAATAAATAGGCGTTACATAAAAGGCTGTATAAATATATGCAAGTAATGTAGCTATAACTGTAATTAAAATTATTAATTTTATGTGCCTTAAAAGAATTAAGAATATTTTTTGAATTGTAATATCCTTTGTCATAAAGTGATACCCCACTTTCCTTAATATATTATTATATACAACTTATGAAAAAATATTATTCTTTTATAGAATTATACTATTAATATTAACAAAAAGAAAAATCCTGTCGAAAAACAGGACTTTTCTTGTTTTTATTAATAATTTTTGAATTAAATTATCATTAATTAATGGGGTATTACACTTAAAAGAACACCTGCTGCAACTGCAGAACCAATTACTCCTGCAACATTCGGACCCATTGCATGCATGAGAAGATAGTTTGAGGGATTCTCTTTCTGACCGACTTTTTGTGAAACACGTGCCGCCATAGGAACAGCAGATACACCTGCTGAACCGATAAGTGGATTTACCTTTCCGCCTGTAAGCTTATACATAAGCTTTCCAAAAAGAACACCGAAGGCTGTGCCGAAGCAGAATGCAATTAAGCCTAATGCAATAATTTTCAGTGTTTCAGGTTTCAGGAAGTTTGTTCCTGTTGCTGTTGCACCGACTGTTACTCCTAAGAATATCGTAATAATATTCATAAGTTCGTTTTGAGCAGTTTTGCAAATTCTGTCTACAACACCGCTTTCTTTAAACAGGTTACCTAACATCAACATACCTACCAGTGGAGCCGCATCAGGTAATAGAAGTGCAATAATAATTGTTACAATAACAGGGAACATTATTTTTTCAAGCTTTGAAACAGGTCTTAGCTGTGACATCACTACTGAACGCTCTTTTTTTGTTGTGAGAGCTTTCATAATCGGGGGCTGAATAATAGGTACAAGTGCCATATATGAATATGCCGCAATAGCAATTGAGCCCAATAATTCTGAAGCCAGTTTTGAAGTTACAAAAATAGCTGTGGGGCCGTCTGCTCCGCCGATGATACTGATTGCACCTGCCTGTGCTTCCGTAAAGCCAAGGAAAATTGCGCCGATAAATGTAATAAAAATACCTAACTGTGCAGCAGCACCGAGAATAAAGCTCTTTGGGTTTGCAATTAAAGGACCAAAGTCTGTCATTGCACCTATACCAAGGAAGATAAGCGGTGGGTAAATTCCAAGTTTAACGCCCTGATATAAGTAATAAAGAAGTCCGCCGTATGTGGGAACATCATAATAAGTTATACCGTCAATTATAGTTGTGGCATAACCGTCTATACTGCCTTTAGCAGCTATACATTCCTCTGCCGTCATTAAATGAGTTTCCTGAGCCGCCATAATTTCAGGGCAAAGGTTTACAAGAAGCATACCGAATGCTATAGGTAAAAGAAGAAGCGGTTCATATTGTTTACGTATTGCAAGATACATAAGAATAATTGAAACGCCGATCATTACATAGTTTTGCCATTGTAAGCTTGTGATACCGGAGCTTGCAATAACGCCGTTAACGGCTTTTAAAAATCCATCAATTATTTCCATATTTGAAATTCCTTTCTGTAAAAACTTTTAAACACCGTTATATCAAAATGGTCTTGTATTATCAAGAATACCGACATTTGCCCAAGCACTTCTTACACCGGACTTTTTAATATTCTTAATTCTTACTTTTGTATTCGAACCATACATACTATCAACAGCGGCTGCAATAACTGCAACGATTTCGCCGGGAATTTCATTACTTTGAGCAACATTGGCAGTAGGTATTGACGGAGTATTCTGTACTGTTGTACTTTGTGCCTCAGTCTGATTTGCTTTTGACTTTTTCTTTTTGCCTTCTTTGCTTTTTTTCTGGGCTTTAGAAATTACAGTTCCGTAGATATAAATAATTAAAATAAGCAGTATTAATACTGAGAAAACTACGGTAAAGCCTGTTAAAA
This sequence comes from Ruminococcus sp., assembly GCA_022511005.1. Lineage (GTDB taxonomy): Bacteria > Bacillota > Clostridia > Oscillospirales > Acutalibacteraceae > Ruminococcoides. The sequence continues at coordinate 15,559 of JAFLSJ010000019.1, forward strand.
GCATTGTTGCCGAAGTGGTGACTTTACTCATAAAATCGTCCATTATTGGAACACCCCCATATTTATTTCATTATACAATAAATTATACTTTAAGATATGTATAATTTCAACAAAAAATATGGGGGTTTTTTTATTTTGGAATTTTAACCAGTTTTTAATGAATGTTAATAAATAATTTGTTAAATAATTAACGGATTGGTAATTCTATCTATTAACTATCATCTTGATAATTTGATATAAATGTTTTCTAATATAATTGTAGGCTCCCTCTGACGAGGGAGCTGTCAGCGTAAGCTGACTGAGGGAGAGAAAAATAAATATAAAGTTTTAAATTATATAATTCTTTTATTATAGTATCTCTTCTAAAAAATAAATATAATTGTACACTTTTACTTTCTTATCGTCTCTCCCTCCGTCTGTGGCTTTGCCACAGACACCTCCCTCGTCAGAGGGAGGAAAACTTTTTTATAAAAATTTCTTTTTTCTTGTAAGAATTTATTTATTAAAAGGGACTACGAAGTTTAAAAAATTTTTCGTTTGTATAATTTAAATTTGTGTTATTTATAGAATTATGCAGATAAGTCCGTTACAGCCGTCGTTTATAATTTTTTCTATTGTCTCCCCTACCTTTGCACGAGCATCAGCAGGCATTCTATACAGCTTATTATGCAAGCCTTCATTTACAAGCTCGTGAACTGATTTGCCGAATATGTTAGATTCCCAGATTTTTACGGGGTTTTCTTCAAATTCTTTTAACAGATAGCTTACAAGCTCCTGCGATTGCTGTTCACTGCCTACAATCGGTGTTACCTCTGTTTTGGTGTGGATTTTCATCATATGAATTGACGGCGCACTTGCTTTAAGACGGATTCCGTATTTTCCGCTTTGCTTAATAATTTGCGGTTCTTCAAGCTCAAGTTCTTCAATTGAAGGCATTACAATACCGTAGCCTGTTGCCTGAACCTGCTCGTATGCCTGTGCGATTTTATCAAATTCATCTTGTTTTTTCGAAAGTGAGCAAATACAGTTTAACAGCTCTCCCTCATCATTAATCTCAATACCTGTTTTTTCTGAAAGAACCTTATAAAACAGCTTTGGCTCTATCATAATTGAGAACGTTGCCTGACCTTTTCCTAAGTTAAGGTTAGCTATCTGACAGGAAACTATATACTCACATTTTAAAAGGTTTGTTATAACCTCCTGCACCTGACGGATTTTTTCAATTTTTTGAGAAGATGATTTGATTACATCAAATATTCCTGATTTGAGCCAATGGTCTTTTTCAAGTGATACGACCCATTTGGGAATATCAATTCGAATTTCTTTAATGGGAAACTCAAACAAAAGCTGAGCAAGTATTCGTTTGATTTCGTTTTCGTCTAACTCCAGACAGCTTACAGGCAGTACTGGCACCTGATACTCTGCACTTAAATCCGCTGACAATTGTCTGGAATAAGATGACTGAGGTTCAAGGCAATTGAGAAGCACAATAAAGGGCTTATTGATTTCTTTAAGCTCGTTTATTACCCTTACTTCTGCTTCCTTATAATCTTCTCTGGGAATGTCGCTGATTGAACCGTCTGTTGTAATTACTAAACCGATTGTACTATGGTCTGTAATTACCTTTTTAGTTCCGATTTCCGCCGCTTGATCAAAGGGGATTTCTTCTTCACTCCATGGTGTTTTTACCATTCGTGGTTGATCGTCTTCTACATACCCCATTGAGCTGTTTACAACATAACCTACGCAGTCTATCATTCTTACGTTGAGGTTTGCATTATCTGAAAGTGAAATTTCTATTGATTCCTCGGGAATAAACTTAGGCTCAGTTGTCATTATAGTTCTGCCTGCTGAGGATTGAGGAAGCTCATCTACCGTGCGGTTAAGCAGGTTATCGTCATTTATATTGGGAATGACCAAGGTATCCATAAATCTTTTTATGAATGTGGATTTACCTGTTCTTACGGGTCCTACTACTCCTATATAAACATCTCCGTTTGTTCTTTGTGAAATATCATGATATACGTTTTTTTGTTCCATTGTGTTTCCTCCTTAAACGCTTGGTATCAGAAGCATTTCAGGATTCTCTAAAACTTCTGTATCAAGGGAATTTTCCTGTGTTAGTAAATTCAGCTTTGTGTTATACCGCTTTGCTATATCCCAAAGCTTTTCACCTTTTTGCGCATAATATAGAGTAAGAGCATATTCGCTTGGGGTAATTTCTTTATCTTCAGGTGAGAATACTTTCGACACACAGGTATGAAGCCTATTATTTTTAAGCTCCAGCTTAAGCATAACCTCACATCTTACTTCTATTTTATCGTCATCAGTTAAGCGATAACTTAAACTCTTAATTGAGGCACTTGGATTTGAAACACAATTGAAATCTTCTGTTAAGGCAAACAGTTGTTCAAATTCCATCATTCTTTCAATATAAATTGGGAAATCTTCCTGATTAAAGGCAAGTATGCAGACATTTGCCTTACCTGTTACGGTTAAGCCGTTCTCTGTTACAACAGGGGTAACTATACAGGTTTCATTATATAAATCAATAACTTTGGTAATTTTTACATCGCCTAAATCAAGAGTTGATTTTTCCATTACAGTTTCCTTTAATGGATTGCAACTTTCAATTAAATTTGGAGTTACAAAATCAAGCTCTGTTAAATATTTGGTTGAGTAGGCGTCTGTTATTATCTCTTTTTCCAGCTTATTATAACCTACTAAGCTTGCAGAAAGCTTAACGTCAAGTGAAATTACCGGAGCTTCGCTAAGCATATCTGATTTAAGATGTACATCAAATGAAAGCACTTGAACGGTTATATCGTTAATTGTTTCTTCATTTACGCTTTCACAATCTATTACCTGACTGAAAGGCAGCATATAATCAAGCTGGTTTACATCACAGTTTTCAAGATTTGACAGATAAAGCAGTTTTAAATTAACTTCGCCGTTAACCATTATTTTTCCGGGAATCGTTCTTGTGTCAGTTACATTTACCGCTACTTTTTTATTAAGAATAGCTTCTACATTGGGTTTATTGGCAACAGAAATATCTTCGCTTACGGAAAACTGCTCCTGACAAAGACTTGACAGCTCAAAACAGGTTATTTTCTCTGATTTAGCCTCCAATGATTCATCCTCAGAAGAAGAATAAATCTGTTCAAACTTTTTGGAAAGCACTTTTGCATACAGAGAAAATGCACCGTGTAAAACTAATTTTCTGGGACTTAAGGCCCTGCAATTTATGTATTCTGATTTTGTATCGGTAAGTATAATATAATTTTCCGAAGGCTCCTTTAAATTAAACGCCGCCGAAAAAGGTATTGTCTGCTCACAGCAACGGATGTTCTTTTTAACTGCATCTACATAAAGAATCTGCACTATTGAGGCCCCGTCTATTACAAGCTGACCGCCGTTAAGATTTCTGCTGAAAATCTGCGGAGTTAATGTGCATTTGAGTATTTTTTCAATGTCGGGACAATAATCAGGCAGGGTTAAATCTAAATCTACTGCCTGTTCACTGACACTGTCAAGGCATGTCAAAGATGTGCCAATGTTTTGTGGTTCAAGGTTAAAATCCATATTATTCTCTCCTTTTAAACTTTTGTTTCTATAACACATATATTATGGAGAGAACTTGTTTATGACTAAATTTGAAAATTTGATAAATAAAAATCTAAGGATAAGGGCGCTTTTATCAGTAAAAAATAAAACCGCAGAAAACTCTGCGGTTTTATAAACAATATTAAAGTTTTTAATTTATTATTCAACAGGGAATTTGGAAATTAAATTTGCAACATAATTTTGAATATATGTGACATCTCTGGCACTAACGTCTCCGTCACCGTCTACATCTGCTGCATAAAGCTGTTCTGCGTTAAGGGTTGTATAGTTTGCTAAATATAATTGAATTTTTGTAGCATCATTAACATTAACGTCACCGTCTAAATCAACATCACCGAAAATTATAACCTTTGTAGATGTGCGATCAGAACGTACAGTGCTTGAATAATAGTATGTTGAATTATCTTTTGTAGAAACTCTTACTCTTATATATTTTAAGAATTCATTGTTTGTTAAAGTATATATACTGTTTGTTGCTCCGCTGATATTTGTCCACGTTGTTCCGTTTAGAGATGATTGCCATTGATATGTTAAATGAGAAGAACTGGCAACACCTAACACACTCAGTACTCTGGTATTTAATGTTTGACCCTTAGCAACCTTGCCACTGATAATTACAGAGTCTAATTTTACTTTAGGTAAAATTTTTAATGTCCTTGAATTGCCGTCAGTAAATTCAAAAACTATTTTGGTAGAGGATGTTTTACTTAAATTATCAAGAAACGTTTTATTAAATGTAACTCTGTTTCCCGATATGGTAAAATCACTATCCTGATAAAGAAGTGTTGTACCGTTTTTCTTTATAGAATAAAGTTGATTACCATTTAAATAAAGATCTACAGACATTGATGATCCCTGATATACCATTTCAATTGAAGATAATGAAGAACTTTGAGTAACAGAAGTTCTTCTTACAAGTGTTGGTCTTATGCAGAAGTTACCATATTGATTGGTCGCCTCTCCTCCGGTTATATCTGACCATTTACTATTATAATATACATAACTTTCGCCGGCGTTAGCCCATGCTATATATTTAGAACTTGTACTCTCTATAGGTAATTGTATTTGATTTTTACTTGATATTATTTTTACAATTATTGCAATTTTATTTGTTGAAGTACTAATTTTATATGACTCGGTCAAATCTACTGTTTCATAACCTTCATTACTTATGGTTCCATATGCCAGAGGAGAACCCAATGCAGATATATTTGGTAAACTACCGTTATTACTAATAGGAGTAATATATACACTATAAGAACTACCTATATCACTTAAATACAGCATAATTTTATTTATGGACTCATAACTATTTGTCAAATTAGATACATTATAAACATTAGCATAATAAATAGTTTTATTCGATGAAACATTATATATTCTTTTTCCTCCCATAGGCATAAAGTCATATGATAACATGTATTCATTTTTTGACATTTTGTCTACATCTGTTATTACCATAGCATTATTATAATAATTAAATGAGGTATCCTCATATGAGATCCAACCATAACCATTTTCACCAAAATCAGTACCCCAACTGTTTTTTATTAGCCAAGCTCCATCATTTTTCGGTTGATTTCCAGTTTTAAAGTTATTCTTGGAGTAATTATCATTCCATCCAACTACTGCCACCGCATGATTTATAGTAGATTTTGTACTAAAAAATGCCCCTGTAGATCTATTTAAACCATTAACTTGATCAGCGTAATAAGTTACATAAACACTTCCATAATTTAAAATACTATCTTTTATTTCTTCCTCATTAATATATTTTGCACCGGAAACATATCCATTAGTATAGGAAGAACCCATATTTTCATTCCAATAGTTAACTCCATTATAATTTGTATTAACATAAGGAACATCTTTTGTAAAGTTTGGTGCAATCCAATCAGTTGAATTGTAATTTATTATTGGATTATTTCTATTTGTAAGGTAAGTAATAGTTTTATCAATATTTCTTCCATCGGATGGTCCGTACAAATAGTATCCATTATAATTAGATAAATTATTGTGAATAGCTAATTTATTACTTAATACTAACCTCATAGCTTCTTCTGAATAACTATATTTCAACCCAGTATTTTTTAATGTAGCCAATTCAAAAACAGCATTAGTTGAAAACATACCACAAGTACCTTGACCTTGTTGATCTTTAACTTGTGTTGTAAAACTTGTATTTCTAGGATCGTAAGACTTAAGTGTTGTGTAATTTGGCTCCGATTCAGGCTCAGGCAATTCAGGTGTATAAACATCATCAGTTTCAACACCATAATTAATATTAGTGGTGGTTTCTTCTGCCTGTACCGAAAAAGTAAAAAAGCTAGCTATTATAATAAGAGATAATATTATTGCTAAAGAATTTTTGATATATTTTTTCACAATTCACACCTCACATTAAAAAATAACGATTATACATCGCTTGACAATATAATTGATTGATCCTCCAATCTTTATTGTCAATATTATTTGTTAAATAATTTAAATTTTCACTATTAATCGTATCTTTTAAATTTGCAAGATATAATTGTATATTTGTAGCGTCTTTTATTGTTATAGTTAGAGAATATTCAGTAGCAGAAACATATTTTTGAGATGAGTTAATTGTTCCAAAATCAGCTAATGCTAATTGAATTTTTGTAACATCAATTATATTTACTTCCCCATTGTTATCAAAATCACCTGCCAACTGATTAGAAACACATAACTCATTATAAGCATATAATAAACTCCAATATTGGTCATCTATTTCTTCATCAGATGAATTTTGGTTATCAAGAAGGCTTATTGAAGAATTCAATGCTTGTGTAAAATCATTCCAAGTTAAATTATTATAATAATTATTATCGTTATTTTCTAATTGACAAAATTCAACTAAAAAAACTAATTCTGTTTTAGACACACATAAATTATCTTCTGCATTAAGAATAGAAAGATACTTACTTTGAATATCATCCTCAGTTATAGATAAACCGTCATAATATGAATTAATTAAATTTTCAGCATTTTCAACGGCATTTATTAAATTGTTTCTAGATGTATCTGTATATTCTAAATATATATCACCCGGTTCCGTTTCACCAAATCCATACTCATTCTGACATTTATCACAATATAACATCAACTCGAATATTTTACTTTCCAAATCATCATTTACAGCAAATGCAGGCACGGAAGACACCGCAAGCATAACCATTGCTAAAATACAAGATACTGTCATTTTCAATTTTTTCATAATTGTCTTCTCCTAATAAAATTTTATTAATTTTCACATCCAATATACATAAAACTCCTGTGTGTAAAACCAATTTTCACTTTCATTTTCTATAAAACGATAATGCCTCATATCAGGTGTTAATTTTTTAAGTGCCTCCACCTCTTTATAGTTAAATTCTACAGCTTTAATTTGCTTATTATCATATAAACCTGCAAGATCTAACTGCCATTCTGTAATATCTTTTATTGTTGAATAATGGCATAAATTAGATACAAATTTTTGAGATGTTGTTAAAGCAGGCACAAGCTCTGCAATATTCAACTGCATATATGTTATATCACGAACTGTAAAGATCCCGTCACCATCTGTATCCCCGGAAACATTATTATATAAACACAGCTTATTAAATTCATTCCTTAAATCCATATATGCTGAATGTATTGCTTCTTCATCTCCGCTGTCATACGCAGTTTGAGCAGATGAATATACGTCTTTAAGTTCACTCATAGTATCTTCATCATAATATCCTTCTGATTCAACATCAGTTTTTAAATAATCAAGAAGTATTTTTACATCATAAGAACCAATACACAAACCGGCTTCAACTTCATCTAAACGGTCTGATGCCTCTTGAAACTCCTCGGGAGTCTCATAAGAATACATTTCTGTTCTTATTTCATCAACAATATCTTTTATTCGTTGATGAGAAGTTTCTGAATAATGAGGAAAAGAAGAAGGTGTTAATTGTAAATAATAATAAAGATCATATTCAAATGAATCCACCTTCCTACTTAATGTTAAATAGTCATTTACCTCTGTCGGTTCATAGGCATAAGCGATAACACAAGAACATGCCAAAATCGCTAAAACTAAAGCAAGAGAAAGAATTTTTTTTACTTTTTTAATGTTTTTCATAATTGTCTTCTCCTTAGAATTTTAATTTTTATATGAAAAAATGCGAATATTTCACTTTTTTATTACAAAATTAGAAATAAACTGCTAAATTTCCATATATTTACATTAATAGTTTATCACTTAACCGTCACATCGTCAAGATTTTTTTACAATAACTTTAGCGCATAATATTGTATTGACAAAGCATTTTGATTATAAAAACACTTTTATTTCCCTATAGAAAAAACCGTGATGCAATAAACACCACGGGACATAAGTACTATCATTTTTTAGACATTCTAACCAACATTATACCAACGAATCTGAAAAGTGTCTAACAAACCCAACAAACGGTGATTTCTTCGCAATTCTGAGATATAATTTTTACAATATGTCAGTATAACTTAAAACTTTTATCTTGCAAAAAATCCCCGTTTTTTAACATATTGACACCTTTCAGATACGCTCCGGCATTAATTATGTTATTGAGGAAGCGGCTCTACCTTTTTTATTCCATAGAGCTTTCTTAGAATAAAAGATATGAATTTCGGTTTTTCTATAAGTATTACTTTCATATATTTACCTCCTGCAGCTTTTTATACAGACAATAACAATGGTAACCGCTGCAGTTATCACTACAAATTCACAGGGAAATACGGTTGCCGTAAGCAGTCCTGCACCAAATGCCGCTGCTGTTCTTAATAGCGAGTTGCAGCTGTTCATTATCATCACCCTTTATCATAATATTTAATCTGATAAAATGTGTGATAAAATATTTCCTGAATTTTTTTATAACAATCCTTTATAAAATGAAAACACTATATATTTTAAGGCGATTGTGTTGAATATACTAAAATTTACTGGTATAATAAATAGCGACAGGTGATTTTATGAGAACTTTAGAAATTAAGAAAAATGACGCTAATCAAAGATTAGACAAATTCTTAATGAAAAAATTTAAAACTATGCCTAAATCCTTAATGTATAAATATATCCGCACCAAATACATAAAATTGAACGGTAAAAAATGCTCAAAAGAAGTTTTCCTGAGCGAGGGCGATATCTTAACCTTTTACATTAAAGATGAGTTTTTTGAAAGCATTAATAACGAAAAAGAATATGAATTTTTAAAAGCACCTGCTAAATTTGATATTGTTTATGAAGATGAAAATATATTACTTATTGACAAAAAGCCGGGACTTATCGTTCATCCTGATAAAAAATATCACTTTGACTCTCTTATATCAAGGGTATTACATTATCTATATGATAAAAAAGAATATGACCCTGAAAATGAAAATTCCTTTACCCCTGCACTTGTAAACAGAATTGACAGAAACACAGGCGGTATTGTTATTGCGGCTAAAAATGCAGAGGCTTTAAGAATTTTAAACGCAAAAATGAAAAGCCGTGAGCTTAAAAAGTTTTATCTTTGTCTTGTAAAAGGTATTTTAAAGAAAAAATGCGACTGCCTTGTGGGGTATATTATTAAAGATGAAAAGAAAAACAAGGTAACTGTATTGAACAAGCAGGTTGAGGGAAGTAAAAAAATAGAGACTTTATATAATGTACTTGACGAAAAAAACGGTACAAGCCTTGTTGAAATTGAACTTTTAACAGGAAGAACTCATCAGATAAGAGCACATATGGCTTCAATCGGACATCCTTTAATCGGTGACAGCAAGTATTCCGAAAATAAAAAAGCACCTGATAAGATGAAATATCAGGCACTTTATTCTTACAAGCTGATTTTTAGTTTTACTGAAGATGCGGGGATTTTAAATTATTTAAACGGTAAAGAATTTACCGTTAAAAATGTCCCCTTTGCTCAAAACAATAAAATTAAAACAAGCTGATTAATTTTTTAATTCTAATTACTATTTAATGCACATCATTGCACACATAACACCCCTCTGCCCTTTTGTAGCACGGTGGCTCCATAAAAGGTCACTGTTACAGTTGGTGCAAAGGTCGCTGACTGTTATGTTTTCTGCTTTAATTCCTTTGCTTATTAATATTTGTCGGTTGGCTTCAAGTAAATCAAGCATATATTTTCCGTCCGTTTTTTCTGTTACAAAATCCTTTGGACTTAAATCTTTTAATGACAGAAAATTGTCTGCACAGGCTTTATCAACTTCATAACAGCATTTTGAAATTGCAGGACCGATTGCACAAACAACATCAGACGGATTTGTGCCAAAGCTTTGCTCCATTGTATCTATTACTTTTGCGCCGATTTTTGCCGCTGTCCCACGCCAGCCTGCGTGGGCAAGTGCAATAGCTTTATTTTTTGTATCTACAAAAAATAAAGGTGTGCAATCAGCATAGTAGGTAACTAATGTAACGCCCTTTTCGTTTGTTGCTAAAGCGTCTACGCTTTGCATATCTCGGGGCTTATAAATACCGATTCCTTTATCGGCAGATGTTACTACTCTTACAAAAGTATTATGATCCTGTGCTGAGGCTACAAGACTTTCATACTCAAAGCCTGCACTTTTACAAAAGCGTTTATAATTTTCTGTTACATTATCAGGGTCATCTCCTCGATTAAACCCCATATTCATTGAGGAATAAATTCCCTCTGACACTCCTCCTAAACGGGTGGAAAAAGCGTGACTGATAAAATTTATTTCAGATAAAGAATTATATGTTAAGTACGGTATGGTATCTTTATTATTGAGAGAATTTGTTTTTGATTTAAAAGTCAAAATAATCATTCCTTTCCGAAATATATTACTATATTATGGCTTAAGTTTCAAGAATATTTATATAGGTTTGTGAGGTGTAATTATGAAAAAACTTTTCGGAAACAATATTAAACCAAGCTGTGAATACTGTGAACTTGCAAAGTTTGAAAATAAAACCTTTGTTTGCACTAAAAACAAGGAAATTATTAATGAAAAATGTAAAAAGTTTGAATATAATCCATTAAAAAGGATTCCTAAGACCTCCCCCGCTCTACAGCAGTTTTCTCCCGAAGATTTCAGTTTATAATTATGTTTATATATAATAAGACCGGCTTACATTTATGCAAGTCGGTCTTACTTATTTTAGGAGATTTAGATTTAAATTTTTACAAAATATCCAAAAACATTTTTTGTTTTATTTTTAAATTTTATATTGTAGCTTAATTAAAATACAATGGTGTTAAAGATTTAAGTTTTTGTTTTACTCTGGTAATCTGACGAGATACTGTTGATTTATCTCTGCCTATTTCCAATGCTATTTGATTCACTGTTTTTCCGTTTATGAAAAATTCGTTGAAATACATTTTTTGCTTTTCTGTAAGTGTGATTTCAGCAGTTTTTGCAATAAATTTCAGCATTGAATTTTTAGGATTATGGGTTTTTCCCTGATTTCTTTTATAAAATTCATAATATAGATAGTCTTTATTTTCGTCATTAAAATTAACTAAAGTATTACGCAATTTCGTACCTTTCTGCCCTTTCTCTCAAAAGATTTCCTGTTTGCATACAGTCTGAGTAAATTGCACGCACTTGTGAAAGATTTGAGTTGTATTCCTTTGGATTTTTTGCCTTAAGTTCATTATTTGACTTTAGTTTTTCTATTAGCCTTTGTAAATTCTCTGCCGATTTAAAATATTCTTCCGCCATATCAAAATAGCTTACTGTTTTTATATCATTCATCTTATCATTCCTTCCCTATATAATGCTGTGATCTTTCGTACAAACCTGCGGGGCCTCAAGTCTGTAATTTAATTTTAGCAGATAAATTTCACTTTTTCAATAGTTTTTAGAACATTTGTTCGTAAAAATTTGATATGTCCCATTGTCAGGACTTTGCTAATTCTAAATTTAATAAATTCTTTATATTAAAAAAGCACCTTGGAATTACCAAAGTGCTTTTTACTAAACACTAATTAAAAATGAGATAAGATTTTAGAGCAGATTTTGTGTCAGACGAGCGCCATACCGCAGAAAGG
>JAFLSJ010000002.1 GCA_022511005.1 Ruminococcus sp.
TTTATCTATGGCAGGGCGATATTACTACCCTGCGCTGTGACGCCATCGTCAACGCTGCCAACAGCGGTATGACAGGTTGTTATGCTCCTTGTCACGGCTGTATTGACAATGCGATTCACACCTATGCCGAAGTGCAGCTTCGCCTTGAGTGTGCAAGGCAGATGAGATTGCAAGGTCACGAAGAAGAAACGGGCAAAGCAAAAATCTCGCCTGCCTACAATCTGCCATGCAAGTTTGTTTTACACACCGTCGGTCCGATTATTTCGGACAGAGTGACAAAACGAGATCGAGAACTTCTTGCGTCCTGCTATCGCTCCTGCTTGGAGCTTGCCGAACAAAACGGCGTAAAGAACATTGCGTTCTGCTGCATTTCCACGGGAGAGTTTCACTTCCCGAATGATTTGGCAGCCGAAATCGCAGTAGAGACTGTCAAGCAATACAGAGGCAATATGGAGGTGATTTTCAATGTTTTCAAGGATTTCGATTACGAAATCTACAGGGACTTACTCGGAAAATGTTAAAAGGCTGAAAGTGGCACTGGACGCTGCCGACGCTGTTGTGATCGGCGCAGGCGCAGGGCTTTCCACCTCGGCAGGTTTCACCTATTCAGGGGAACGCTTCCGCAAGCACTTTGCGGATTTTGAAGATAAATATGGTTTCCACGATATGTATTCGGGTGCATTTTGCCGTTATGATACGCCGGAAGAACATTGGGCATATTGGAGCCGTTTTATCACGGTCAATCGCTATATGGATGCACCAAACCCCGTCTATAAAGAGATTTTTGAACTTGTCAAAGACAAAGACTATTTTGTAATCACCACGAATGTAGATCATTGCTTTCAGAAAGCGGACTTTGATAAGAAGCGGCTGTTTTACACGCAGGGCGACTACGGTCTGTTTCAATGCAGTACACCGTGCTGCAAAGAAACCTTTAATAATGAAGATACAATCCGACAGATGATGGAGCAGCAAAAGGATATGCGTATTCCATCACGATTGCTGCCTATCTGTCCCCATTGCGGCAAGCCTATGACGATGAATCTGCGTTCCGATAATCGCTTTGTAGAGGACGAGGGATGGCACGAAGCTGCTAAGCGCTATGAAAACTTCTTGCGGACGAGAGGTAATCTGCGGGTACTGTTTTTAGAGCTGGGCGTTGGGTACAATACCCCGGTCATTATCAAGTATCCGTTTTGGCGAATGACTGCACAAAACAGAGCGGCGACTTATGCGTGTATCAATTACGGAGAAGCTATCTGCCCCACCGAAATCAAAGGGCAGTCGATTTGCATTGATAGCGATATTGCAAAGGTTTTGGAAGATTTGAGGTAATGCTATAATCAATCAAGAACTGACAATTTTGTTAATTTTTTAATTACTACAGAATGAATTTTGGGACTGTCGCACTTTGCGTTTTTTACTTGTGCGACAGTCCCGTTACATTATTTAAAATATTCTTCCATAATATCTTTCGCCTGATTTCTTATTTCCTTTGTCACATGAGTATAAATATTAATCGTGGTAGCTACATCCACATGACCAAGTATATCTTGAATCATTTTGAGATTCATTCCTGACTCACAAAGTCTTGTGGCAAAAGTATGCCGAAGATTGTGGCAGCTGAAATTTGGCAGTAAAACTTTCGGGTTTTCGCTTTTTAAGAACTCCGCATCGTTGCAATCACGTATAATACGTTTGTAGGCTTTATTCAAACTTCCTTGATGATGAAGTCCGCCAAAACGGTTACAAAAGATAAAGTTTGAATATCCATCTACTTCTACAGTACACACAATACCGATTTGTTCCTGCATTTTCTTTTCCATAAGGAAAGCACGTTTCACTTGTTTTGTCATTGGTATGAGACGTTTACTTGCCGGTGTCTTGGTGTCATTTATAGCAAAATCGCAATTATGGACTCCTTTGCTGTAATAAACCAATGTATGATCCACGTTGATCGTGTCGTTTTCAAAATCCACATCGCACCAGAGAAGTCCGGTTGCCTCACCTACACGCATACCCGTACCGAGCAAAACCGCTGTAATCGGATACCATCTTCTATTCGGCGTGTTTTTCGAAAGGAATGACATCAAAAGATCTTGTTGCTCCTTTGTAAGCGCCTGTCGCTTTTGGGTGTTCCATTGATGCGATCTTTTGAGTTCTTTGACTGCCTGATCTGAAGGATTTTTCTCGATCCAATCATCATCTACCGCAATCTGCAGTACCTGATGTAAAATTGTTTGTACTGCTTCAACAGTACCTTCCTTTAATCGGCGTTCATCTGCCAAATAATTAAAGAACCGCTTAATATCAGATTTCTTAATTGCAGAAATATACATCTCTCCAATGCTGTCTTTCACATACTGCTCGTACATATAGCAATAGTTGCGGTATGTATTGGGACGAATTCCTCGCTTTAATTCTTTCCAAAGTTCAAATACATCATTGAGAGTCGTGGTTCTTTTATCAAATTTTTCTTTCGACGTAGTTTCTTGAGATCGTATTTGTTCCTCCTTTTCTCTAAGCCCTTCTAAGGTTTTATCATAAATGGCAAAGTGTTTGCCAAATACCGTATAGCGATATTCATATCGCCCATTTGGTCGCTCATACTCCCTGGTACGAAGTCTGACACGATTGCTGTCATATCGATTTTTCTTTTCCATATTCTCACCCCTTTAAATTGAGAATGTTTTTCGGAGATATTCCTCAAAACACGCCTTTTTAATAAGGCATTTGCTGCCCACCCACAACACGTAGGGACAATTCTCTTTGGCAGTTAACTGCCTCAGCTTATTCACTCCGATGTTGAAATACGCCGCCGCTTTCTCTATGGTCAGGTTTGACTTTTCCCAAATGGGTACTTCTTTTTTCATGCATTTATACTCCATTCTAATATTTTTGTCTTGCGACACATCTATTTTACAGCAAAAAAAGACTCCACTGTTAACAGCAGAGTCCTTAAAATGTTATATAAGCTGTTATATCTTTCCCACAACCATGTGGTATACCACATGGTATGACAGTAAAGTCGGTAGGGTAGATTTATAAAGCTTAATATAAACTTATATTAATCCACCTGGCGCATCGTCGGGAACAATAAAACATCACGTATTGCGGCGGAGTCGGTGAGAAGCATGACCATTCTGTCTATACCGAAGCCGATACCGCCTGTTGGGGGCATTCCGATTTCAAGTGCATTTAAGAAGTCTTCGTCTGTTGTGTTTGCTTCTTCATCACCCTGAGCAAGCAACGCTTCCTGAGCTTTGAAACGCTCTCTCTGGTCGATTGGGTCGTTAAGTTCTGAATAAGCGTTTGCCATTTCCCAACCGTTCATAAAGAATTCAAAACGCTCTACATAATCGGGATTGTCCGGTTTTTTCTTTGTAAGAGGTGAAATTTCAACAGGGTGATCCATTACAAATGTAGGCTGAATCATATGCTCCTCTGCGTATTCTTCAAAGAACAAATTAAGGATATCGCCTTTTTTATGTCTTTCTTCAAATTCAATACCCTTTTCTTTTGCAAGAGCCTTTGCTTCTTCATCGGTATGAATTTCAGAAAAATCTATGCCTGCATATTTTTTAACGGCATCAACCATTGTAATTCTTTCAAATGGCTTTCCTAAATCCATTTCAATGCCGTTATATGTGATTTTTGTTGTACCTAAAACCTCTTGAGCAACGTGACGGTAGAGATTTTCTGTTAAATCCATCATACCGTTATAATCGGTATAAGCCTGATAAAGCTCCATAAGGGTAAATTCAGGGTTATGTCTTGTATCAAGACCTTCATTTCTGAACACTCTGCCTATTTCATAAACCCTTTCCATACCGCCTACGATCAATCTCTTTAAATAAAGTTCAAGAGAAATTCTAAGCTTTAAGTCCTCATTTAATGCATTAAAATGAGTTTCAAATGGGCGTGCAGAAGCTCCGCCTGCATTTGCAACAAGCATTGGAGTTTCAACCTCCATAAAGCCCTGATTATCAAGATATCTGCGGATACTGCTGATAATCTGTGAACGCTTAATAAAAGTATCCTTAACCTCAGGATTCATAATAAGGTCAACATAACGCTGGCGGTATCTTAAATCTGTATCCTTTAAGCCATGGAACTTTTCAGGCAACGGTTTGAGTGACTTTGCAAGAAGCTTAGCCTCTTTGGCGTGAACGCTGATTTCGCCTACCTGTGTTCTGAATACAAAACCCTTAACCTCAACAATATCGCCGATATCCCATTTCTTTAAAAGATTATAGGATTCTTCGCCTAAATCATCAAACTTTGCGAAAATCTGCATTTTGCCTGTTTTATCGTGAATATCAAGGAAAGAAACCTTGCCCTTTCCTCTTTTAGACATAACTCTGCCTGCAATGCAAACATCTTTATTTTCAAGCTCATCAAATTTTTCTGAAATTTCAGTATTGAAAATATTTCTGTCGCTCGTGGTTTCTGCAAAAGGGTTTTTACCCATTTCCTGTAAATTCTTTAACTTATCTCTGCGAACCTGTAAAAGGTCGCCTGAATTATTCTGCTGTGGATTCTGACTCATTAAATAAACTCCTTTAACTTTCCCTGCTTATAAACTGTATTATTTTGAAATTGTAAGAATTTTAACTCCCATTATACCTGACGGAGTTTCAACCTCAACAACGTCACCTTCTTTATGACCTAAAATAGCTTTACCAATTGGAGACTCGTCTGAAATTTTTCCGTTTTTAGGATCAGTATCGTTAGAGCCTACAATTTTATACTCTACTGTTTTACCGCTTGCAATCAATTCCAATGTAACCTTAGATGCAAGGTGAACATACTCGTTTGAAATCTCATTTTCATTAATAATCTGTGCATTTTTAAGGGTAGCTTCAATGGTAACAATTCTTGCTTCCATAATCGCCTGCTCGTTTTTAGCATCATCATATTCACTGTTCTCTGAAAGGTCTCCGTAAGAACGGGCAACTTTAATCTTTTCTGCAATTTCCGTACGTTTTTCGGTTTTAAGAAATTCAAGCTCCTCTTCTAATTTTTTATATCCTTCTTCTGTAAGCATTATTGGTTTTGCCATAACATTTTTACTTCCTTTCTTCAAAAAGTTATTATTACACATAATAGTATTATAGAGATTTTAAATAATTATGTCAAGCACGGGAGGCAAAATAAGCACAGATTGATTCTATTCTTGAACCGCCGGAATAATTACTGCATATCATCGGGACTATTGAACCAAACTGATGCTGTCTTGCTTTTGTATAAAGTGCAGACGCAAAATATATATCAGACAGCTCCGCCGGCTTAATCGTTTCAAATTTATTTGGCATTTTAAAGTGATACCTGAAATAAATTGCTCCGTTTTGCGCAATTTTTGGACAAGCTGATGTTAAGGTAATCGCCTGATTTTTAATAGGCAGTCTTTCATTTATAACACAAGGTGCAATTAAAAAATCACAATTTTCAATACAGTCTACATTCTCGCAGATTATAGGTGAAATACCTGTTTCTTCTAAAATCAGCTCCGATACCTTTGCATACATCTCCCTGTTGTCTGAAATAACCTTAGCCTCAGGGCAGTATTTTAACAAATGAATGAGATAGTCTGCATTTTCTCCGTTTATATCATAAAAACACACATTCAAATTTTGGGGATTTTCTATTTTACCAAGCACATACAATGCCATATTTGTGCAAAGTCTTTGATTAAATTCCTGAGATTCAAACCGCTTATAGCCCATATTTACAGGAAGCTCAAGATATTCCGAACAAAGCAGGTGGTTTCTTTGAATCCCTACATATTTATCTATTTCATTCCAGTTGATTTTACCTATTCTGTTTATGTACTCAATGTGTCTGAGAGTAACTCCCCTTACCTGCTTTATGTCTACTTTAATTTTATTCCCCTTAATATGATTCAGTAATTTTTTAAACCACATATTTTCTGTTTTTTGGGTAACGGTCAGTGCTGTCAACATAAAAAAGCCTCCTGCATATATCTATAAGAATTTATATGCAAGAGGCTTGGATTTAATTATTAAATTATCCCGGAAATTCTGACATTGGATTATATCTTTCGCCGTAATATCTGCATTCAAAATGGAGGTGCGGACCTGTTGATTCACCTGTTGAACCAACTGTACCGATAATCTGTCCCGCAGATACATAGTCTCCGATAGAAACTGATAAAGATGTAAGGTGAGCATAAATTGTAGCTTTGCCGTTGCCGTGGTCAATCCATACATAGTTACCGTATCCGCCACCACAGCCGCAGCTGCCGCTTTTACCCCAGTTATGTACACAGCCTGAGTTAGATGAAATTACCGTTCCTGATGCGGCGGCAACAACATTTGAACCCATTATTCCGCCGCCCGCAATATCAACAGCTCCGTGGTTGTAGGAACCTCTGTCTTCATTCCATTGTGATGAAAGGTAATAAAATCCCGGACAAGGCCACTGATAACCTCCGTTTGATGAAGGCTGATTATAATCTGAACCGGTATATCCATCACCGCCTGAATTACCTGTATTTTCATCAGGGTCATCTGAAGAAGCGTTATTTTCTTCATTTCTCCTTCTCTCTTCTTCAGCTTCCTGTTGTCTTTTTCTTTCAGCCTCTTCGGCAGCTTTTTGTTCTGCGTAATAATCCTGAATCTGTTTTTCTATATCTGACTGCTGCTCAGATGTATTAGAAATATTTGCAATTAACGATTCGCTTTCTGTATATAAAGTATTAAGCAGTTGCTCATTTTCATCAAGAAGGTCCTGAAGCTCCTGCTGGTCGGCAAGTAATTCTTCTTCAACCTTTTTGAGTTCTGCTTTATTATCTTCCAATTGCTTTTTATCGGCTGAAATCTTCTCCAGCTTTCCTTTAATTTCGTTAATTAAATTAGAGTCATAAGCGGAAAGAGTTTTTACAAGTTCAAGCTTATCAAGAAAATCGGAAAAATCCTTTGCTCCAAAAATAATTTCAAGATCGGAAGCTCCGCCTGCCATATAAATAGTTCTGATTCGGCTTTTAAGTGTTTCCATCTGAGTTTTTATATCCTCATTGCCTTTATCAATATCCTTTTGGAGCTTTGTAATATTTTTATCCAGCTCATCGCTTTTGCTATGGTTAAGAGAAAGCTGTTCGCTTAAAACTCCGATTTTCTTAACAAGAGCATCGCTGTAAGCTTCTTTTTCAGATATATCTTCTTTTGTTTTATTAAGAATAGCCTGATACTCTGCATCCTGCTCTTTAAGCCTTTCAAGCTGTGATTCAAGAGAGTTTATATCATCAGCAGCAAAAACGCCGAAAATCGTACCAAAGCTTATAATGCAGACAAATAAAACTGCGGCGATTATCTTTTTTGCCATCCGTTCCGACTTCCTTTCCTTATAATTACAGGAAGGGTTACCAACCCAAAATTTCATTTCCTTCTTTTTTCAGATATTTACGAATTGAAATAAATCCTCCTAATGCACCAATCAACATACCAGAAACCACAAATGCACCTGCAACAATGGCGATAACATTCTGAATGGGAATTGAAGTCATCGGGATAATATTTGTAATTACCTCCATAATTCCGTTATATAAAAAGTAAAGTAAAACTGTTGAGAGAACTGCTGAAATCAAACCCATAAGCATACCTTCAATTACAAAGGGTATCCTGACAAATGAGTTTGTTGCACCAACAGATTTCATAATACTTATTTCAAATCTGCGTGAATACATTGTCATTCTTATAGTGTTGGAAATAATAAACAACGATATTATCGTAAGTGCTAAAACAACCCAAAGGCTAACTGTTGTTACAAGATTATTAATGCTTGTAAGTCTTTCTGCTATTTCACCTATATTTCTGACAGAATCTACCCCGTCAATAGAGATAATTTGTGAAACAGTCTGCTCATACTCTGATAAATCTACCATAGAAATGTGATAGGCATCAGGTAAGGGGTTGTCATCTCCCTGAAGATTTGCAAATATTTCTTCACCTAAAACATCTTCATATTCTTTAAATGCGTCTTCCTTTGAATAAAATTCAACTGTTGCAATATTACTTAATTTTTCTAAATCTCTTCCAATATAAGCTGCCTCTACATTAGAGACATCATCCTTTAAAAATACTGTTGTTTCGTTTGAATCACCAACTGATTCCACAACTCTTGCCACATTCATTGAAAGCAATACGGCAGAGCCTGTGAGGACCAGACACGAAATCAATACACAAATAGAAGCGATACTCATAATGCGGTTGTTCCACACATTTTTTACGCCTTCTTTTATTAAATAGCCGAAGCCGCTTATACCCATATCAATTATCCTTTCGTTACTACCTCAATGATTCGTCCAATAACAAATCCTCATGCCTGATAAGAAGATCCTCTTCTGTCACATCATCATTTGCCGCCGAATCTCCTACAACTCTTCCCTTATCAAGCTCTACTACTCTTTTATGAAAATGACGTACAAGATCGTGTTCGTGTGTTACTACAAGTATAGTAGTTCCCTGACGGTTAATTTCATTTAAAAGCTCAATAATTTCATAAGACATTTCAGGGTCTATGTTGCCTGTGGGCTCGTCAGCAATAATAATTTCAGGATTATTCACAAGTGCCCTTGCAAGACTTACTCTCTGCTGTTCACCGCCGGAAAGCTCTGACGGTCTGCTTTTGGCTTTATTTTTCAATCCAACAAGCTCTAAAATATAGGGGACTCTCTTTTTTACGGTTGACTGCTTTGCACCGATTGCTCTCATAGCAAATGCAACATTATCAAAAACATTCATTTTATCAATAAGGCGGAAATCCTGAAATACAATTCCCATATGACGTCTTAAATACGGCACCTGACGTCTTTTCATATTAGACAGCTTTTTGCCGTTTACAATAATTTCTCCGCTTGTGGCTTCTTCCTCGTGCATAATGAGCTTTAAAAATGTACTCTTACCTGCACCGGAAGCTCCCACTATAAATACAAACTCGCCTTTATCAACAGAAAGGCTGACATTATTTAATGCGTGTGTACCTGATGAATAGTTTTTGCATACATTGATAAATTCTATCATCGTTTCACCTTCATTTTGTTAAAATAATACTTAGTGCTAAATTTTGGAAATAAGCTCTAAATACCATAAATCGCCTTGCACTATCAGAGTAGTATGCAAGGCGAATTTTTATTTTTTAAAAAGAGCTTTTAAGCACACAATAACCTTAATACTTTGTAGGATTTGCAGTAAGGTACTTTTTAACCATAAGAGCTACCTTAAATACAATAGCATCTTCAAATTCTCTTAAATCAAGACCTGTTAATTTTTTGATTTTTTCAAGTCTGTAAACCAAAGTATTTCTGTGAACAAAAAGCTTTCTTGATGTTTCGGAAACGTTCAGGTTGTTTTCAAAGAACTTCTGAATTGTAAACAGAGTTTCCTGGTCAAGACTTTCAATAGAGCCTTTTTTGAAAACTTCTCTAAGGAACATTTCACACAATGTTGTAGGAAGCTGATAAACAAGGCGAGCAATGCCTAAGTTATCATAGCTTACGATTGTGCGTTCTGTATCAAATACTTTACCAACCTCAAGGGCAACCTGAGCCTCTTTAAATGATTTTGCCAGATCCTTAATGCCTGTAACAGTAGTACCTATACCGACTACACAATGTGTATAAAACTCGCTTGACAATGTGTCAACAATTGATGAAGCAAGCTTTTCAAGGTCTTTACTTTCAATATTAGGTTTAATTTCTTTAACAAGTGCTATTTCAAGTTCATTAATATTAATTACAAAGTCTTTAGTTTTATCAGGGAAAAGATTTTGAACTATATCATATGCCGAAACTTCTGTCTTAGCTGTTATTTTAATTAAAAGACAAACTCTTGTTACTTCACTGTTAAAATGAAGCTCTCTTGCTTTTAAATAAATATCACCCGGCAAAATGTTATCGAGAATTACGTTTTTAATAAAATTGCTTCTGTCATATTTTTCGTCATAATACTGTTTAATACTGCTAAGTGAAATAGACAGCAGCTGAGCATAGCGTTGAGCATAATCATCATTTCCCGATACAAAAACTGCATACTCGGATTTTGCTGTATTGCCGAATGATTTGTAAGTATAGCCGTTGATTACAAACGGAACCGATGAACTGAGAGTTTCAGAATTTATGCTTTCGTTCACTTCTCCGATTTTTCCAAGTTCTGAACAAGCTATAACAACAGATGTTTCGTCTATTACGCCAATAGTTCTATCAATAGCGTCCTTCATTTGATGAATGATACCCTGAAATAATCTGTTAGACATTGTAATTTACCTCGTTCCTAAATAAGCTTTATTTATTTTATTGATTATTAGAATTTACATATAAAAAATAAATTATATTTTACACATATTCATTTTACACAAAAACGAATAAAAAATCAACCTCTATTTACAAAAATCATTAAATTTTTTATAGATTTTGCCGAAAATTTTTGATTTTTACCTTTTAAAAACAATTTTACATAAAAAAACACCCCGTAATTTAAAAATTACGGGGCAAATATTTGCTGAATTTTTATCAATTTGTGATTGTCTGCTCTGTTTCTTTATCAAAAATATGAATTCTGTTAAGATCAAGAGCAACCTTGATATTGTCACCAGGCTTTGCTTTTGAAGCAGGGTCAACACGAGCTGTGAGCGGAACCCCTGAAATATTAAGATACAGATAAATTTCTGCACCCATAAGCTCTGTTACATCAACATTAGCTGTGATTATGCCGTTTCCGTCAGCAATTTTATCAAGGAATTCAGGCTCATCGTGAACATGCTCAGGACGAATACCGAATACAACCTCTTTACCGTTGTAAGCTTCAAGAACATTATCCTTGTTCTTTGACTGAGGTAATTTAATTTCATACTGGTCAAATTTAAGATAGAAGTCGCTGTCCTTTTTCACAAGTGTTGCGTCAATAAAGTTCATCTGTGGTGAACCGATAAATCCTGCAACGAATTCATTACAAGGCATATCATAAAGGTTCTGAGGAGTATCAACCTGCTGAATGAAGCCGTCCTTCATTACAACAATTCTTGTACCCATTGTCATAGCTTCTGTCTGGTCATGAGTTACATAGATGAATGTTGTACCAAGTCTCTGATAAATTCTTGAAATCTCTGTTCTCATCTGAGCACGGAGCTTTGCGTCAAGGTTTGAGAGAGGTTCGTCAAGTAAGAATACCTTAGGATCACGAACAATGGCACGTCCTAAAGCAACACGCTGTCTCTGACCGCCTGAAAGAGCCTTTGGCTTTCTGTCAAGGTATTGCTCAATGCCGAGGATTCTTGCAGCTTCTTCTACTCTTCTTTTAATTTCTTCCTTTGGAGTTTTTCTCAGTTTCAAACCAAATGCCATATTATCATATACTGTCATATGAGGATAAAGAGCATAGTTCTGGAATACCATTGCAATATCTCTATCCTTAGGAGCTACATCGTTAGCAAGCTTATCGCCGATATAAAGCTCACCCTTTGAAATATCCTCTAAACCGGCAATCATTCTGAGAGTTGTTGATTTACCGCAGCCTGACGGTCCAACAAGAATAATAAATTCCTTATCCTCGATTTCCAGATTAAAATCTGTTACAGCAGTAACACCGCCGTCATAGATTTTGTAAATATGCCTTAGAGATACATTTGCCATTTACTAAAAACCTCCTATTGTTATGCAAAATACATTGCTTCAAATTTTAGTATATCAATAGTTTACCACATTTTGCTTGCCTTTACCACTATTAAATCAACTAAACTTTTGAACTATATTTTATGTATTATTTCTAATCGGATAAAAACAAGTACCAAAATTAATGCATTTTACACAAAAAATATTATACTAAACACCAATTAAAATGCGGATATCTTTTGAATCTTATATCGTTTTCAGTCGGCGTTTAGTATTAGCTGTTTTTCGCAATCTTCAAGCTCTCTCGATTGACCCAAGTCAAGGGAATTATCCAATTCCAATCTACCTATTGAAATTCTTTTTAAATATTCAACCTTAAGATTACAGCACAAAAACATTTTCTTGACCTGATGAAATTTACCCTCACAAATGCTTACATATGCAGATTTGCCGTCTTCGCAAATTTCAAGCATTGCAGGCAAACATTCTGTTCCGTCTTTAAAGACAATACCCTGCTCAAATTTTTTCTTTGTTTCTTCTGTTACGGGATTGTCCAATTTTGCAAAATACTTTTTGTATACTTTTTTATTGGGCGACATTACCCTGTGGGCAAAATCGCCGTCATCTGTAATTATCAACAAACCTTCCGTATCTTTATCAAGTCTGCCTGCAACAAAAAGTCCCTGCCTTTTAAGCTTTTCTGGCAATATATCAATAACTGTTTTTTCTCTTGTATCCTTGCTTGCACTCACAACTCCCGCAGGCTTGTTCATCATTATATATAAATGCTTTTTAAAAACAAGCTTTTCTCCGTTTACTACGATAATATCTTTTTCAGGTTCAACCTTTTGGGAGTTATCAGTACAAACAACTCCGTTAATCAGAACAGACTTATCCTTTAACAGCTTATGTACTTGTTTTCTGCTTCCTAAATTTTGTGATGCCAGTATTTTATCTATTCTTTCCATAAATCCTAAATCAGCGGACTGTAGTCCACACCGTACTCCTTCGTTCCTATATGACCGCCTATTACACATTCATTATATATAAGCAATGTAACATAGCAGTCATTTCCGTTTTTATCATAATTATTCAATTTATAAATATTTCTTTTAGCTGTTACACCTTTATAGTTACTTAAATCAAGGCCGATTTTTTTCTGAAGCCGGTTATATTTTGTATATGTCTCATTAAAGAAAGACGGAATAACTACCTCGTCGCTTACAAGAGAGGTTTCATCAACTTCAAGCCCAAACTGCTTTAAAAACTCTATTTCCTGAGAACCGTCCTGCACTTGCAGATAAAACTCTCCCAGTTCATCACATGTTGCACTCCGGGGCATTTTGGTTCCGTTAATATACAAAACTATCAGTATTACCGCCATAACGCATAATACCAACAACCCTATAAGCAAATATTTTTTCCATTGTTCTTTAATTTCACCAATTGCAAAAACAAACATCCTGTCACCCTTTCCATATAATAAATATGCAAAGGGACAAGGTAAAATGCTTAATTTACAAAACTATATAATGCCTGCTGAACAATTCAAAAACATATAAATTATCAAACCAAATACTAATCAGTATTTGGCGTAAACATTATATCAAGAATTTCCAAAGGATTATTTACAAAAACTTTAGCGCCGTGTTTTTTCATTAATGATTTTTCTCCGTAACCGTAGGAAGCTGCTATAAAATCAATGCCTGTAAGTCTTGCACCCTCGGCATCAAAATAAGTATCTCCTATTAAAACGATTTTGTCCGTCATTTTTCCGCCTAATCTGTTTACGGCATATGGAATTAAATCCGCTTTCTCTTTTCTTGAACCGTCCTTTGAAGAACCGCATACAGCTTTAAAATATTTTGTTATGTCTAAAATATCGCATGCCTTTTCTGCAAAAAGTTCATATTTTGAAGAACAAACGCTGATTGGAATATTATTTGCGTTAAGAGTTTTTAAAACCTCTTCCATTCCGTCGTAAAGACGATTTTTCTTTATACCCTCGGTTTTGTAAAATCCCTTGTAAATCTCAATGCCTTTGTTACATTCATCTTCACTGAATCCGCAGAGGTTTTTTAAAGTGTTTACAAGAGGAGGACCTAAATACTTGGAATAGTCTGATAAATCGGGAATAGGCTTGCCCATTTTCTCAATAGTTTTTTCAAGGCTTAGTCTTACGCCCTCTGCACTTTGACTTAATGTTCCGTCAAAATCAAAAAGTACATAATCATACTTAGCCATTAAATTTTTCCTCCGCCTTTTTCTGGAAGCTTTCACTTTTTACGCTGACTCTTGTATGAGTTCCCTTTGCAATCTCACCCTTTTTATCTTCTGCATAAACACTGAAGTAAAACATTCTGCCGTCAATTTTTTCAAGTACGGCTGTGGCAGAAACCTCTGCCCCTATAGGAGTAGGACTTGTATGCTCAATTGAAATCTCTGTACCTACTGTTGTGAAAATATCTTCAAGACCCCTTTGTGCAAGCTCACAGGCGGCATTTTCCATTAAAGCAACAACCATTGGAGTTGCAAGCACTCTCAGGCTTCCGCTTCCAACATTGCAGGCGAGCATATCTTCCGTAACCACTGATTTTTTTGTTAACTTATCTCCGATATTTAATGACATATTAAAAAATCCCTTTCAAAATTTCTTCTTTTTATTGTTAAAACTGCTTATGTATGATATAATTAGCGATAAAGCAGTTGCCGATGGATGTAAATTTAATATCTATTATGTATTTAATATACAGCAAAAAGCTTTTTAAGGCAAATAAAATTTTATCTGCAAGGAGTTTTTAAATTGAAATTAGGTATAGTAGGATTGCCTAATGTAGGCAAAAGTACACTTTTTAACGCAATTACTAACGCAGGCGCTCAATCTGCAAACTATCCCTTTTGCACAATTGAACCAAATGTGGGTGTTGTAGCCGTACCCGATAAGCGTCTTAACAAGCTGGCTGAAATGTATCAGCCTGAAAAATTCACCCCTGCAACTATTGAATTTGTTGACATTGCAGGTCTTGTAAAAGGTGCTTCAAAGGGCGAGGGTTTAGGTAACAAATTCTTGTCAAATATTCGTGAATGTGACGCTATTGTTCATGTTGTAAGATGCTTTGAAAATGACGATATCATTCATGTTGAAGGCAGTGTTGACCCTGCAAGAGATATTGAAACTATAAACCTTGAGCTTATTCTTTCCGATGTTGAAATGCTGGAAAGAAGAATTGACAAAACTAAAAAAATGCTTAAAGGCGATAAAAAATATCAAGCAGATTTAGATTTTTACAACCGTGTGCTTGACACCTTGAATGAGGGTAAATCTGCAAGAAGTGTTGAATGCAGTGAAGATGAAGAAAAGCTGTTATCAGAAGTTGCCCTTCTTTCAAACAAACCGATTATTTATGCTGCAAATATGAGTGATGAAGACTTTTCAGGCGGTATCGGAAATAATGAATACCTAAAAAAAGTTGAAGAAATTGCAAAGGAAGAAAATGCAGCGGTTTTACCAATCTGTGCACAAATTGAAGCTGAAATCGTTGAAATGGATAAAGAAGAAAAAGAACTGTTCCTTGCTGATATGGGACTTGAGCAGTCGGGTCTTGACAGACTTATTAAAGAATGTTACGCACTTTTAGGATTAATTTCTTACTTAACTGCCGGCAAGCCGGAGGTAAGAGCCTGGACAATTAAAAAAGGCACAAAGGCACCGCAGGCAGCAGGTAAAATTCATACAGACTTTGAGCGTGGCTTCATAAGAGCAGAGGTTATATCCTTTGATGATTTAATGGCAAACGGAAGTATGGCAGCTGCAAAAGAAAAAGGTCTTGTCAGAAGCGAAGGCAAAGAATACGTTATGAAAGACGGCGACATCGTCTTATTCAGATTTAATGTATAAAAAATAAAACATATAAATTAAAGCGTCCTGATTTCAGGACGCTTTTTTCGTTCTCTATTCTACTGTAACAGATTTTGCAAGATTTCTCGGCTTATCAGGGTCATTACCTTTATTTATTGCTGTATAGTACGCAAGCATCTGTAGTGGTACAACAGCCGTTATGGGCATTAAAAGCTCATCTATATGAGGGATTTCAATAACATAATCTGCAACGCCGTCTTTTAAACCTCTTGCACAAACATCAGTACAAACAAGTATAATTTTGGCTCCTCTTGACTTAACCTCAACAATGTTACTGATTGTTTTTGGAATAATATCCGTTTGTGTTGCCACAGAAATAACAGGCATATCATTATCAATAAGAGAAATTGTACCGTGTTTCAGTTCGCCTGCAGCATAGCTTTCGGAATGTATATAGGAAACCTCTTTAAGTTTCAGAGAGCCTTCCATTGAAAGTGCATAGTCAAGACCTCTGCCGATATAAAGCAGGCTTTCTGATGTAATCAGCTTTGTTGCAATATATTTACATTTTTCTTCACAGGTTTTAATCACATGTGCAACTGCCTCGGGAGTTTTTATAAGAGCAGAAACCAGTCGTTTACATTCAGGCTCGCTTAAAGTTCCTTTAGCAAGTGCAAGTTCAAAAGCGAATAAATACATAACAGAAAGCTGTGTGATATATGCCTTTGTAGAAGCAACTGCAATTTCGGGACCTGCCAAAGTATAAATTAACATATCTGCTTCACGGGCAATAGAACTGCCTTTTGCATTAACAATAGCCAAGGTTTTTGCGCCCTTTTGCTTTGCAAGTCGCAGTGCCGCAAGACTGTCGGCAGTTTCACCTGACTGTGAAATAATAATTACCAAATCGCCCTCGCCGATAATTGGATTTCTGTAACGAAATTCCGATGCAATATCAACATTAACGGGAACACGTGCTAAATCCTCAATTACATATTTTCCAACCATACCTGCATGCATAGCTGTACCGCAGGCAACAATTGTAATATTTTTAAAATTTTTAATTTTATCAAGTGTTATGCCGCATTCTTCAAGGCAAGGCAATCCGTCCTTGATTCTCGGCATAATTGTGGTCCTAATTGCCTCAGGCTGTTCATTGATTTCTTTAATCATAAAATGAGGATAACCGCCTTTTTCAGCGGCTTCCATATCCCAATCCGCAGTTTTTAACTCTTTTTCAATTGGGTCAAGATGCTCGTCAACAAAAGTTGCTCCGTCTTTTGTTAATGTTGCAATTTCATCATGCTCAAGCAAATAATAATCTTTTGTATATTTTAAAATTGCGGGAACATCGGACGCAATAAAACATTCTCCCTCTGCTACGCCGACAATTAACGGACTCTCTCGTCTTACAGCAAACACTTTGTCAGGAAAATCCTTAAACATAATACCCAATGCAAAAGAACCCTTCAGCTCAGCCATTACGCTGTCAATAGTTTCAAGGGGATTTCCGTTATATTTATAATCAAGAAGCTGTGCCACAACCTCTGTATCTGTTTCGCTTAAAAATTCTCTGCCCTTAGATACTAAAAATTCCTTTAATTCAATATAATTTTCAATAATGCCGTTATGCACTATTGTAACTCTTGCACCGCTGTGGGGATGTGAATTTATATCAGAAGGTTCGCCGTGTGTTGCCCAACGGGTATGACCTATGCCAACATGACCCTTTGGTTTTCCTACACTTTCAAGCTTATCCTCAAGGTCTTTTAACTTACCTTGGGTTTTTACTGTTTTAATCATATCATCTTCAAAAACAGCAATACCCGCTGAATCATATCCTCTGTATTCCAGCTTTGTCAATGCACTTACAAGGACATCGCTGCAATCCTTAGGACCTATATATCCAACTATTCCGCACATACTTTCCTCCCGATAATAACGATTTAATCGTTAGTTTTATGATTAAATGTAGGAACTATTTTTGATAAAAATTCGACTGTTCCGTCACTGTCGTTTTCTTCTGCATATTTTTTAAGCTTTTCTAAATTATTTAAAAGTTCTTCAGGATTTATTTCAATCTGCTTACCTATAAAGATTTTTTTATTGGCAGTAGATTTCAACCCTTCTTCATCCATAAGAAGCTCTTCAAACAGTTTTTCACCGGGTCTTAACCCTGTAAATTTAATTTCAACATCTTTGTACGGTACTTTCCCGTACATACGAATTAAATTTTCTGCCAATGTAAGTATTTTTACAGGCTCTCCCATATCAAGAACAAATATCTCTCCGCCTTTTGCAATTGCTCCTGCTTCAAGCACAAGAGATACTGCCTCGGGAATAGTCATAAAGTATCTTATAATATCAGGGTGGGTTACCATTACCTGATTTGTGGTTTCAATTTGCCTTTTGAATAGTGGTATTACACTTCCGTTTGAACCTAAAACATTGCCGAAACGGGTCGCTACAAATTCAGTTTTACTGCTGTTTTGAGCCTTGTACTGAATTATCATTTCGCAACATCTTTTGGTAGCTCCCATAACATTTGTAGGATTTACCGCTTTATCTGTTGAAATAAGTACAAATTTTTCTGCACCGTATTTTTCAGCAAGATTTGCAACATTGAATGTTCCGAAAATATTGTTTTTAACTGCTTCTTCAGGAGATGTTTCCATCAAAGGTACATGCTTATGAGCAGCAGCATGAAAAACAAGATTCGGCTTATACTGAGCAAAAATCTTATCCATTTTATCATAATCTCTTACGGAAGAAATTAATGTAACAAGATTAAGATTATCTCCGTATTCAATAATTAATTCTTGTTGTATATCATATGCGTTATTCTCATAAATATCTACAATAATTATTTGCTTTGGATTGTATTTGGCTATTTGGCGTACAAGCTCACTTCCGATAGAGCCGCCTCCTCCGGTCACCAAACAAATCTTATCATTAATAAGTTCTTCAATAACAACCTTATCAAATACAATAGGCTTTCTTCCAAGTAAATCTTCAATTTTTATTTCTTTTGCCTGAGTAATAAGCTGAGTGTGTTTTTCATCAAATAAAAGCTCGCTTAAATAGGGTATTATTTTTATTTTACACTCAGTCTTTGAACAATGATCAAGAATTCTGCGTTTGTCTTCCTCTTCGCATGAGGGAACCGCAACAATAATTGTATCTATTTTAAAACTCTTGCAAATCTGCTCTATATCTTCACTTGTTCCTACAACGGAAATTCCATTAATTTTACTGTTTTGCTTAGACAAATCGTCATCAATAAAGCAAACCGGCAAAACATTTTTTGTAGGGCTGTTTTCGTCAAACCGAGCATTATTGATCTCCGTTAAAATCATTTTTCCTGCGTTACCTGCACCTACAATTAAGGTTCTGTCGGCAACTTCAGATCTACCTGCAAAAGTAAGGTCAAGAAATGCTCTTTTAAAAATAACTCTGAAAATTAAAACCCCTACTGTTGATATTATGAAATAAATCAAAACAAATACAATATTCTGATCTATGGGTAAAATCAATGATGCACCATAGCTTAATGCGAAACCCAATGCCATTGCCATACCGCAATAAAAATAGTCCTTGACATTAAAACAACGCCACAGTCTTGAATATGCTCCAAATACAAAAAGCATAAAGATACATAAAATTAAATCAATTATAATGTCATACAATAGACCTCTGCTGGCAGCCGTAAATGAGGAATTAAAAAGAGATAATATATAGTTTGTAATAATACCGCTGACTATAATAATGAATATATCGGCAACCGCAAGAATTATCTTACGAAAATTTATAACTTTCATTTTACTCTAAACAACTCCTAAAATAAAAAGCTGTCAAACTTATAATTTAAATATATTTATTAAATTATACAATAAAGTAAAAACTGTGTCAACAAAGCTTAAAATTTAAAAATAGTAACTATTACTTTTATTTAAATACAAATGAGTCAAAAGCAGGGTTTATCTTATCCTTATCTTATAATTTTACTTCTTCTATTTCTTATTCTTTATAAATTTATTTAAACCCTTATTTATTATTCTTAGTGCAGTTGTTTTCAAGTAGGCAAATTCTTTTGTTTTATAAAAAGCAAGCAAAAATATTCCATTAGATACAACTGTACAGATTATAATTTTCAAGATCAAATCAGCAAATAAATTTATACTAACTAACGAACATAAAAAGAAACAAGTTGCTCCGCTTGCTAAAAGCATCACTAAATACCATAAGTATTTTTTTAAATAAATTAAGGGACTTTTTCCAAAGCCAAACTTAAATAACGCAAAGGGCTCATACCAAGTATTTGTAACAAGCCTAGATATAGCTGTAGCCAAAAAAATTCCGAATACACCTAAATAATATCCTAAAATTATATCTCCTACTACATTAATGGCAGCCGTTATAAATAATATAAATCGACCGTATTTGAACATACCCATAGTATTTTTAAATGTCCATACAGCATTTTGCATACCTACCATATACAAATTTACAGCAAGTATTAATGGTATTTCCCAAGACATAACATACTTTTCACCAAAACACAAGTCCACAATATTAGAAGTTACGCAAATTATTCCAATAGAAGCAAACCCATAAAGCCAGAAGTTTGTTAAATTAAGGACCTTGAAAAAATTATATTGTTTCTCCTTACTTTCTACCGCATTTAAATTTCCTACACTTGCAGTCAATGCATTAAATACATTTTTTATCATAGTATCAAGCATATTAATTAATAAGGTATAGTTTGAAGCTAAACCGGTAATCCCTAAACCGCTAAAATACGTAATAACTAAATTATCTGTATTGTTAACAAGTATACCACTCACCTTATATGCAGTAATATTTTTAACATTATTAAATATTTTTATTTTTTCTTCTTTTGGTAAAGGCATAACGTTCTTCTTATCCATAAAAGGATAATCCTTTTTAGCCCACAAAGTAATTACAATGTTATATACCCAAGTGAATATTGTCTGAATTATTAAATAAGGTAAGTATGACCTTAAAACTACCAGTAATCCTATTTGTACAATACTCTGTAATATAGTACAAGCATAACTAACACCAACTACAATATAACTGCGTTGGAATGCTGTAATTAAAGCACTTCTATAGCTAAAAAAATAACTGCTTACTGTATTAAATAAAAAAATACCATAAATTAAATATATGCTTTCATTAATTGCAGATGTATCACCAACTACGAAGGTTAAGCAAGGTACCAATATAACCCCTAATACAGCAACAATTATACCGATTAATCTGTAAGCATACTTAAATAAACGCATTAAGGAAGCAATTTTTTCCTCGTCATTTTCTGCAATAGGTTTATATAATGAAAATATTATAGCACTTCCGATTCCTAATTCCGCTAAAGATAACATACTTAAGAAATTTGTAAGTAAACCTGTTATACCTAAATACTCCTCGGATAAAACCCTTACAAACACCATTCTGCATACGTAACCGAAAACTGTATTTATAAAATAACCAACAAAACCTGTAAGCATATTTAATAAAGAATATTGCGTTCTTGACTTCTTTCTCATTTTTGCTCCTTTAATGTTTACTCTAATACTAATTTCTGATTAAAAGCTTTAAACAGATGTTAGCGGAAAATTTTGCGGAGCAAGGCGGAGGACGCGGCAAGGCTGACGCCTTGCAAGGACAACAACGCTGCTATGTGAATTTTAACGCAACAGATATTAAAGCTTTTAGTTAGATATTAGTATAAAACAGCAAATAGTTTAATCGCCATACCTTGAACAAATGGCATACTGCCATATCTTTGTGAAAACACTCCAATATCCTTTGTATCACCAAGACAACCGTCAATAACACCGTTTATTTTTGTATGTTTTATAATTTTCAATAAGCAGCGATTTGCTATATCCGTATATTCCTGCATGTCAAACTCTTTACCGCAAATTGCATAAAAATAACCCAGCATTACTGTTGCAGAACTATCATAATGCTCCTGATCCTGTACAATTGTAGAAAATCCATCGTCTTTTCTTTCAAAACGTTTCCAATTTTCTGCGGCTTCTTTCATATAAGCCGCCAGAACTTTCTTATTTAAATTATCATCAAGTTCCAGATATAAATCAGTTAAACCTAAAGAGTACCACCCCATGCCTCTGCCCCAACCGTATATTCCTAAGGGAATTTCTGAAACCGATTGAAAGCAATGAACCGGAAAATTTTTATAAAAACCCTTTTCTCTGAAAAGTTTAATCTGGTTGATAGCTAAATCAATATATTCAGTTTTATTATAAATCTTACCGTATAGTCCAAGAAACGGACATACAAATCCTAAAGTATCCACATATCTGCGACGGGCATTTTTACCTGCTGAATAACTTATCATGCCATCATCACATAAATTATATTCAATGCAGTCTATCATTTGTTCCATAGCTTTATGTATTGATTGCTTGTCTTTCTCGCATTTCAATAAAACATATGCCAGCATAGCAAAATCAACTTTTTTTACTGAAACACTCCAACCACCGTCTTTATCAAGAAATTGTTTCTTTATTTTTTGAAAATCACTGTCAAAACAATTTTCCTGAAATGCTTTCATTCCTAATATGCATCCCGCCGTTTGCCAACTTTGAACCATAGGCTTAGAGTATTTGCCTTTTAATCTGTCAATTAACAAATAACGACAATCGTCTCTTAACTTTAATTTTGGTGTTTTAACACTCCACTTTTTGCATACTTTTAAAACTGCATTTTTCCACTGCTGTTTATTTTCCCATCTTCCAATATGATAGTGACTTAAATTTTCATACAAGGCTGAAATCGCATCATAACCAACAAGAATAATTAAAACAAGCGCAATCAGACTTATAATAATCAAAACATATAACATCTTATTCACCCATTACTTTTTTCAAAGCATCAACTGCAAGTTGAGTTTTTTTCTTATATTCAGGCATAATTTTCTCCAAATGATTTCTAATACTTTCTTCATTGCTTTCTATCCAACAATACGCACTAACCAGATCATCTTTATTCTTCAAGGATTGAACCGGGATAACGTAGTCATTATATCTTCCAAATAAATCTTTAGCAATTCCTTTTGCCTTAACGGAATATCCTACAACCAATGTAGGAACACAACTTGAATATGCCGCAATTGTTGCATGAGTTCTCGCTCCAACAAAAATTCTGCATTTAGAAATAATGTATTTTTGTCTTGTACAGTCATGATCATCAACCATAACAACTCTGTCATTTTCAGCAAACATTTTTTTAAGTTCACTAAGTGGTTTTCTGTCGTCATTACTTGCCCAGACAACATGCGGAATTAATGCAACTGTATCTTTTGTATTTTCTAATATATATTGAATTAAATTTTTATAATTTTCCATTGCAATACCGGTCACCTGCTCACGAGTAGCAATCATAGGGCTTACATTTACCCCTATATATGATTTTGCCGGTAATGCTGTTTCTTGTTTTGGCAATACAAAAGCAGGGTCAACTGTTAGTATTGTATTAGGATTTATTTTTTTAAGTGCTTCATAAGTAATAGTTTCCCTGGCACAAATCAAGTCATAACCTTTTAAATCCTCTGCCATATTATCGTCAATATAGTCAGGTTCAACAGAACAACCCCATAAAACGGTCTTGCACCCTTGATTTCTTAGATAACTGTTAACTCTATAAAGAAAATTCGGAGTATCATAACAATAAATATCTCCACCAATAGATAAAAGAACATTATTCTTTTTACAATTATTAAATACCGGAGAAAATGTTTTATTGTAAAATGCATCAGATTGACGAAAAAGATATTTTTTAATTAAACATGACATATGCGCAAAAGTAAACCTTTTAATTTCGTAATTTGCTTTTTTTAGTTCAACATCAATATCATTAATATACCTTAAATCCTCTCGTGGATTATCTGACAACAGAATTATCTTTTCTTTACTTATTAACCTTTTTGTCGACCTGACAATAGCCTCACAACCATGGTTGCCACTACCTATATGTGGGTATAAAACTATGGTTTTCATTTCACGCACTCCTAATTTTATAAATATAATAAACTAAATTATATCTCTTTAAATGTAATAACCTAAAAATAAGTCTAACCTTTTTATTTTTTATGTCCTTATAATTAACCTTTTTTAATATGGATATCATTCTATATTTCTCAATAACTTCTTTTAACTCAGTTATAATTGTTTTCTTATCTGCTTTTCGATTCTTATCAAAAATCATATTAAAAACAACGATTTCTAAAAGATTTAAAGTTTCCAATAATAACTTATCTTCAAAATCTTTGTTTTGTAAATCATTATGTTTTGAAAGAAAATGGTATCTTTCATTTGTAGTTAATAAATAGGATGTTACCAGCTTCTTATCATATTTATTTAAAACCGTAGTAATATGATCTGAAGAATAATTGTATAATGGAATATCTACATATCTAACAACATTAGAATAATAAAATAAAATTAAATTAAACAAATTATCTTCAAGATGATTTATTCTTTCATCAAATTGTATTCCAACTTGATTAATAAATTTTCTGCGATAAATTTTGGCCCAAGGCACACCAATACCCGTATAAATTTTTTCTTGAGGTTGTCCATAGGAAGTATCAAGCAACTGAAAATACAAATCTCTTTTAGATTTATAAGTATTTTCGAAAATCCTATTTCCATCAAAAAAATGATCAACAACAACCATATCATCAATATTAACATTACAACAAGAACAAACTATATCTGTTTCCGGGGTAAGTTTTTTAAACAAATATTCAACAGCATTTTGCTCTAACCAATCGTCTGAATCTACAAACATAACATACTCACCTTTAGATTCCTTAAGTCCATAATTACGAGCAGCAGACACACCTTTATTATTTTGATGATAAACTATAATATTTTCGTTAGAAACACTCAATTCCTTACATTTTTTTAAACTATTATCTGTAGAACCATCATCAACAATTATGATTTCTATATTGGAATATGTTTGTGAAATAATACTATTTATACATTTTTTTATTGTTTTTTCTCTATTATATACTGGAACAATAACAGAAATTAACGGTAGCATACATTAAGCTCCTCTGAGTTCTATACGTTTCTTTTGTTGTTTAATAATAAATGAATAGCCAAAATAATTTGTCTTACGTAAAATTACAAGCGGTAAATATCTAATTCCTTCATAAATTTCGGGAAATTCTTTTTTTAGCCACAAATCATACTCTACAAACTCTTGTTTTAAAGAATTTTTATTTTCCATTAAAACAAGCATTTCAAAATAATAATAACTTAATGAACGCAATCGTTCATAATATATTTTTTGTAATTGCAAATTTTTCGTTTCGTTCTTTGTTAAGCATAAAAGGGTCCGTAAAACATACTCAAACTCCTTATAATGTCTTTTCATTCCTTCAACACTAACGCTTTGACCCGGACGAGCTAAACGATAACAATAAATACTATAAGGCATTATTGTAACGCTTTTACAGCAATTACAACTTCTAAATACATATTCATTATCTGTATAAAAACAATGCTCTGTTACCGAAATATTATTAGCCTTTAATAAAGCAGTTTTAAATGTTAACGCGTACATTTCAATGCTATACGGAAATACGGGTATTTCATCTATTGTACTATTTTTTACTTTATCTGTTGTGTAATAAGGATTATCTACAATAACCGATTTATTGGTGCCATCATAAAATTTTGTAAAAGCAGTAACTACCATATCAGATTCACATTTTTCCAACTCGTCTAAAAATGCTGCCAAATCATCTTTATTGTAATAATCATCACCATCAAGTTGTTTAAAATATTTTCCTGTAGCATTTTGTATTCCTGTTGTAACAGTAGAGCCCCAGCCACCGTTTTTCTTGTGAACCACCTTAAACACTTCCGGATAATCGCTCTCATATTTTCTTGCAATTTCCAAAGTATTATCAGTAGAACCATCATCAACAATTAAAACTTCTAATCTTTCTTTTTCTTTAACATTTACAAAAGAGTTTAATGCCTCATCAATATAGTCCTGTACGTTATAAGCAGCTATAGATACTGTTAATATTTTTTTCATCATTTTCTCCTAAATATTACGGCTTTACTATGGGGCCTAATTTTCCTGTTAATCCGTGTCTTACTCCTTTAAACAACATTTTTATTGTTTTAAACTTTTTACATTTAATATTAAAAATAGCCAAAAGTTTTACAAAAATCAATTCAAAAGCAATGGCTTTATATTGCTTGTTTTGCTTATACATCCAAGTAAAGTTTCTTGCTGCATAATACTCTTTCCAAGGCACCTCTACGAAAAACGGCATTTTTTTACCTAATACATTTTTCTCAAAAGTTTCAGGTCTTGGGTGATTATAGCGAGAATCAACAACAGTCACAACATAGGCTCCTGAAACAAAGGAACGATGTTTGTAATTAACTTCATCACCCTTTATAAAAAATTCCTTATTCGGATACCCTATCTCTGCTACCAGTTCACGAGACACCAGTGTACCGTTGAATGGATTTGCTTCTCCCTCGATAATACCATTTTGGGCAATTTGTAAAGCACCTTCAACAGTATAAATATTATTTATTTTAAAAGAAAGCATATCACCTTGCTGTACCAATGAATTTATAAACAACTTTTTATCGCCTTTGTTTTGATTGTAAAACTCAATTGCCTTATTATACAAAATACTAAATGTGTTTTCGTCTGCAGCAGCGCCATCATCATCCATTAAAACTATCCAATCAGCACCATCATCATAAGCAGCTTTTGTGCCAACATAAAATCCGCCTGCCCCTCCGATATTTGATTCTGTTTTTATATATTTAAACTGTTGGTTGTTTATCCAGCCTTTATTTTGCAAAAACTCATAGGTACCGTCGGTAGAGCAATTATCTATAATAAATATTCGATCAAATTTTTTAGTTTGTTTTAATAACATTTCAATGTTATTAGCAAGTAATTCTTTGCGATTATATGTTACTATTACTGCTACAAACAAATTATTCATCCTTTCTTTAGATAATTTCTGCATTTTGCATATATATAAGGCATAAAAAAAGCAATCACACCTTGTAATTTTCGGTTAATTCCATAATGTTTACCGGCTAAAAATGCCCATAAATTTTTTCTTAAATATTTACAAAGACTTTTCCACACAGGTTTATTAATTATACCGTCTTTTTTATATAAATAAATTAAATTAAGTGCAATGTTATAAATTTGTTCTCCGGCAATAATAAAAACTTCAGAATTTTTTTGACTGCCTTCAATTATTTTTTCATAAGTTCGAATACTATAAAATTTATCTAAAGAAAAACCACCTAATGTAGCAGAATTTTCACGTTGAAAATAATGATAAACCCTGGACTGCGGGTCAAAACAAACCTTTTTACAATATTTTAAATACCTAAAAGCAAAGTCCATATCCTCAGTTGTTCCCACGTCATCTAAAAACTTTAAATTATATTCATTAATAATTTTTAATTTGTATAATTTATTCCATGCAAATCCTCTTATATTGGGATACGATAATAAGGCTTTTTGAGCTTCTGCACCATTCATTTCAATAAACCCGACATTTTCATTTGCTGCAACACTTTCTCCATTTTCATAATCTATATAATGTCCTAAACAAACTAAATCAGGATTATATTTATCATACAATTCAATAAACCGTGATATATAATTGGTCTCAACCCAATCATCCGGATCAGGGAAAATAATATATTGTCCCTTTGCAACATCAATGCCCGTATTTCTTGCAGAAGATAACCCGCCGTTTGTTTTATGTACAACACGAATTAAAGCAGGATATTTTTCTGCATATTCATCGCACATTACTCCGCTCTTATCCTTTGAACCGTCATCAATTAATATAATCTCCATCTCATCAGTTGTTTGATTCAAAAGTGTTTCCATGCAACGGGTTAAATATCTCTCCATATTGTATACAGGTACAACAACAGATACTTTCTTCATAAATACTCCTATAAGCGCTCCAGCATTACTTCTACCGATTTTACAGTTTTCTCTGTACTGAAACTTTTACCTCTTTCTTTCGCTTTTTCTGCATAGATTGCAAGCAAACCGTTTGTAGTAAGCATTTTTTTAATTCCTTCATAAAGAGCGTCTTCATTATTCTCGGTTACAATTCCGTATTCGTTATTTTCTCCAAGCATTTCTTTCATACCGGATACTTCTACCGTAACTACAGGCACACCTAAAATAAGTGCCTCGGTAGTTGCAGTACTAAATCCCTCGACAAAAGAAGCACATACAAGCAAATCACATTTAGAAATGTATTTATAAGGATTAGTTTTATACCCAAGCCAGATAAAAGTATCTTCTACATTATTTTCTTTTGCAATGTTAATCAAATTTTCTTTTTCCGGACCTTCTCCAAGAATAAAAAATTTTATATCTAAACCATCATCTATTAATCTTTTTTGTACTCGAATTAACCTATCAAATCCCTTTGATTTTTTTAATGTTCCAATTGCACAAATTTTTATTCCTGAATAGTTGAATCCCTCAATCCCTTCATTTGCTAATTCTAAAATTTGTTTTGTCTCATTGGTATTATATAAAACTTCAATTGGTTTTTGAAAATTGAATATTTTTGTAAAATCTTCTTTTACATAATTTGAAACACAAATTGTGTTATCAAATTTTTCATAACACTTTTTTGCCTCTTTATAATTTTTAAATGAGTGTGACGCTTTTTCCTGAGTGTGCTGTTCTACATGAATCCAACTTACAAGCTTGGTGTCTTTATCTGTACAGCCGCTTACAACTCTTGCTGTAGGTCCTTCAAGATATGAAACAATAATATCATATTTTTCTTTTATAAATCTTTTGTAAAGTCTTTGAGGTGAAAATAATTTTAAAATTTGACTATTTCCCCTAAAGGTTTTCTTAAAACAATACTTATACTTAATATCCTTTTTTAAAAATTGCTCATTTACTCCCCCTGCAAATAATGTTTGAACAGTTATATCAAATTTGCTTCTGTCCATATTATTTACAAGATTAACCAGCACCTTTTCGGCACCGCCATGTGAAAGATTTGGAATAAAAAATAGGATTTTTTTCATATATACTTCTACTTCCCGCCAGATTTTTTTGCGTGCAATACCTTATATATAGGCGTTGGCAATAATCCAACTAATATAGGTTTAATAGCTTTACTATAATACTTTATAGGTAAATTAAATGTTTTTATTATTTTTTTTCTTAACTTATAACTGTTTACTCTGTATTTAAACTTTCTGCGTTTTAAGGCTTTTATGTCATCTCGCATACTATACAAAGCTTCTTGAATATTGGCTCCCTTGTAGCCGGCTTTATAAAGTCTGTACCATAAATCATAATCTTCAATTCTTGTAACTTCTTCACCAGTATTATATCCGCCCAATTCATCAAGCACACTTTTTTTCATCATACATCCAGCATGGCAAAACGGAGGTCCTGCAACAAGTTCCTTTACTGTAGGGAATGATTCCACCGTTGTTGTTCTGAAAATTCCGTCTTTATCAAACATATTCATTCTTGTGCTGACTACTGCATATTCCGGATTTTCCTCAAGAAAATTTAATTCTTTTTCAAATCTTTCAGGGGCACATACATCGTCTCCGTCCATTCTTGCAATATATTTTCCACTAGCGGCTTTTAAACAATTATTTAAGGTAGGAGCAAGGGTAAGGTTTTTTTCATTTTTATAGACTTTTATTCGATTATTACCTTTTGCTATCTCCAATGCCTTTTCATATGTATTGTCAGAGGAACAATCATCGCACATTATCAGTTCCCAATTTGAATAGGTTTGATTTTTTATACTGTCTACAGCTTCTTCCAAAGTATCTGCACAATTATATATACCCATTAAAACTGAGATAAGAGGTTTATTATTCAAGCTTATCCTCCCCATATTCTTTATTAAAACTTACATACACCGGATGATGGTACCATGTTTGCTGCTCTTCTGGGGGCAATTTCATATAATTGCCGTATCTTATTTTGAGAAAACTATCGTAATCTTTTAAAACTTTTACATCTGTATCTTCAAATTTTATATCAACAATATCATCAAGTAGATTTTTATCATAATGCATCCTCATAGTATTTACAACGCTCATATCTACTAATTTCAGATTTGTATTATCGTTATATTTACAAATTTTCTTTAAATACCTTTTTGCCTTTAACGGCAATTTATTTTTTTTGCTTAATTTTAAAATTAAACTTGAGCCTAACTGCATCAAACTACCATTATTGGTAGGTATGTATTCTCTAACAAACAAATTATATAACATTGCGTCTAACAGTTGCTTTTTTTGCCTGAGTTTATTTTCAGGAACTCTGTCAAAAGGAAAAACATCTACAAAAATACCTTTGTGATAGTTTTTTCCTAAGTCTGTTTCTTGAACAAAGGCTGTATTTCTTTTTCTGATTTTTGTGAAACTCTGAGAAAAATCTCTATCGGTATCATGATTCTGTAAAATATATTCATCTGTATCTTTCCAAAGCTCAATAAATTTATTATAGTCATTTCTCAGCATACATATATCAAGATCGTCATCCCATGGAATAAATCCGCCATGCCTTACTGCACCTAAAATGTTTCCATATCCAATTGAATATTTAATGCTATTTTTCATACAAAAATTATGAATTACCCTTAAAATTTCAATTTGCGTCAACTGCAATTTTCTTAATTCATCGTAATTTTCAATTTTGCTATAATCAAATTTTTCAATCATACCGCATTTCCCATTTAATTAATATTATATAAATCTTTTTTTATTTGTGTTGTACTTATGTCCGGAGTTCGTGAAAGATATACAACTTCTACCCCTTCGTTTTGAAGAAAATCAAACTTACCTTTCCAATCATCTCCAATAACAAAGGTATCTACATTAAATTCCCGTACATCGCTAACCTTCTGCTCCCAGCTTTTCTCCGGTATTACTAAATCTACATATCGTATTGCTTCCAATAATTGCTTACGCTGTTTATATGTAAAATAACATTTCTTCTGCTTTTCATTCCAATTGAATTCATCTGTTGACAAAGCAACTATTAAATAATCTCCCAATTCCTTTGCTCTACGCAATAGATTAATGTGTCCATAGTGCAAAAGATCAAAAGTTCCGTATGTAATAACTGTCTTCATAATTTCCCCCATAGTTTAAAAAATCGCAACGGAGTTCTCTTGTTATTCTTATATAAAGCAATAACGACTGTATTATAATAATCATAATTGTTCAAATAATGTTAAAACCTCTATTTTTACAGGTTCTATGCAATATTTTTGAACCCTAAGTCTGTTTTCATTACCAAATTGCAAACAAAGATTTTCATCATTTTTTAAACTTTGAATTGCGTTTGCAAATGCCTTAACATCATCAACATCACAAATATACCCTGTTTTTCCATTTTCCAAATAGTCGCCAACTCCACGAATATTTGATATAACCACCGGCAATCCACAATACATAGCCTCTAAAGAAGCAACGCTTAATCCCTCATGAAGAGAAGGTAACACAAATAAATCAGATTGGCTGCAAATATCTACAACATCCTTACGATATCCTATAAAATGTACATTATTATCTATGTTATTTTCTTTTGCTAATTTTGTCAATTTATCTAATAGAATTCCTTTGCCGCATATAACATAGTGAATATTTTTAT
Organism: Ruminococcus sp.; assembly: GCA_022511005.1. GTDB lineage: Bacteria > Bacillota > Clostridia > Oscillospirales > Acutalibacteraceae > Ruminococcoides. The sequence continues at coordinate 31,209 of JAFLSJ010000002.1, forward strand.
CTTTTATCAACCCAAGAGCATTAATAATTACTTGTTGATTTTTTCTTTTTGTTAGTTCTCCAACTGATAATACGATAAAATCATTATCATCTATTCCTAACTCATTACGAATATCATTCTGATTTTCACTTTTTTGCAGTCTGTCGGTATTAATTCCTATTCCATGTATATACTTCACATCTTTGGCATGCATTTTTTTTGCCCGTTCAAAGTCTTCCAGATTAATTGTTACAATTGTATCGGTAAAACGGGACATAAATCTTTCTATGGGATAGAAAATCATCCAGTTAAGTTTGGGAGCGCCATTATAAAAATGAAAACCATGAACTATATAAATCACTTTTACGCCGGTTTTACGGATTTTTCTTGCTGCCAAACGTGTCGCTACTCCCATAACCGGCTCATTTGTCCAGATAATATCGTATTGACCGTTTTGAATAATTTTTTTAATATCCTTATAACCTTTAAAATTTGAGGGAGAAATCGGACTACGGACAATCCGTACAATATGGATTTTATTTACATATCCCTTAAGCTTTTGACTTATTTCCTCTATTCTTCCCCCAACATCGGCACATGCAATCTCTATATCAAATCCGTTTTCAGAAAGATTTATTACATGAGGGACCAAAAACTGAATCATCATTAAATCTGTTGAGGTAATCAGAATACGCTTATTCATTTAAAACACCTTTCACTTTTTCAACTATTCCATTAGCATTAATTCCAACCTGTTCTCTTAAATAAGCCTGATTTCCTACCTCTATACAATAAAAATCATTGATTCCTATTCTGTGAAGCTTTGCTTTATTATCAAGCTCTGCCATAACCTCTGCAACTGCACTGCCGAATCCGCCTACTATATTATGTTCTTCCACAGTAAATATATCATCAAATCTGTTTGCACAGTCTTTTATTACTTCTTTATCAATGGGCTTAACTGTCGGGAAGCTGTACTGTTCAACTCCAATACCTAATTCTTCAAGTATATTGCAGGCTAAAAAAGTTTCTTCAAGGATTGCTCCCGTTGAAAAAATTGCAACCTTTTTCGGCAATTCTTTTAATTCTCTTAATTTATATGCCTTACCTATTTCAAATTCTTTAATATTATTAACTGTTTTTTCTCCGCCTCTGCCAAGTCTTAAATAACAAGTACCTTTTGTATTTGCTATTTTTTTTACTGCAAGAGCTGCTTCGTTAGGGTCTCCGGGACAGATAACAGTAACATCAGGCAATGCACGAAGAATTGCAATATCTTCCGTTGCATGATGGCTCATTCCCAAAGAACCGTAAACATATCCTCCGCCAACGCAAATTATATTTACATTTGCATTATGGTAGGCACAGTCGTTTCTGATTTGCTCTAAACAACGAAGTGTAGGGAAATTACCAATTGAATATGTGAATACCTTTTTGCCTTCAAGAGCAAGACCTGCGGCAACACCTGTCATATTCTGTTCTGCTATACCTGCATTTATAAATTGGTCAGGGAGTGTTTCCCAAAAGTTTTTAAGAACACCAAATCCCAAATCTCCTGTTATAAGCTCAATATCTTTATCTTCTTTACCAAGTTCGGTTAAAGTTCTTATTACTGTATCTCTCATCTGTCTTCAACCTCCCTTATGTAATATGTAGGGTTATATGTTTCCGAAACAGTATGTCTGCAATTTTCAGGAGTTGCCTCAGTTTCAGGGCATCCGTTTGGTGTATACGGATCTGTTACATCATCAGGCTTAATTTTATGCAGTTCATTTACTGCACAATTATACTCCCAACCCTCGTGAGGGAATCTATAATGCCATAAAATATCCATTTCCATAAATGAAATGCCCTTACCTTTTACTGTATGAGCTATAACAACTGTGGGTTTATTTTCAGGATTTAAGGTGTTTTTAAGTACATTTCTCAATTCATCGTGATTATGACCGTTAACTTCAATAACATTCCAGCCAAATCCCGCCCAACGCTTAGCCATATCAACTTCAAGAGTATTATTGCAATAATCAAGGCTTTGCATATGGTTATGGTCTACTATTGCTACAAGGTTATCAAGCTTAAAGTGATTTGCAAATTCCGCTGCTTCCCACACAGAACCCTCGTTACATTCACCATCACCCATAACTACAAATGAACGGAAGTTTTTATTATCCTGTTTAGCCGCCAGAGCACGGCCTGCAGCAACAGGAAGTCCGTGACCTAAAGAGCCTGTTGAAAAATCTATTCCCGGTAAGTGGTGTGAAACATGCCCCGATAAACGGCTGCCGTTTGCGTAATGTGTCTTAAGCTCATCCACAGAAAAAAAGCCGCTTTCGGCAATTGCTGCATAAACGGATGCTCCTGCATGACCCTTACTGAGGATAAATCTGTCCCTTTCGTCCCATTCAGGATTATTCTTATCAAATTTTAAAACATCTGAATAAAGCACGCCCATTATATCTGCAACGGATAAAATAGCTCCAATATGACTTCCTCCTGAAAGATGTGTCATTTCAATCCCATGTCTGCGTATAAGCCAAGATAATTGTTGACTTTTCATTTTTACTTCTCCCTTTAGTTTAACCCGATAACCAAATTTATAAATTTAGGATTATACTTTAATTTTCTGTATATACATATAATTAGCAACGGTATAAATAAACCTGCACAAAACATTGTCGGCATAGTAATAAACCAATGCAAATGTAATACTCTGTTAAATAAAACTTCCATACGAGTTAAGTTTATAATTACTTGTATATTTAAACAAAAAACCGGCAATAAAGAAAAATAACGGCATATGAAAACAATATATAAAAGTTCTTATTTTATCAATAAAAAGTGGTAAATCAGATGTACCTGTAGGGGTAGAATGACCTAAAACAACAAATATTGCACCTATTGCATAAGCATATGAAATAAAGGTTAATTTTCTTTTACTTTCCATTTCTGCTGAAACTCCTAAATATATCTAAACAATAAAATCATAATATTACACCTGTTAAATTACTAACATAATAGTACCTATTTGTTAATAGTATAAAATAAACACAAAATGTTAGTGTAGATATAAAATAAACCAATTTTTGTTGTTCTTTAGGGAAACATTTTTTTATTAAAAGCGGTATCAATATCAAATTATAGACTTCACAGTAAATAGGCAATCTTCCTATAAGTATTCCGCTTGAAAACATTCCTACTAAATATAATGATGCTGCAACTAAAGACATATTTATGCAAATATTTACATAAGGATTAGTCTCATTTTCTTTCACCAATGTTCCTCTATAAAAATAGGATACTATTGGAAAAACGGCATAAAAGGCAACCCTTATAGGATTAACACCGTCATCCTCCTGCATTTGTTCACTTATTCCGACTCCGGAATAACTAGAACCTTGTAATACATTATCAACTTCTTCAAAAAATGGTTCTGCAAATATGCAAATTAAAATAATTACAAAAAGAAACGCTATTATTCTTCCGCTCCATGGTTTACATCTTACTATAAAATATATCGGTATCATCAAAAGGCAGGTAGTATGAATTGTAGATAACAATAAAATCGCTAAAACAAACGGAAGAAATTTTCCTTTAACAATCCACTCAGATAATGCAAATAATACAACTACGGCAATAAACTGCCTCATACCGTTCATCATCCATGTAAAGGTAAGTATTGAAATAAATAAAAAGGAACTGTAAAAAAAGTTACATGAATGTTTTCTTAAGGTAATCATAACTAACAGTCCGCAAAATATTGCAATAGTCATTAACCACCATTGGTAGTTTTGTGAAATAAATGATTTAAATAGTACATTGAAGACTTCAAATCCCGGTGCCTTACCATCCCACTCTATCCCATTCCATGCATCTGTAAAATTATTGGGTATAGCCTTAAAAGACGCTATATATTGTGCAGTATCTACAAAAGCAGTTCGCATGCCAATCCAAAAAATAAAGTATCCGAAAGTTATAAGACAAAAAATAAGCGGAACCTTATCAAACATTTGATTTAATTTTTCATCACTTGCATATGGTGCATAAACAAGCGATTTAATTTTTCTGCCCACAGTAAATCTATAAAACAAATAAACTATTAAAGGGCAGATTAGCATTGACATATATATAATCAACTAAAATACACCTACTTGATTAATCAGAAATTTTTAACAACTCTGAAATTTGTTCATCTGTAAGATTCCAGTCCATTGCTTCAATGTTTGACAACAGTTGTGCCGGTCTTTTGACTCCGACTAAAACCACTGATTCTTTAATATAATCAAGAGTAAATCTTATTGCAATTGCAGGAAGAGATTTTGTATTCTCCGAAGAAATTTTTTTCATTTCTTCTACAATCTGTAAATTCTTTTTCAGCTTCTCGCCGTGAAAATTTACATATATTTCTCTTGAGCGCCTGTCGTCAGCATCAAACTTTGTATTTATATCATATTTTCCTGTAAGAATGCCTTGTCCCAAACTTCCCCATGTAAAAGGAGTTAAATTAAGCTCGTCTGAAAGAATAAACATATCTTTCTCATTTTTTCTGCAAGCAAGGCTGTATTCATCCTGAAAACTTACAAACTTACCTTTTTGCTCTTTTAGTTCTTCGATATCATCATTATGAATATTTGACAAACCAAAGTATCTTATATAACCCTTTTCCCTTAGTTTTTCGAGAGTTTCAATAACAACAGAAATGGGTGTTTTGCCGTCACGATAATGCACCTGATACAAATCAATATAATCTGTATTAAGTCTTTTCAAACTTCCTTCAAGTGCTTTTTCTATATATTCAGGACAATTATTATAAACGGTTTTTCCATTGGAAGTACAAACGCCGAATTTTGTTGCAATAACTGCTTTATCTCTTTTTCCTTTCAATGCTTTACCCAACGTAATTTCTGATTGACCCAAACCGTAAACATCAGCAGTATCAAAAAAATTAACGCCGTTTTCCAAAGCAGCATTTACTGAATCAATTAATTCTTGTTCAAGAATATTTCCGCCCCAGCCGTATCCGCCCATAGGACAACCGCCCATACATAGACGAGATACCTGTAAATCAGAATTTTTTAAAGTAATATACTCCATTTTATCCCTTTTTTCTGAAAATAAACGACAACGCCTTTTTTAGAACACTCCATACAGTTTTAAAGAAAAGAGTTACATCTGTTTTAAAAGAAACTGTTGCCGCATATTTTATTCTTAATTGATTTTTCTTTTTTAAAACATACTTTTCATACATTTCATCGGCATTTTCTCCGCCCACAATTTCATCTAAGTTTATAAATTCTATGGAACTGTAGTCGGTTATTCCCGGACGAACCTGAAATATGTATTTTTCATCATCAACATATTTACTTGTGTATCTTAAAAGTTCAGGTCTGGGACCGATAAAACTCATATCGCCTTTAATAATATTCAAAAGATTAGCAATTTCGTCAAGCTTTGTTTTTCTGAGGAAATTACCCACCTTGGTTATTCTGCTGTCGTTAAGAGCAGTAGTACCGCCGCCTATTTTATCTGCATTTTGTACCATAGTGCGGAATTTACATATTTTAAAGGTTTTACCTTTATATCCGCCGCGTTCTGCCCTGTAAAAAACAGGGAATCCTGTTTCAGCAACAATTGCAATTGCAATAATCAAATAAATTGGAAATAAAATAATAAAGCAAAACAATGCTAAAACAAAATCACCAATTCTTTTTAAATATCTATTATAGATTCCATTATATGCCGTAATATTATTATCTGTATAAATTTCAGCAATATTTTCTATGTTCCTAACCTTCTCTATGTACATAAAAATAACCCCAAAATTCTAATTACATTCATTAGCATTATAACACATACGCAATTATTAAGCAAGAATTTAAAAGAACATTTTGTCGAAAAATCGTGACATTAAAATATCCTATCTTTTTCTTGAATTTATCTCAATTTATGTATATTATTAAATTAAGTAATTAAAGGAGGATTTATAATGAAAATAAAGATATTTTGTAAAAATTACAAAAAAATATTAATTTCTTTGGCAATTATTTTCGTTTTTATTATCACTCTTATTTTCAATATAATTTATTGCCACAATACAATAAATGTAAATCGTTATGATATTAATACTCAAAAACTTAAAACGAACCTGCGGGTTGCTATGATTTCAGACTTACATATGAAAGATTACGGTAATAACAACGAAAAGTTGGTAAACATCATAAAACAGGAATCTCCTGATATTATTACAGTATTGGGCGACTTTACTGTAAAGGAATCGGAAAACTATGATGCTGTACTAAAACTTATGCCACGGCTTGTAAATATAGCGCCTACCTACTATGTATTAGGCAACCACGAATTATCAATACTTGATACAACAAATTTTGCAGAAGATATCAAAGGAACAGGCGTACATCTTTTAATTAATGAAAGTGAATACTTTGAAAAAGACGGAGAAAAAATTCTTATAGGGGGCATTAAGCAATATCCATATTATGATTTTCAAATCCCCGGTTTTGAAAATGAGGAAAGATATTTTATTGATAATTTTATAGAAAAAGAAAAGGATAATTTTGGAATTTTACTTTGCCATTATCCTGAATATTTTATGTGGAAATTCAATGAACTTGACATTGATTTAATGCTGTGCGGACATACCCACGGCGGTTTAATAAGAATTCCCTTTATAGGCGGATTTATCGCTCCCGAGCAAGGCTTATTTCCTGAATATGATATGGGATATTTTGAATCCGATACTGCTAAAATGATAGTCACATCAGGACTTTCAACATCAAGTATAATCCCCCGAATTAACAATCCGGGGGAAGTGTGTATTATTGATATTAATAAATGATTATCCCAAAACTTTTTTTGCTGTATCCACGCTTTCCTTAGCGTCTTTACAGTAATAATCTGCACCGATTTTCATAGCGTAATCTTCCGTTAAAACTGCGCCTCCTACAAACACAACGCACTTGCTTGAGCCGTCAGGATTTTGAAGCTCTTTTGTGTTTCTTACAAGAGTAATGGTATCTTCCATACTCTTTAATGTTGTGGTCATTAAGGCAGACAGACCTATCATTTTAATATCCTGCTTAATGGCAGTATCGACAATAAGCTGAGGGTCTACATCCCTGCCTAAATCAACGACGGTATAGCCGTAATTATCAAGCAATACCTTTACTATATTTTTACCTATATCGTGAATATCGCCTTTAACGGTTGCCAATATAATTTTACCCTTGCTTACAGCAACATTATTTTCTGCTGTAAGCTTTTTCTTTATAACATCAAAGCATGCCTGAGCGGTATTTGCACTCTGAATAAGCTGTGGTAAAAAGATTTTGCCTTTTTCAAAATCTTCTCCCACCTTATCAAGGGCGGGGATTAGCTTATTATTTATTATTTCCATAGCGTCAGTACTTTGCAAAAGTTCTTCTGTTGCCTTAGCACCTTCATCTTTAAGACCGTTCATAACAGCGTAATTAAGGTCATGCTTAGAGGTATTATCAGAAGTTTTCTGAGGAGTAAACTCATTATAGCTTTCAATAAAGCTTCTTGAGTTTTCATCAATATTTGCAAGTACCTTATACGCTCTTACCGCGCCTGTCATTGACTCAACATTCGGATTGATTATAGGTAAATCAAGACCCTCCTGCAACGCCATAGTTAAAAATGTGCTGTTTACAAGCTCTCTGTTGGGAAGTCCGAAGGAGATATTTGAAACGCCCAGCACAGTTCTGCAACCAAGTTCAGTTTTTACTCTATGCAAAGCCTCTAAAGTCTGCATAACTCCTTCTTGCTCGGCAGATGCCGTAAGGGTTAAGCAATCAATAAAAATATCTTCTCTGCCGATTCCGTACTGCTCTGCACGGTCAACAATTCTTTTGGCTATATCAAATCTGCCCTGAGCCGTTTTTGGAATTCCGTTTTCATCAAGAGTTAATCCAACAACCGACGCACCGTATTTTTTAGCAAGAGGCAAAATACTTTCAAGACTTTTTTCCTCACCGTTCACAGAATTTATAATTGCCTTTCCGTTATAAACTCTCAGTCCTGCCTCTACTACATCGGGCTTTGTGGAGTCAATTTGAAGAGGTACATCAACAACAGACTGGAGCGCTTTAACAGTACGTACCATCATAGCTTTTTCATCTATTTCAGGCAAACCTACATTTACATCAAGAATATCTGCACCGCCCTGTACCTGTGATACAGCCTGATTTAAAATGTAGTTCATATCATTATTTTTAAGAGCCTCTTTAAAAAGCTTTTTGCCTGTAGGGTTAATTCTTTCGCCGATAATTCTCGGCTGATTAATTAAAACTGTGGTACTTGCACTGCAAATAACAGATTTTTTCTCATTTTCTTTTCTTCGGAATTTTTCTGTTTTTAAAGCAGAGGAAAGCTCTTTAATATATTCAGGAGTTGTACCGCAGCAGCCGCCTGTAACCTTAACTCCTAAATCAAGCATTTTTAAAATACTTTGTGTAAAATCCTTTGGATTAACATCATAGGTATTGCTGTTAGGGTCGGGAAGACCTGCATTTGGCTTTACAACAATAGGAAGGTCAGTCCAAAGTGACATTTCCTCTACAATTGGTAAAAGTTCTTCAGGACCTAAAGAGCAGTTTACGCCAATTGCATCAACGCCTAATCCTGACAGTGTAATCGCCATTGACGATACGGAAACGCCTGTAAAAGTACGCTTGTTTTGCTCAAAGGTCATTGTACAAATTATAGGTTTATGGGAATTTTCTTTTGCTGCAAGGACTGCCGCTTTAATTTCAAGCAAGTCAGTCATTGTTTCAAAAACAATTAAGTCTGCATCTTTTCCTGCAACAATTTGCTCTTTAAAAATATTATAAGCATCTTCAAAGCTCAATGAGCCTGTAGGCTCTAAAAGCTGACCCACAGGGCCTATATCAAGTGCTACTAAAGTATCGGTATTTTCCGCAGCTTTTTTAGCCGCCTTAACAGCCTGAGGAATAATTTCATTTACCGTATATCCGCTGTTTTTAAGCTTATAGCTATTGGCACCGAATGTATTTGTATAAACAACATCAGCACCTGCCTCTATATACTGTTTATGGATATCAGCAATCTGCTCATTATGGGTCACACAGAGAATCTCCGGCATTTCGCCTAAAGGAAGTCCTGCTTTTTGAAGCATAGTTCCCATTGCACCATCAAGCATTACAAATTCTTTATCTAATAATAAACTTTTAAAATCCACAATGTGAACCTGCCTTTCTATAACGGCAATTGCCTTTTAAAGAGCAAACCGCACAACCTCTTTTTCTCTGTTCTATCTCATTTTCGGACACTCCTACTATCGCCGTAACAGACTTTGTGGGAGTAAGTAAAAAATTATCATTTGTACAAAGACCGATTTTTCTCGGTGCATCTAAAATATTCAGAAATTGCTTCTGTAGGCTTATGGGATAATCACCATACCCCGGACTAAATCGGAAAGTCAAATATTGTCCGCTGTATTTTTCTGCAATTATTTCATCAATCGAACAGCATACCTGTTCAATTGCAACGCTTGCAAAGCTGTCAAGTACAACAGCTTTTGCCATGTCCAAAAGCTGGGTTTTTCTTATTAAATTATCTATACTGTTTCCCAAGGTTGCACACATAACAATTGCTTTTTGACAACCTTGCAAATGACCTTTGATATCATTACCTTCCAAAAGCTCCGCAGTATTTACGGAAACTTCCTTATACAAATATTTAGGTTCTGCATTTTTTAAAACTTCCTGTTCACAAATATCAAGCAGTTCTTCCATTTTGCTGTTCATCTGAACTTTTGCATTACCTAAATATCTGACACATTCCTGTCTGTTCAAAGAAGAAAGTTCTATCATAATAAATTATTTATAGCTCCCTTTATTTTTGTTGCTACATAAGGATTATTCATTGTATAAAGATGTATTCCGTCCACATCATTTGCAATCAAATCTACGATCTGCTCAATTGCATAAGCAATTCCTGCGTCACGAAGTGCCTCAGGATTATTCTCATACTTTTGCATAATTTTAGAAAACTTACCCGGCAGGCTTACTCCGCACATTGATACCATTCGCTCAATTTGCTTTTTATTTGTAACAGGCATAATACCCGCTTCAATTGGAACATTGATTCCTGCAATTTTTGTGCTTTCATAAAATCTGTAAAAGGCACTGTTATCGAAAAATAACTGGCTAATTAGAAATTCTGCACCGTTATCTACTTTTTTCTTTAAGTTTATAATATCCTCTACCTGATTTTCGGCGTCAACATGAACCTCAGGGTAACAAGCTCCTGCAAGATTAAAGTTACCCTTTGTTTTTATGTATTCACAAAGCTCGCTGGCATATCTGAAATCTGTTTTGGGCTCAAGGTCGGGAACTATATCTCCCCTCAACGCAAGAATATTTTCTATGTTTTCTTTTTGCAAATCTTCTAAAACTTTGTCTATATCTTCCTTATTGCTGTTAATACAGGTCAAATGAGCTAAGGCTTCAATTCCATATTCATTTTTAATTTTTGAAGCAATCTCCAAGGTTTTGCCGGGGTTGCTTCCCCCTGCACCGTAAGTAATGCTGAAATAATCAGGTGAAAGTTCTTTCATCTGTTCAAGTGCATTTAAGATTGTTTCTACCGGTGAAGTCTTCTTGGGAGGAAAAACCTCAAAGGAAAAAATTGTTTTACCTTGTTTAAATTTATCTGCAATCCGCATTTTCATATGCCTCCGAATTATAATTCTATATTTATTAACTTACGTATAAATATAACACAATAACATATTTTTAACAAGTTTTAAAATATTTCAATTTTATGTATTGTACTGCTTATAAACATCCTTTAAATATTCAGAAAACTCCTCAACTGCATTATTGGGTGCGAGAAGCTTAACCTTTGTGCCAAGTGCAAACAGCCATCCGAAAAACTGCGGACTTAACACAACCTTTACTGTAACACAAAATGTATCATCACTTTCTCTTGATACAAAAACATTTTTTCCGAATCTGTCAACAATTACGCCGATAAATGAATTATCAACCGAAAGGTCAACCGTTGTTTCTTTTCCTCCGAACATTGAGAAAACTGATTTTGTATAAGAAGCAACATCAAACTTTTCAAAAGAGCTTTCACCTTCTCTTTCGACCTCTGAAATCATAATATCCTGCATTTTATCAACACGGTAATGCTTTAGCTTTTCAGATTCCTTTTCGTATGCAATAAGGTAGTAGTTTTCATCATCCCAGCTCAGTGCCCATGGAGATACCCTGTATAGTTCACCGTTTCTTCTGGGTTGCTTTTTAATTCTTTCAACATCGTTAAAATCAAGAACCCATTTGTCATATATAAAGGTAATTTGTTTTCCCGAGGATAATGCATTGTGCAGGGTATCTACATTATAATAAATTTTTTCGTTAAGAGTTTTTACTCTGTTAGTTACAAAAACCTGTCTTTGTAAAAGCTTTGCATCATTTACTGAGCATAGCTTTTCAAGCTTACCTATCAGCTCCATACTCTTTTTGGTTGTAATAAATTTTGAGCTTTGAATTGCATCTACCAAAAGCTTAAGCTCAGGCATCTGAAAGTCTCTAATTCCGATATAATATCCTGTTGAGGTAGTTTTTTCCTTACAAATATCAAGACCGAATTTTGAAAGTGTTTCTAAGTCGCTGTATATACTTTTTCTCTCCGCAGTAATTCCTTGACGGGAAAGCTCTTCTATTATTTCATTTACGGTGATTTTATGATTTTCATCAGTTTTTTCTAAAAGAATTTTTGCTATATAGAGTATTTTTTCTTTTTGTCTTGAAGCTCTTGCCATAATAAAAATCCTTTCAAAATAATTTTATGCAATCATTGTTGCAACTGAAATTATAAGCGGCATTGTTATAATTGAAATTAATGTTGTTGCAGAAACTATTCCAACCGAAAGCTTAACATCTGCTTTGAACTTTGTTGCAAACATTGTGGTAGTTGCCGCAACAGGTGCGGCTGAAGCAATAGTACAGGCAACGAGAATATCCCCTCTTATACCGCATAAATACATAATTGTAAGGGATAAAACAGGAATTAAAATCAATCTCATTCCAATTGAAACATACGCCCACTTGTCCTTGAAAATTTCTTTAAGCTTTGACTGAGATAAATGGTACCCAATAATAATCATCGGTACAGGTGTATTCAGATTTGCAAGATATTCAACGGGAGTTGAAATAACATTAGGAAGCGTAATTGAAAGCAAAAACAGAATAAGTCCTATTATAACTCCTAAAATACCTGGATTTAATGCAAGTTTTTTTATGGAAAGTTCTTTTTTATTTCCGCTCATTGCATAAAGTCCGTAAGTCCATATAATAATATTAAAAACAGCTACAAATACCGAGCCGTAGAATACACCGTCGGTACCTAAAATTGCAGACTGCAAAGGTAAAGACATAAATCCGCAGTTTGAAAAAACCGTACCGAATTTAAGCACCTTATTTCTTGAAATATTCTTATCTCTGAAAATAATATTGCAAATTATAATTGAACCGATAATTATTGCCACTGAACACAACGCAGTAATACCTAAATTTAAAAGCATAGCCGCATCAAATTTTCTTTGAAAAGCGTTAATCATAACGCAGGGCGTAACAATATATAAAACAATATCCGTTAATTTTGCGGGGGCATTGTCGTTTAAAAATTTTGATTTACCGCAAACAAAACCTATACCGATAAGAATAAATAAAATTATTACCTGCTGTGAAACCATCAAAAAATTTTCTGTCATAAATGAATATATCACTCTTTTCTTGTACAAACTGTCAATATTATTATATCATGGACACCTACAAATACAATATTTTGATAAAAAACATTTTAATTTGTTGATAAGTGTATCTAAAAAAAGCCAATTTTTACTAAAAATTTATATGAAAAGCTGAATTTCACTCACTTTGTTGACTTTTTAAATACGTAAATGTATAATTGACTGCGTAAAAATAGGTCAGGTTAGTTTACTTATTTTATTTTATTTAATTCTTAAAGAATTAGAAAGAGGGAAATAATCATGGCAACAACAAAGAAAACAGCTGCAACTAAAGCAGCAGAAACAAAAACAGAAGAAAAAAAGACAGCTACTAAGGCTGCAACAAAAACTACAGCTACCAAAACTGCTGAAAAGAAAACTACAAAAAAAACAGCTGCTAAAAAGCCTGCTGTAAAGAAAACTGCTCCTAAAAAACCAACAGAAAAAGTTGAAGTTTTCGTTGAGTTCGGCGGCGTTCAGGTTGCTATTGATGAAGTAGTAAGCAATGTAAAAGCTACTTACGGTAAAGAAGCTAAAGATATTAAGGTATATGTAAAGCCTGATGAAAGTAAGGCTTATTTCGTAGCAGACGGCGTTGAAGGCGAAATGGATGTTTATTTCTGCTAATTAATTATTGTATTAAGTTTTCCAGACAGAGCTTTTCGGCTCTGTCTTTTTGTTTTGCTTAATTAATCTGATATTAAATTTACATTAAGGAGTTTTGCAATGTGCAGATTGATTGACATTTTAATGTTGATAATAAGGTATGTAATTTTAGAAGCTTAGGGTTACCCCCCTTGCGGTTTCCCGAATATCAAAGGAAACATTTAATTTAACTCGTAGGGGCTGATGAAAGCATCAACCCTAATTTGATATAAAAACTTTTCTTAAACTTCGTAGGGACAACCCTTGCGGTTGTCCAAAAATTTCCATTTAACCTTTCCTATTATTTTCAGGCGACCGCAAAGGCCGCCCCTACAATTATATAAAAAACATTTATACTCATCTGTCAAGTTTTAATTGTTACTAAATAGTAGAGGTTGTCTCAAAACTCAATTCGTTTTGAGACAACCCCTTTTTGTTATATTTATTCACTTTGCTACACATTATAAATATGAAATAAGTTTTGTTTGTAAAACACCATTGACAAATACCCTATATGGGTATATTATTTTACTATACCCTATTAGGGTATAATTTGTGTGAAAGAGGCTTTGTAATGGAAAAAGAATGCTGTGGTAATAAAACAAAAGAACGCTCTGAAAAAGAATACAAAAGCTTAATTAACCGCCTTAACCGAATTGAGGGTCAAATTCGTGGAATTAAAGGAATGGTTGAAAAAAACGCTTACTGTACCGATATATTAGTTCAGGTTGCCGCTGCGAATGCGGCTCTTAATGCCTTTAACAAAGAGCTTCTTGCTAACCACATAAAAACCTGTGTTGCAGATGATATCAGAAGCGGAAAAAACGAAACCGTTGACGAATTAGTTGCAACATTGCAAAAGCTGATGAAATAGAGGTTAATTATGAAACAATTTAATGTTACAGGTATGAGCTGTGCCGCTTGCAGTACAAGAGTTGAAAAGGCTGTTTTAAAAGTTGCAGGGGTTACCTCCTGCTCTGTAAGCCTGCTGACAAACTCAATGGGAGTTGAGGGTACTGCAACAGCAGAAGAAATCATTTCTGCTGTTGAAAATGCAGGATATGGTGCAACTTTGAAAAGTAAGAGTATTAATACCAGTTCTTCTGAAAAATCAGAGAACGATTTTTTAAAAGATACGGAAACTCCCAAGCTAAAAAAAAGATTAATTGCCTCCCTTGTGTTTTTAGCGGTACTTATGTATGTATCAATGGGACATATGATGTGGGGATTTCCCCTGCCTGAATTTATGGCGGAAAACCATATTGCAATGGGACTTGTCCAACTGCTTTTAACAGTGGCGGTTATGGTTATTAACCAAAAGTTTTTTGTAAGCGGTTTTAAAGGTCTGATAAACCGCTCACCCAATATGGATACACTTGTTGCCTTAGGTTCGGGAGCGGCATTTGTTTACAGCACCTATGCCCTGTTTGCTATGACTGACGCACAGCTTAACGGAAATGTACAGCAGGTTATGACGCTTATGCACGAATTTTATTTTGAATCTGCGGCTACGATTTTAACCTTAATAACCGTTGGTAAAATGCTTGAAGCAAGGTCAAAGGGAAGAACAACAGACGCACTTAAAGGGCTGATGAAGCTTACTCCTAAAAAGGCAACTGTTTTAATTGATAATGTTGAAACGGATGTACAAATTGAACAAGTTAAAAAAGGCGATATATTCGTTGTCCGTCCCGGAGAAAATATCCCTGTTGACGGAGTTATAATTGAGGGAAACAGTGCTGTTAATGAATCTGCCCTGACGGGAGAAAGCATACCCGTTGATAAAGAAAAGGGCGATTTAGTATCTGCCGCAACAATAAATCAATCGGGATTTATTAAATGCGAAGCAACAAGAGTAGGAGAAGATACCACTCTTTCACAAATTATAAAAATGGTCAGCGATGCCGCCGCAACTAAAGCACCTATTGCTAAAGTCGCAGACAAGGTTTCGGGAGTATTTGTACCTGCCATTATCATAATTGCGATTATTACTGCAATTATCTGGCTGTTTGTTGGAGAGAGCATAGGCTTTTCCCTTGCAAGAGCAATTACCGTTTTAGTTATCAGTTGTCCCTGTGCGTTAGGTCTTGCAACTCCTGTTGCAATTATGGTCGGCAACGGAATGGGTGCAAAAAACGGAATTTTATTTAAAACCGCTTCCTCTCTTGAAGAAGCAGGCAGAACGCAAATTGTTGTGCTTGACAAAACAGGAACTATTACAAGCGGAGAACCAAAGGTAACCGATATTATTCCTTTGGGTATATCGGAAAACAATCTGCTTGAAATTGCATATTCTCTTGAAAACAAAAGCGAACACCCTCTTGCAAAGGCCATAATTCTAAAAGCTAAAGAGAAAAATATAAAATCCTTTGAAGTTTCAGATTTTAAAGCTATGGCAGGAAACGGACTGACCGCAAAACAAAACGACAGCACACTTTTCGGCGGAAGTAAAAAGTTTATAAGCACCGTTACAAAGATTCCCTCTGAACTTAATTCAACTGCTGAAAAGCTTTCCGACGAGGGTAAAACACCTTTATTTTTTGCAAAAGACAATACCCTTTTAGGAATAATTGCAGTTGCCGACACAATTAAAGAAGACAGTCCTCAGGCAATTAAAGAGTTACAGGATATGGGAATATCTGTTGTAATGCTGACAGGTGATAATGAAAAAACTGCTAATGCAATCGGAAAACAAGCAGGTGTTGATAAGGTCATAGCAGGAGTACTTCCCGAAGGAAAAGAAAATGCAATTAAAAACTTAAAACAACAAGGCAAGGTTATTATGGTAGGTGACGGAATTAATGACGCCCCTGCTCTTACAAGGGCAGACATAGGAATAGCTATCGGCGCAGGAACAGATATTGCCATTGATGCTGCCGATGTCGTTCTTATGAAAAGCAAGTTAAGCGATGTTCCGGCGGCGATAAGATTAAGTCGTGCAACCTTGCGAAATATTTACGAAAACCTGTTCTGGGCTTTTATTTATAATGTTATGGGTATTCCCCTTGCGGCAGGCGCATTTACTCAGCTTTTCGGCTGGTCATTAAATCCTATGTTTGCCGCCGCCGCTATGAGTTTATCAAGTTTTTGTGTTGTATCTAACGCATTAAGGCTGAATTTCTTTAATATACGCAATCCAAAAAAATTCAATAAAACTAATAAAATTAATATTACAGTAAAGGAGAAACAGACTATGGAAAAAACAATAAAAATTGAAGGCATGATGTGCCCCCACTGCGAGGCAACCGTTAAAAAGTGCTTAGAGGAATTTAAAGAGGTAGATACCGCTTTGGTGAGCCATGAAAAGGGTACGGCAGTATTGACTTTAAATTCTGATATTTCAGAAGAAGTTCTGAAAAAAGCCATTGAAGAAAAGGGCTATAAGGTTTTAGATTAATTAAGTTCAATAAAACGTTGTTTTCTTGATAAAACCCATTAAAATGGGAATACTTCTTTTATAAAATAAAAGGAGGAAAGCATTTATGATTGAACCGGATACAATAAAGTTATTACGCGAATGTGACGCAGGAGTAAAGATGGGCGTTGCGGCAATTAATGATGTTTTAGATTATGTCCACGATGAAGATTTAAAGCAATACCTGACCAACTGTAAAAATGAGAATGATAAGTTGGATACTGAAATTCAAGAGGAGTTGGACAGATACGAGGATGAGGGAAAAGACCCTAATCCGATTGCAAAAGGTATGTCATGGATGAAAACCAATGTAAAGCTTGTGATGAACGAGTCTGACAGTACAATTGCTGATTTAATAACAGACGGATGTAATATGGGTGTAAAATCTCTCAATAGATACCTTAATCAATATAAGGCGGCAGATGAAAAATCTAAGGATATTACTAAACGGCTTATAAATCTGGAAGAAAGACTGGCAATAGATATACGCAGATTTTTATAATCATAATCCCGAACGTTTACGTTCGGGATTATGCGTGTGGATAAACCTATAATACGGAAACAGAACAATGAATTATCGGTCTGTTGCCCCCTTGACAATGAGGATGGCACAGCGAAAGCTGTAACGGGAGAGTATATAAAACGGCTTAACGGATATTAACCGTTAATTCTTTCTCTCCCTCAGTCAGCTTCGCTGACAGCTCCCTCATCAGAGGGAGCCGAGCAACACCTCGCAATAATATATACTATTTATAGTATTAATAGATACTTTTTCAACAGTAAGAGAGGTTATCAAAGCGATAACCTCTTTTTGGTGCGGATAACATATCATTATATTAAGAAAACTTAAACCTCTCCTGTTACGGTGTGTCGCCTTGGGAAATGTTTACTCAACACTCTCCCTAAAAACTGTCAACATTACTGTTTACTTAACGGTCGCCTTCAAGTTCTTTTCTAAGATTTCCATCATCATTATCATTACACCACACATATGACAAAAAGCACAGTCATAACTGTGCTTTTTCGACAAGCTGAGCAGAGGGTTTTCACCCTCTGCTCAAATTTTTTACATTATATTTCACATTGATTCATTACCAAAGCCGGAAATTAATCTTGCCAAATACAGCTGAATTTGTGTTGCATCTTTTACATTTACATCTCTGTCTTGATCAACATCTGCTCTTAACAGCTGTTCTTCTGTTAATGTTTTTAAACGAGCACAATAAAGCTGAATTAATGTTGCATCTTTTATGGTTACTTCTCCGTCTAAGTCTACATCACCTAAAATAAATTGTAAATCACCGCAATCGATACATTTTCCGTTTTCATAGTGATGCTCTGTTTTTGGAATTACTTCTCCCTGTTCAAGTAATTCTTCACAAACTGAGCAGTATGTATCACCTGTATAACCTTCTTCAGAACAGGTTGCTTCTTTTACATCTCTCAGTTCAGGAGTATGGTCTGTTTTCGGAATTGCTTTTCCCTGTTCAAGTAGTTCTTCGCAAACTGAGCAGTATGTGTCACCTGTATAGCCTTCTTCAGAACAGGTTGCTTCTTTTACATTTCTCAGTTCAGGAGTATGGTCTGTTTTCGAAATTGCTTCTCCCTGTTCAAGTAATTCTTCGCAAACTGAGCAGTATGTGTCACCTGTATGACCTTCTTCAGAACAGGTTGGTATTTTTGCATTTCTCAGTTGGGGAGTATGGTCTACTAAAGGAATATCCGATACATCCTTTGTTTCGGTAAATTCCTCACCGTCAAAAGACACTGTTGCGGTATAGGTAGTGGTTCCGTTTTTAGTACAGGTGGAAGGCGTGGTTGCTTTGACAGTGGCATCGACAGTTTTAGTTTGTGTGTGTTCCAAGGTGCATTTGCGGGTAGCAGTCACGGAATAACCGCTTTCTGTCTTCTGCCAGTCAAACTCCGGCTTACCCCAAACATGGTTGACCGTCACGGTACAGGTTGCCTTATGCCCGTTGATCTCGGCGGTAACCGTCGCTGTTCCTGCACCGATGGCTTTCAACGTTGCCTTATTGCGGTCGGAGGTGATAGTGACTACATTGTTCGCCTGCTCGACACTCCACTTAACTGTTGTATGCAGAGCGGTATCAGGAGAAACAGTGGCATTCAGCACTGCGGAATCTCCTTCATTCAGAATCAGTTCCGTTTGATCCAGTTCAACATTTTCCGCCGAGATTTCTTCCCACTGAGCGGTATATGTCACATTCTCTGTAACAGTCTTAGACCATTCAGGATCCCATTTAAGGAATCGATATCCCGGACGGGCGGGTACATTAAAGGAAGGCGTATTTGAACCGTCCTTCAAACCGAAATATACCTTATCTTTAAAAACAGTGCCGTTTGCGCCGTCTTTATAGGTGACTGTGTACACAGTTGCATCCTCCGGTACATAACCTACCTGTTTGGCCGCAATACTATATGCGGGTGCACTATTACCCTTTTCGGTAACCGTGTAGCTGTTCAGCTTTTGGTTATCATTGGGATCATAGCGTTTGATATCAGAGTTATTGTTATAATCATACAGTCCGTCAGCGCCATCCGCATACCATGCCGAATCAATACCGCTTTCGCCTTCATTAACCCATTTCGCCGGATCACTTAGGCGTACATCATAGTCTACGCTTCCTCTTTGAGAGGTGATTACTATATCATCGCCAATGGTCTCCGCCATGTTGCCGTAGATGCGTGCGCCGTCACCCATCTCCAGTTCCTGAGTGCCGGTGCCCCACATATATATTCCGCCGCCGGAACCGCTCTTGCTGACATCGGATTGACTAACAGCAATATTATCTGTAATTTCACATCCGTCTACAGTGATCCATCTGCCGGAAACAGCTCCGTTTGCCGCAGTGTTGCCACTGATAGTACCACCGTTTAGAATCAGATGTGCGGCAGCACTTCCCTCCATAGCGATAGCTCCACCGTTGCCGGTTACGGTATTGTTTACAATATTGCCGCCGTTGACTGTAAGCGAATCATGGTCGGTAGAAGCGCTGAAATATATTCCGCCGCCGCTGGTGCCTGACAGGGTGACAGCCTTGCCGGTTCCGCCGGTGATTGTACCCTTCTTTTCCGGATCGCTGTCGTTAATAGTAATATTGAAGCTGTGTGTTACGCCGCCTCTGCCGCCGGATTCAAACCACATAACCGGACCGTTGCCGGTTCCTTTCACTGTGTGACCATTGAGATCAATTATCAGATTATAATCATAGTCAACAGATCCTTTTGTCCAGACTTTTCTGACTGATTCTGTGGTATCTGCAAGCAGTGTCACTGTCTGGGGTAAATTATTTCCATATGTGATAAGATCGTGTGCCGCATCGATGGCCTCCTGCAAGGTGGGATATTCCGCCTTAGTGCTTTCCACACGGGCAACTGCTGTCCCCGAAGCATTTGGACGAACACCATTCTTATCTATAGAAGAAAGCTCAAGGGCGTTCTCCAGACCTGAATATACGCTATGGGTTGCTTTTTCATCTGCATCTACATCGGTCGCTTTTTCTTCGGTGTCTGCATAGGTCGTTTTTTCGTTATTAACAGTTTGGTCGGGTTCTTTATCCGGGTCAAAGAAGTAGGAATATTGCACATCACTGTACGGCTCGGGAATTGTTTCTACTTCCTGAGTTATGGCGGCAATAAATTCCTCCGGTGAGGCGACCTCATTTGCTATCTGGGTTTTATCTGTCTGATTTTCCTCTTTATCGTACTGATACTGGATTACCGCCGGCCAAACATCTTCGCCAAAATCGGTGTTTGACATAACTCTAAGTGATTTAGGGTCAATCAATTGAACCTTCGCTTTATCTCCCTTGATACGGCTGGTAAGTACCAGATATTTTGTCTCCTCATCATACCACATAGACGCGGTAGCTTTTCTGGTAACCTGGGAAACACCCTTTAGATTTATACCGGACACAACGCCAAGAAACTCATATTTGAGAGGATTAGTGGGGAATTCGACATCGTAAAGGGAACCGTCTTCCAGCAGGATATAATAGTGATCTACCAGTCCCGCTCCGTCATCCCGCGCGCCTATGTATGCAATGGTTGCCGCAGGCGAACGGAAATTCATAGTCGAACATACAGGATGAGCAGTTTTAGTATCGTACAATGCAATCCAGGTGCCGGTTTGAGTAATACCCACCACATTACCGTAAGTGAGAACAGTGTGTTTTGGTCTCTGGGCAGCATCCGTCCAAGCATAATCAGTATAAGTAAAATACGGTCCTTCAGTTACCTGGAAGGTGTCGGGATCAATGGTATAGAGCATACTTCCGTCGTTGGCATATAGCTTGCCGTTGGAAAGTCCTCCGCTATAAAACGAATAGGATAACTCCTCATAAACCGATTCCCACTTCTCCGGAGAGGCAACATTGTAATTCACCCAATGGCCTGTCTTGTTGCTGTCATAAATCAATGCAGACATCTGAATATCTGGGATTTCTTCTACGGTAATCTCACAGCTGTCCCATACATTCGGGTCTGACGCAACAGTTGCTTTTACGGTTGCAGTACCTGTGCCCACTGCCGTTACCATGCCGTTTTCTACCGTAACAACCTTGCTGTTTGTAGTAGACCAAGTAATGTCTTTGTCTTTCGCCGTCCATGGTGTGATCAGGGGCTCAAGATCCTCCTGACCGGTGACGAACATATTCAGCGTATCGGGAAGAATGTTCAGCTCCCTTATTTTATCGGCAGGTGAGAGAGTCGTATCATCGTCCTGTGCAGGTACATAGAAGAGACCCCTCACGGAGTAATTCAGGCGGAATTCGCCGCCTTGTTCTGTGGTTACTTGGGTTGCCGCCCGTGTTATCGGATTTATTCGGAACAAACGGTTGCCTGAATACGAGGTGTTATCGTTATAAGAGCTTGCAAGGTACAATGCATTATTTTCCAAATCGTATGCCATAGAGCCGTATCTGTCACGGATTGTTCCGCTTGTAAACGCTTTTCCGGTAATGGTAAGCTGTTCGTTTGCAATCTCGTTTAGATTCCACTGTAGGAACAAAGAGGAGCCGGTATCGGAATAGGTAATTCCGTAAAAATTTCCTTCCCCGTCGATAGCCATAGAGGTAATACTTGCCGCCGCACCCGTAAGGTCGGAAACGGTGATTTGAGCCAGTCTTTTAGCATAGCCATTCAACGGATTAATGCTCCATAAAATGTTACCGCTTGTGAGGGCGTAGAGCAGATTATCTTTTGTATTATAGGAAAGGGCATATACCGAATGTAACCTGAACCGCTCTAAATCCACAAGCTCGGTAAAATTATCAATTTCATTTACCGGCGAAACATAAAGCTTGCTTCCAATAACATGATATATATATTCATCTACATATGCGGCTGCGGTAATAGTATCTCCGCCGTGCTGTGCAATAGGCTCCATATTACGGAGTTGACTTTTGTCGGTATCCGTAACTTCCGCATCTATTACAGTCCATGCCTTATCATAGGAACCGCCGCCGGAGTGGATATAACCGCCAAGCTTTCCTTCCAGCTTAGGATATTCTCCACCGTAATTAAAGTATACCGTATCGGAATTTGTCGCGTAATCGCCGGCGAATACCAAACAGGTGGGGCCGATATCAGCATCCTGTAAATCAAAGGTGTAGGTTACTTCCTCGCCTCTTTCTGCCTTGGGCACATAGCTTGCATACACCACCGTACCGCTTCGGTTGGACACGCACAGATAAGCAAGATACTGATTATCTTTTACTTTGACGGTGAGATTGCCGTTCGTCTCTTTTTTAATGTCAAGTATCTGGGGCTTTTGATCGTCAATATTCAGGGTGGTGGACATATAAGCGCCGTTGCCGAGCTTGTTGCTTTTAATCAGTTCCTCCAGTTCATCCGCACTAATGTCACCATTGGTTTCGTAATATTCCGGCACGGCTACTGAATTTACCTTGAACACATCTCCGTCATTTAGACCCATTTGGGCTGGCGTGCGGTTTAAGGTAATACTCCTGGAATTGACTTGCCACGAAGTCCTGTAACAATATGAGCCGATTATCTGGGTCCTGACGTTACCCATGCCGATCCATGTACCGTCTTTCTTAGTCAGGAATATCGCGCCCGCCGCCGCGTTACGGATAAGCGTGGTGGTATAACCGTAGATAGTGTCGGTGCTTCTTATAGCACCCCGCTCGGTTGGATAACCAATCTCGGGCACAATAGCATAGGGATTTCCCGTATAGATTCGGGTGGATTCGGTCTTTGAATCCACAATGCTCAGGTAATTTTCATCCCAGATGTTGGCACCAACACCGATGTGAGGAAAGATGTAGGATAAGGCATTGTCTCCGTAAAGTCTGGCTGCATAGCTGGCACGGTCATACATTGTGGCATCGCTCCAGTTACCGTAGAAACCGATGAATGGGATGGAATATTCCACATCTTTGATACCTTCATAGTCCGCGATTCCTTTGATAAAGGTATAGCCCTCCACATAGGCGCCGTTCTTGTAAGAGGCGTTGAGCTTTTTCTTTTCCTCTTCAGTCAATGTAATCTTGACGCTTACGGTTACCTCATCATAGGCACCCACCGTAAAGGCTGTTGCCGGATCAACCGATATATTATTGACCGTATAGGAAATATCGGCGGACATACGGGTGGTTTTCTTATCCAAAAGGTTCGTAGTGACACCGTTGGAAAGTGTGTCGCTCAGCAAATCCTGAGTAAACAATTCGGTGGAAAGGGCATACTTGTTCTCCTTACCGCTGAAATTTTTAATGGTGAAGGAGTAGCTGTAACTGCCTTTTCGGTCAGTATCGTCGCCGAACTCTGCCTTGACCTTACCGTCGGCATACTGAGCGGTGGCATCTTTATCCATAATGATAAGCGCCTGAGCATTTAAAGCACGCTGAATATTGGCATGACCGGAACCTTGCTGAAGCACCGGATAATAATATCTGCTTTCTTCATCCTTCATCGGAACAGAAGTTGACATCAGTAGGTTCTGGGTCAAAAAGCGAGTATCGTAATCGGTCTGAGTAAGCTTGGTGTCTCTTATATACTGGCCCAGCACAGCTGCCATACCCGTAACCTGAGGACCTGCCATAGAGGTACCGGACAGGGTCTCATAGGCTTTTCCGTTGCGGTCTGAACCGTCCACAGAATGAATATTACCGCCCGGTGCGACAACATCCGGCTTGAGAACCAGATTTCCCAAGACACCGAATGCGCTGAAGAAACTCATTGTATAGTATCCGCTTTTTTCTGAGGAATCCACGTCCTCTTTGACAGTCAGCTTCCCGAGATAGTATTGAACATTACCGTCTGTGCCTTTGACCGCCTCGGCAGCGTTTTTCAGAAACACGCCGTCTGATTTGGTCACTGTGAGCACGGGCTTTTTATAATTGTAATCGGAAAGATCAGGATCCAAAGTACCCGTCTCGTTATTTACTATAACAACAGCAACGGCGTCGGTGGTTGCCACGTTGTTTGCCATTGTAGACAAGGGGATTTCCCCACCTCGCTGGCATACTACAACCCTACCCTTAACAGTATCGCGAAGAGTGTTTAATGTATTCGTATCGGCAAGAGCGTCGCCGGGAAGGTATACATACTCTTTCTTGCCGGCAATGGTGGAAAGGGAATCGGCAACAGAGTCCGGAACATTACAGTAGACCCTCTGTCCGTCAACCGTGATATAATTTTCGGGCAATTCGTAATTATCCACGGAACCAACCGTAAAAGATGAATTGTAGGATCCGGGACTGCCGCCGGTATACATATTCACATCATCTGCAAGCAGATAACCGTTCATCCGACCATAGTCTGCCCATGCGCCGTTGTTGCCTGCTGATGCGACGCAAACTGTACCGCTTGCTATGAGATTTTCCAGAATATCTGTGTAAAAGCTTGAACGATTAAAATCCGCATTAGGGCTTCCCAGAGAAAGATTGATAGTATCTGCTCCGAGAATGATGGCATCCTCGATTGCCACCATATAGTCAGATTCACGGCATTGTCCCATTTTGCCAAATACCTTCATGGTCAAAATCTGAGCATCGGGTGCGACGCCACGAACATTGACCGCTTCTAACGCGTCCTCAAACTCGCCCTCCGACTCTTCGGAGGGAATATATGCGTTTGCCGCAGCGATACCAGCCACATGAGAGCCATGTTCGGTTGCGGCGTCACTATGGTGGTCAATGGTATAATTATGGTCGAAATAGTTGTATGCAAAAGGCAGTTTGCTGGTGAGATAGAGTTTCTTTGCAGTCACATCAGGACCGGCGATATTCAGTTCATCTAAAACACCCTCAATGGTATCCTCTGTCATCAGGTCAAGATCATCTATGTCGATAAGACCTTTTTCTTCCAGTCGGTGTAGAGAATACTCATATGCATCTGCATCAAAGGATATATGATCGTAATCAATTCCGGTGTCAATGATGGCAATTCGGCTGCCGGCACCGGTGAATCCGTCAGCATAGGCAAGAGAGGATCCGGTCATTGATGATGAGCCTGCCATATTGGCGTCAACAGTTCCCTCTGTCTCCACAACATCAGGCATATAAACCGTCTCCACAAATACATCCACAACACCTTCCATTGCCTCGATCTCGTCTATTTTTCCGTATTCCACATTTGCGGAAATTGCATTCGCGGCAAGGGTCAGATTCCACACTACATCGAGTTCCTCTCCGTCAAGAGCATAGGTCTCTATATTTTGAACCACAATGTCCTGAATTTGCTCCAGATGCTCCCGATATGTCATGGCATCAGAATTTGCGGCAATACCGTCCAATTTGTATGGGACAGCCAGCGTGGGAGGATCCTCCAGTACAATGGAGACACGAACCAATTCATCATCGGAATAGGTCTCCTCTTCCTCGCTCTCAGGAGGGATACTTTCGGGAAGGGTAAAATCCGGTGTGAAATCCGCCGGAGTAAAATTTGAGCTTTCTCCCAAACTTAAAGCACCGGCAACCGGTACTTGCATCCCGAAGAGAAGCATGACTGCTAAAAGCATTGCAGTAAAGCGTGCGATCGGTCTTTGTTTGCCCATAATGTTTCTCCTTTTAATAATAATTGTTATTAATTTGCCTTACACAAAATGGTATTATATCCATTTAAAATCTATCATAATTTATCGTAAATGTAAAGCGTTTTACATTTAGAAAAGTTTGGTTTTATGTTTTTTTCAAACTCTGCTTATTGACCACTACATAAGTATAAACATAAAAAGAAACGACAATCTTCTATGGAAAATCGTCGTTTGGTTTTGGTACGAGTGTTCATAACGGATTTATAAATATATAGATTTTATCGGCAGTTACACACATTTCTCGCTCGTATATTTGTAAGTTTTTCAATTTCTTCGTAAAATTAAAGTCAAATCGGAGGATTTAAAATGAAAAACTTTATTACAGAATTATTTTACGGCAATATTGATCCGCAAGCTCGTGGCTTCAAGAAGGACAGCTATTTGCAAAAACAAATGTCTATTTTATCTGACTGCGAATCTACTTTGACAGAGAAACTCACAGGAGATGATAAGAAAACCTTTCTTTCATTTGTGAATGCTTCAAATATCGTTTTGAGAGAATCGGAGTTAGATGGTTTTATTGTCGGATTTAGGCTCGGCGCAAAATTCGTATACAATACTTTTGTTGATGACACAACACCGTATGATGATTTGCTCAAGGAGGACTTTGAATGAATAATAAATATCACATAGTATTTAACAGCGATGAACGCCGAATTATGATAAATAGCCTGAATAATTTAAGAAATGCTCTTATTTCGAAAGGAAGATATACAGATATGGTTGACGAGCTTATTATCAAAATAGTACAGGCGAAAATAAAAAAGTTCAAAGTTAAGGAGATATGAATTATGAATATTACATACACAATGCAGGGTGACTACCATTTGCCCGATTTAGCACTTCCCGAACAGGATAACCGACCAATAGGTGTTTGGGGACAACGACATAAAAATTATCTGTTACACCATCACAAAATTAGGTATTATAATCTGCTCACAAGTTGTAAACTCGCTGAGTATCTTGCTAATATCAATGAGCAAGCAGAAGAATTATATGAAAGTATCGTAAACCAACTTACTCAACAAGAAGGCGTAACCGAACATCTAAAAGTCAATAATCCTATGCTTTGGGTACAGCGTATGAATAACATTCGCAATCGTGCAACAAAAATGGTGAACGCTCAAATTATATTAAGTTAAAAAGCCCATCGTTTATAAGTAAAACTTATCATTAACCCTTGTAACTCAGATTGATGCGTTACAAGGGTTTTGTTATACTATAATCAAATAATTAATTATGGAGGTAATATTATGAGCAGAACTTGGTTAATTACAGGAGTAAGCAGCGGATTCGGAAATGAGATGACAAAGCAGCTACTCGCAAAGGGAGATACGGTTATCGGTACAGTACGCAGCACAGCAAAGGTTGAGGAACTTATAGAAAAGTATCCCGACACATTTGATTGTCAGTTGCTCGATGTTACGGAGATGGATAAGGTACATAGCCTTGTAAAAGAAATGTTTGAAAAACACGGCAGGATTGATGTTATTGTAAACAACGCAGGCTACGGCTTATTCGGTGCAGCAGAGGAGCTTGACGAAGAAAACATTAACAAGATTATTGCGACAAACCTCACCGCTCCGATTATGATAATTCACGACAGCTTGCTTTATCTCAGAAAGCAGGGCGGCGGCAGAATTATTCAGTTGTCAAGCTACGGCGGTCAGGTGGCGTTTGCTGCCAACTCAATGTATCACGCTACAAAGTTTGGTGTTGAGGGCTTCTGTGAATCCGTAGCACAGGAAGTTGCAAAGTATAATATCGGTATGACTATCGTCGAGCCGGGCGGAGCAAGAACAGAGTTCCGCTATGGAAGTGCTCACGTCGCAAATCTTATGCCGGAGTATGACCACGTTCACGGATTTCTCAATATGCTTGATCCCGCCAAGGGACTTGCACCCGGAGATCCTGCAAAAATGGCAGAGCGTATGATTGAAAGCGTTGACACAGAGCCCGCACCGCTCAGAATGGTGCTCGGCTCACAAGCATTAAAAGCAACGATTGAGCGGCTCGAAGAAAGAGTTGCGGACTACAAAACGCAGACCGAGCTTGCGGCATCAACAGATATTGTGGAGGACTAATATGTCTATTACGGATTTTTCAAAAGATTATCACGAGAAAATGTTTCCGGGGTATGTTTCGGATTTTCTGCGTACCGATCCCGAATTTATTGAGCGATTCGACAACTTTGCGTTTGATGAAGTTATCAATCAGGAAGGCGCACAGCTTGACGACAAGACAAGATTTCTCGCCATTCTTGCAACACTCCTCGGCTGTCAGGGGATTGACGAGTTCAAAGCTATGCTCCCTGCGGCTCTTAACTTCGGCGTAACTCCCGTTGAGGTTAAGGAAACCGTATATCAAGCGGTTGCTTATCTCGGAATCGGCAGAGTATTTCCTTTCTTAAAAGCTACTAATGAAATCTTTGAAGCAAGAGGAATAGAGCTTCCGCTCGAAGGTCAGGCGACAACTACTATGGAAAATCGCCGAGAAGCAGGTACACAGACACAAGTCGATATTTTCGGAGAGAGTATGCGTGACTTTTGGAAGTCGGGCCCCGAAGAAAGCCGTCACATCAACCTTTGGCTTGCTGACAACTGCTTCGGCGACTACTATACGAGAATGGGACTTGACTATAAACAACGTGAGATGATAACCTTTTGTTTCCTTTCAGCACAGGGCGGTTGTGAGCCGCAGCTCACTTCTCACGCCGCAGCTAATATGCGCATCGGCAACGATAAGCAGTTTTTAATCAGCGTGGTATCGCAGTGCTTGCCGTATATCGGTTATCCGAGAAGCCTTAACGCTCTTAGCTGTATTAACAAAGCATCATCTAAATAGTGTTCAGAATGTGTATGTAATACAATGCGATAACAAAGGAAATCTCCCCAACCAATTAAAAGGTCGGGGAGATAATTTTTTTACAACTACTTACTTGAATGTCCTCCGAAGATGAGGAAGTCCATATTATCAAGATTGTTGTCTATGAGGTTTATTTCATCCTGCGTTAAAATAACATTTTGAGCGTTGAGGTTTTCCTCTATTCTCTCACGTTTCCTACTTCCCGGAATCGGAATAATATAATCATTTTTGCATAGCATCCAAGCAAGCGAAATCTGTCCCTGAGTTGCGTTCTTTTCCTTAGCAAGATTTTCAAGGAGGGCGAGTAACTCTCTGCTTTTAGCCATACCTTCCTCTGAAAATTGCGGCATAAATCTGCGGTAGTCATCGTTATGCGTGAATTCCGATTGACTGTTGTACTTACCTGTTAAGATACCGTTTGCCATAGGCGAAAATGCTACAAGAGCGATGTCAAGCTCTTCAAGCATAGGGAACAGCTTTTCATTCCAACGTGCCATCATAGAATATCTATTCTGAATAGCCGTAACAGGAGTAATTGCGTGAGCCTTTCTGAGATAACTTTCGTCTGTTTCCGAAATACCCCAAGAGCGGATTTTGCCCTCTTTAATGAGATCGCCCATAACGCCCGCAACTTCCTCAGCGGGAACATTCGGATCAATCCTATGTTGATAATACAAGTCTATATAATCCGTGCCGAGCCTTTTAAGGCTGCCTTCTACAGATTTTCTTATTGTTTCGGGACGGCTGTCAAGCGCAAGACTTTTGTCGGAGTTGTGATGAACACCGAATTTTGTAGCGATAATCACCTTATCTCTGACAGACCTAAGTGCGTTTCCAACAAGCTCCTCGTTATAAGAGGTTGTTCCGTTGGTATTCTCACCTGTGTAACACTCCGCCGTGTCAAAAAAGTTATATCCCATATCATAGGCATCGAAAATTGTTTTTTCAGCTTGCCTCTTTTCGGTTGCAAAACCGTATGCGTGAGAAAATCCCATACAGCCTAAACCGACAGAGCTGACTTCTAAATTACTGTTTCCAAGTCGTCTTGTTTTCATATTATGTTCCTCTCCTTACGCATAGTAACTTTCAATATTATTATATAATCTGATAACAACAATAGCAATTTGATTTGCTTGTAAGTTTAATAAGTTGTACTTATATTGTCCTTTACATTTTTTGTGTTTTCCAATATACTATAATTATAAAAAATAACTGAAAGGAGCGGTCAAAGTGCTTCTCAGGCAGATAAAATATTTTCAGGCTGTGGTGGAAAAGGGCAGCTTCACCGAGGCGGCGGAGGCT
Organism: Ruminococcus sp.; assembly: GCA_022511005.1. GTDB lineage: Bacteria > Bacillota > Clostridia > Oscillospirales > Acutalibacteraceae > Ruminococcoides. The sequence goes on from JAFLSJ010000002.1 coordinate 61,284, forward strand.
TGCTATATATCTCAATCCGCTATTTCACAGCAGATTCAGGCTTTGGAAAAGGAAATCGGCGTACAGCTTTTCGTTCGCAAAAGTCGCAAGTTTACGCTCACTCCTGCGGGTGAGCATTTCTATAATAAGACGATTATGCTTTCATCCGAGCTTGAACGTATTTGCAGAGAAACCGTCCGTATCGCCCATAAGGACGATGCGCAGCTTAATATCGGTTACTTAAAATGCTATGGCGGTGATGAATTTCATTCTGCGCTCGCTGACTTTACCGCAAAATATCCCGATGTCAATGTAAACGTTATTGAGGGCAATCACGAGGAGCTTTACGATGAACTCAGATTTGGTAAGGTGGATTTGGTGCTCAATGACCAACGGCGAGCATTCTCGGATGAATATGTAAACTTCGAGCTTGTGAGAAGCAACTGCTACATAGAACTATCGACAAATAATCCTATGTCAAAGTTAAGTCAGCTTGATATTTCTGATTTGAAGAACACGCCCTGCATACTTGTTGCTTCAAAAGGTCAGGAGGAAGTGGAGCAGACCTATTACCGTGATATTGTCGGATTCAGCGGAGATTTTCTTTTTGCTGATAATCTGCAAAAGGCACGGATGATGGTAGTTTCTAACCGAGGTGTTATGCCGATTGAGGGTGTCGGAGATTCCGACTACTTCGGTTCGGGTATTCACCGCATACCGCTGTACAGAAACGGCAAACCTCTCACCCGAAATTACTGTGCCTTTTGGAAAGAGGACAATTCAGGCTATTATGTCGAAGAATTTGCAAATATGCTGAAAAACCGTTTTCTTTCATAAGTAAACCCTTGCAACCAATCAATATCGGTTGCAAGGGTTTTGTTATCTTAGATGAAGATAATCTATAAAACGCCTGACAGCAATTGAAGCGGTTTTTCTGTTTCTCATAGTAAAGCCGATTTCTCGGAAGGCAGGAACGTCAAGTTCTTTGGCGACTATGTTGTATGGAACTTTTTTCAATATGAGTTGAGGAAGTATACTTACGCCAAGTCCGCTTTCAACCATAGACATTACGGCATAATCGTCCCAAGTTGTAAATTTTACATTTGGCTTTAGATTGTTTCGCTCAAATATAGCGGAGATTTCCGCTTTTGCTCCCTTTTCAAGAAGCATAAAAGGCTCATTGCAAAGCTCCTCTATAGGGACTTTATCTAATTTTGCTAATGGGTGGTCTGTCGGAAGAATTGCAAGCAGCTTATCTTGTTCAAGCATTATGCTGTCAAACTCGCTGTTAGTCGGTAGCCTGTTAAAACCACAGTCAACTCTTCCTTCTTCAATCCACTTATCAATTTCCGTATAGTCACCGAGAAGCAGCTCGTAGTCTATGTTCGGATAATCCTTTTGAAAAGCCTTGATGATGTTGGGTAACCAATGCGTGGCTACACTTGAAAATGTACCTATTCTTATCAATCCCGATTGCAAACCGTTTAACTCATCAATTTCCATTTGGAGCTTTTCGTATTCGGTTATGACACTTTTTGCGTAAGGCAACAGCTTTGTTCCGTCAGAAGTTAGTTTAACACCGCCGACACCTCTTTCGAGCAAAGTGATGTTCCATTCTTTTTCCAAATCGGCTATCATTCTGCTTATGCTTGATTGAGAGTAAGAGAGCATTTCAGCCGCCTTTGTAAAACTGCCGCATTCAACTGTCTTTACGAAGGAAAGGCATTTTTGTAAATTCATATCCATAATATCACCTATTTGGTTTTTGCATAATAACTATTTGAAATATTCGCTTTTGCCATATATGGTTTTATGATACACTTCTATCAGAGATTTTGCAAGGGGTATGGATATGAAAAAAGCGTATATAAAATATTTTGCTGCACTGCTGTTATTTGGCTCTAACGGAATTGTGGCAAGTTTTATAAATATGAGTAGCTATGAAATTGTGCTACTGCGTACATTGATTGGCAGTTTACTATTGATAGCGATTTTCTTTATTTCAAAAGGAAAGCTCACGTTTTATAAACATAAAAAGCAAAGTCTGTTTCTATGTGCTTCGGGAATAGCTATGGGAACAAGTTGGATGTTTTTATATGAAGCGTATACACAAATCGGTGTGAGCGTAGCTTCGCTTTGCTATTATTGCGGCCCCGTTATAGTAATGGTGCTGTCTCCGCTGATATTTAGAGAAAAACTAACTGCTGTAAAAATCATTAGTTTTGTGGTTGTACTTATCGGAATTTTCCTCGTAAACGGTAACGTCTTAAATGAGGGTGCAAACGCTTGGGGTGTGTTCTGCGGATTAATGTCGGCGGTGATGTACTCAGCAATGGTTATTTGCAACAAAAAAGCAAAAGAAATAACGGGACTTGAAAACTCTATGCTTCAGCTATTCATTAGCTTTTTAACGGTTGCAGTTTTTGTGATTATTAAGCAGGGATTCACAATTCAAATTTCGCAAGCTGACATTATTCCTATACTGATACTCGGTCTTGTCAACACAGGAATCGGATGTTATTTTTACTTTTCGTCTATTGGTAATCTCTCTGTTCAGACGGTTGCAATCTGCGGATATATTGAGCCGCTGTCAGCAGTAGTTTTTTCTGTAGCTTTTTTAGGCGAAAAGCTGTTGTTTGTGCAGATAATCGGAGCGGTGCTTATCATAGGCGGAGCTATAACAGGAGAATGTTTAACAAAGAGCTTTCATAAGTAAAACTTATTATTAACCCTTGCAACTGAGATTGATACGTTGCAAGGGTTTTGTTATACTATTATTATAAAATGAAAGCGAGGTATCTTTATGAAAAAAGTCATATCTTTAATAATGGTATTTGCTTTAGTGTTTGCGTTTGCGGGCTGTGGTGCAAGTGTTGATGATAATACGGACAGCACGACAAGCGTTACGGAAGCAAAAGCTGATACCGAAGAAACCAAAATCGAGCAAGAGAGCGAAACAATCTCCGATAATAAAACTCTCGTTGTTTACTTTTCAAGAACGGGCGAGCAGTACGGCGTTGGTGTAATTGAAAAGGGTAATACCGCTATTGTTGCCGATATGATTGTTGAGCAGACAGGAGCGGACAGCTTTGAAATTTTGCCGAAAGAGGATAACTATCCTATGACCTATGATGCTCTGACCGATTATGCAAAGGAAGAGCAAAATAATAACGCCCGCCCTGCTATCAAGGATGAGGTAGAAAACTTCGACAGCTACGATACCGTTTTTATCGGCTATCCGATTTGGTGGGGAGATATGCCGATGATATGCTATACTTTCCTTGAAAGCTATGACTTCTCCGGTAAGACGGTTATTCCGTTCTGCACTCACGCAGGCTCAGGCAACGCAGGCACACAAAGCAAGATTCAGTCTGTAATACCCGATGCCGAGGTGAAAGAAGTTCTTGCAATCACAGGCACAGCTACACAGAACAATCAGGACAGCGTAAGGGGCGAGGTTACCGAGTGGCTTAATAACTTAGGCTTTAACGAGTGAAACGAAATGAATGACGAGTTATTGATACAAAACTGCTACAAAGAAATGTATTCCGCAATGATTGCCAAAGACAGGTATGCACTTGAAGAAGTGCTCGATGACAGCTTTGTGCTTGTTCATATGACAGGAATGAGGCAATCAAAAGACGAGTTTATCAATGCCGTTCTTGACGGAACGCTGAATTATTACTCCGCTGTTCACGAGAATATGCCCGTTGAAATCAAGGACGATACAGCCGTAATCATAGGTCAGTCCTATGTTCAGGCGGCTGTGTTCGGCGGCGGAAAAAGATATTGGCATTTACAGCAGAAATGCAGTCTCAAAAAGGCTGATAATAAATGGAAAATCACAAGAAGCATTGCTTCAACATATTAAGAAAGGTTTATTATAATGAAAAACTTAATCATTTACTATTCAAGACGTGGACAGAACTATGTAAACGGCAGTATAAAAAACCTTGAACGAGGTAATGCCGAGCTGATTACAGAGTTTATTAAGGGCGCTGTCGGTGCGGATGTTTTTGAGGTCGATACCGTAAAGCCCTATGATAAGGACTATTATGTTTGTATTGAAGAAGCAAAGGAAGAACTCAGAGCAAACGCACGTCCCGATTTAAAAGATTATCTCGACAGCGTAGACGGCTACGACAATATTTTCGTAGTAGGTCCGAATTGGTGGGGGATTTATCCTATGGCTCTCTATACTCAGCTTGAGCGCCTTGACTTTGCGGGCAAGACCATTCACTATGTCGTAACTCACGAAGGATCAGGCTTAGGCGGTGTGCCAAAGACAATGAAATCCTCTTGCAAAGGTGCTAAATTCGGCGATACTCTTGCCGTTCACGGAGGCAGCACTCCCGGCTCAAGAGCGCAGGTTGAAAATTGGGCAAAGAAAGCGGTTAAATGAAAATGATGAACAGACCATATATTATACTTCATATGACAACAACCGTTGACGGAAAAATCACAGGCGATTTTCTTAGTTCACAAAAAGGTGAAACTCTTTGTGAGGAATACTACCGTATTCACTGAGAGTATTGTGCGGACGCTTATCTATGCGGAAGAATTACCTTTGAGGGCAGCTTTACCTTCGGAAAGAAACCTGACACAGACCGCTTTAAGAATCAGAAAGTCGAAAGCGGCGATTATGTTTTCGGAAAGTTTGATAAGTACGCTGTAGTAATCGACACTCACGGCAGGCTTGGTTGGAATGATAATTTTATCCATGATGATGATTCGGGTTATGATAACGCCCATATCATTGAGGTACTGACGAAGCAAACGCCGAAGGAATATCTTGCGTATCTCAGAAGTCTCAACATTTCATACATTATTTGCGGACAAAAAGAGGTTGACGTAAGCCTACTTTGCGAAAAACTATATCACCTTTTCGGGATAAAAAAGCTCTTGCTTGAGGGCGGCGGTATAACAGACAGCCTGTTTCTAAAAGACGGTCTGATTGATGAAATGAGTATTGTTGTTACTCCCATCATCGACGGCGGTGACGGAATCAATCTGTTTGAGGAAAAGCACGGCGGTAAACTTGAATTTAACACCGTTATTTCAAAAACCTTGCTGCAAGGCGGACTATGGCTTAATTATAAAAATTAAAATATGAAAAGAATAAGAATGACAATCGACCTTATAATGGTGATCCTGCTCCCGATGCTTATGGGTTACTCACTTGTGGGCGAGTTATGCCACGAGGTTATCGGAGTAGTAATGGTAGCTTCATTTGCGATACACATTTTCCTGAACAGAAAATGGTTCACGTCACTATTCAAGGGCAAATACAACGCTAAACGCATACTTACAATATCACTAAATCTCCTGCTCGCTCTTTGTTTGCTTACTTCTATCGTGAGTGCGGTGTTTATTTCCAAACATATTTTCAGCTTTTTAGGTATCAATATTTTGAGTTCAGTTATGAGAAGCCTGCACTTGCTTGTAGCTTATTGGGGCTTTGTGCTGATGAGCCTTCACGCAGGCACCCACGGCGGCGCAATGCTGTCAAAGCTACGGAAAAAGAATTCTGCCGCAAAAAATATGGTTTCGGTAATAGCAATAATTATTGCACTTTACGGAGTATATGCATTTATAAAGCGTGGATTTGCAGGCTATCTATTTATGCAGACAGCGTTTGTATTTTTCGATTATTCCGAGCCATTCATCTTTTTCTATCTCGACTACCTTGCGGTTATGATACTGTTTATGACGGTTGGCTTTTTAACAAACAAATTATTTAATTCAGGAGGCAAAAATGGAATTTATAACACTTAACGACGGTAATAAAATCCCCACTATCGGCTTTGGTGTATTTATGATACCCGCTGACGGCAGCACCTATAAGGCTGTCAGAGAAGCTCTCGACGCAGGCTACCGTCATATTGATACCGCAACGGCTTATTTCAACGAGGAAGAAGTCGGCAGAGCTGTACGTGACAGCGGAATACCCCGAGAGGAGATATTCGTAACTTCAAAGCTGTGGCTGTCCCACTACGGTTACGAAAGAGCGAAAATCGGAATTGAGCGTTCGCTTAATAAGCTTGGTCTTGATTATATTGACCTCTATCTCATTCATCAGCCATACGGTGATGTTGTAGGTGCGTGGAAAGCGATGGAGGAAGCTAAACTTGCCGGCAAGCTGCGTTCAATCGGCGTGAGCAATATGACACCGAAAATTTGGAATGAATTTGTACCACAGTTTTCAACTTTGCCGTCCGTTAATCAGGTGGAGTGCAATCCCTTTGCTCAGCAAAGAGAACTCAGGGAGATTATGGACAGGGATAATGTAAAGCTCGAATGTTGGTATCCACTCGGTCACGGCAACGCTTCACTTCTAAATCACCCGACAATCACCACACTTGCCGAGAAATACAACAAAGACGCAGGGCAGATTATTCTCCGCTTTGAAGTTCAAGAAGGCTTTATCACTCTTCCGAAATCATCAAACCCTGATATGATAAAATCAAATATTGATATTTTTGATTTCTCGTTAACCGAGGACGAAATGAACGCTATCCGCAAAATGGATACAGGCAAAACCTCACACAACCCCGATGCCGACGGCGTAGGCGAACATCTCCTCAATGCATTTGTTGTCGAGGATTAAAAGAAAACTCACATACTGATTTTAGAGTTCTAAAAATTCAATAAACTGTTATTAAATAACACTTGTCGAATAGGCAGGTGTTATTTTTTGTCAAAATTTAAAAAAAATTTAAAAACCATACCGTCAAATCAGGATTTGAAATTCGTATATAGTAGAGGGATATTTTCAAAAAATTTAAAAAGGACATTTAAAATTATACATCGCCATTCCTTTATTTATGGAGGAGAAAAAATTTTTTTGAAAAACTTTATCAAAACACCCTGACAAAACGGTAGGGTTTGTCCAAATAAGTGAAGGGGTATTTTAAAAGTCCCTCTCAATACAATACGAAAGGAGTGAAAAATTAAACCGTAAGTACAACTGAATAGCTACCAAGTAAGGATAAACCGCCACGACCTCATAATGAGCGAGCGCAGCCGAAAGGCTGACGGTACAGCGTCGAGCAGGATTGCCTGTCAGGAAAGTTAGCTTTGGTAGTGCGAAAAATAGCTTGATGTCACGCTTTTACTTCAAAGATTGCCACAAACACAATTGCGAAAGTGTCACCAAGTAAACGGCGAGGCAACTCCTATATATAAATAACTATATAAAAAATAACTACCCGATAAAGAAGAAGTTTAGTATAACAAACACTTTTATGGGCAGTGGAAAGGACAAACAAATGGAAAACACAAAGGTATACTCACGAACCGAAATGCGTGAGATGATGATCGACACCGCGGACTATCTCTTTATGAACGAGGTTGGAGAGTTTACAGGAACACTTGAAATGAAAGCGGAAGCCCGCAGCGGAATGCTCCGAGTTTTTCTAAGGCTCAGTGACGATAGAAAAATTATTACACCGGTGTTCTACTGGCAAAGATATCTCGGTTTTTACGAGATGGAGATTGGAACAAAGCTCAAACTTTTTTATTCGGAAAGTAGCTTGAACAAGGTTTATCTTGAAAAGGTCGAAATCATTGAAAATGCGTAGCGTAGTTACACGGCACCACACGGGACGTCAGTCCTACAGTGTAGCGAGCATAGGTTTTGTAATGCCAAAACCGACGGCTGAAAAGCCGAAAGGGGAATGTTCCCCTATAACCCCAATTTGAAAGGAGAAAAACAAATGAGAAAACGAAATTATAACATCAACGTGAGAGTAACTTTAGGAGAGAAAAAGCGTCTGATGAAGGCAGCAAAACGCTTTGGAGTTTCACTCTCGGAGTATTTGAGAAAGGTCGGCTTAGATAAAAAAGTTGAGTAAAAAACCAAGCGCAAAGCTCTACGAATCGTACGCGTTGGTGAACAATTTGCGGAATAATTTATATCCGCTTGACGGTATTTTTTTGGAGCAACGGTTAACAGAAATCGAGCGCAAAATTCTCTCCGCTTATCACGAAAAAGAGGAGGAGGATAGCGTTGGCGACAACAAAAATCTGGGCGATTAAGGATAGTATTTCAAGAGTTTTGACCTATGCCGCTAACCCTGAAAAGACAGTTTTGTCTGACTTGAAAAATGTGCTTCACTACGCTGAAAACGATAAGAAAACCGTCAACGGCGAGGAAAAAGCTTGCTTTGTTTCAGGGGTTAACTGCAATGCTGACACAGCTTTCGAGGAGATGATTTCTGTTCAAAAACGATATGGAAAGACGAGCGGAAATGTTGCCTACCACGCTTATCAGAGTTTTAAAACAGGAGAAGTTACACCTGAACTTTGTCATCAGATCGGTGTTGCGCTTGCAAGAAAAATGTGGGGCAATGATTATTAGGTGCTTGTCGCTACGCACTTCAACACAGGGACTTATCACAACCATTTTGTTGTAAACTCGGTCAATATGTGGACAGGTAAAAAGTTTAACTGTAACGAAGGTGCGTATTGGAAATTTCGTGCATTGTCCGATGAACTTTGCGCTGAACACAACCTGACCGTAATTAAAAATCCATCAGGCAAAACACCGAGAAGTATCTATTTTGCGGAAAAGAACGGCGAGCCTACGAAGTTTAATTTAATGCGTGAGGCTATTGATTTTGCAATAAAATGTTCCCGCAGCTTCAAGGATTTTGAATACATTATGCGTGAGCAGGGCTATTATGTCAGCCTGAACAACAACCGAAAGTATTGGACAATCTGCTCCGTAAACAGCAAAAAATCCGTCCGTATGTACCGCTTGGGCGAAGAGTATAGCAACGAATCAATACGCCGACGGATACACGAGCAAGGCGTTGAAGGATGGAAAAACAGTGCCGTTTATTATGAGAGCAGACGGCAGATGAAACTCTTTCAACCTCGCAGCGTTGTATTTAAGGGCAACTTTAAAGCCGTAAAGAAAATCACAGGATTATATGCCCTATATCTTCATTATTGCTACCTATTAGGGAAGCTACCAAAGGATAGGCAACGCAGGCCATTATCGCCTGAAATGCGTGAAGCTTGGCGGCATCTTGACAGGATTTCAAGACAAGTTACCTTGATTTCTAACAGGGATTTTAACTCTCTTGAAGATGTTGAGAAGTTTGTTGAAGATACCAATGGCTCTATAGAAAAAGTCACAAACCTGCGTTACAAAATATACAACAAACTTCGTCGTTGTAATGATGAGACCAAACGCACGGAATTGTTTTCGGAGCGGGATAAATGCACAACTTTATTAAAACAACTCCGTAAAGAGAAAAAGATTGCCCTCACTATTATAGAGGACAATCCTAAAATCAAAGAAAATATCCGCCTTGAAATACAGGCGCAAAACCTCACAAGAGGACGAAAATCAAATTACAGAAAGAAGGAATACATTAGATGAAAAACATAAATATCGAGAATGTTCAGAGCATTCCCATTACACAAATACGACCGTTTCACGACCATCCGTTTACCGTAACGGATAATGAGGATATGGCGAAAATCGTAGAGAGTATCGGCAAGGTTGGTACGATTACGCCATTGCTTGCCAGACCGTGACCTGACGGCGGATATGAGCTGATTTCAGGTCACAGAAGGCTTGAAGCCTGCCGAAAGCTCGGACTTGAAACAATCCCTGTAATCGTTAGAGAAATGAATGACGATGAAGCTGTTGTAGCTATGGTAGACGCTAATTTACAACGTGAGCATATCCTACCCAGCGAAAAAGCATTTGCCTACAAAATGAAGCTCGAAGCGATAAAGCACCAAGGCGTTACTTCCCGACAAGTTGTCGGAAAAAGGGAAAGTGCCGATAGCGTGAGTACCGAGGAAAGCGGACGTACAGTACAGAGATATATTCGCTTGACAAATTTAATTCCACAGTTATTGAAATTGGTGGATGAAGAACGGATTGCTTTCAGCGTAGGGGTTGAGCTATCATACTTAACCGAATATGAGCAAGAGGATTTGTTTGAAGTGATTGACCTTGAGGATAAAACTCCGTCGCTCTCACAGGCGATTCAAATGAAGAAGTTATCACAGGAAGGTAAACTTGACAGAGAAGCCATAGAGCGGATTATTTCTGAGGATAAACCAAATCAAAAGGAAAAGATTTCTTTTAAATGCGAAGATTTAACAAAATACTTTCCGAAGAATTATACACCGAGAGATATAGAACGAAGAATCATCAAACTGATTGAGGAAGATTATCGCCGACGTATGCGTAACAGAAGCAGGGAGGAACGATAATGAGCATTATACAATCTTTATACGGCAATGACCACGAATATAAAATTAACGGAGCAACCTATATTGTAAAAGCTGCATTCAAGCATATGGGACGTAAAGAGAATAACACTTCTTTTCCAACCTGTATCAAAAAATTACTGACAAGCGATTTTACACATTTGAGCATCACTGAGGAAAATGATACAATCAC
>JAFLSJ010000020.1 GCA_022511005.1 Ruminococcus sp.
GACCTGCTGATTACAAATCAGCTGCTCTACCAACTGAGCTACACCAGCGTTTTTCTGACGCTTGATTAATATACCATATATGATCGTTTTTGTCAACACCTTTTTTAAATTTTTTGCAAATTTTTATTTTATCCACATATGTTTTTATTGATTTTCCTACTTTATTATAGTATTATATATTATGCTTAAGTTTTGTCTCTTGCATACCAAGAGCGTTAATTATCATGAAAGGAAGATAGAATTGTCAAGCTTATCGTTACACAATCTGCGAATGGATTTTGTTGAAAGAAATCTTTTTTCAGATGTAACCTTTGATGTTGAAAAAGGCGACAAGGTTGGTTTTATCGGGGCTAACGGAGTCGGCAAAACCACTCTTTTCAAAATAATTAACGGTGAAGTAAACCAAACTGAGGGAAATATTTTTATTTCTAAGGATACTATTTTAGGCTATATGGAACAGCATGCCTGCAATCATCCCGAAAGAAATGTTTTTGACGAGCTTTTATCCGTTTTTGATTATTTAATGGAATATGAAACGGAGCTTAAAAATCTTGAAATTAAAATTGAGCAGATAAATCACAGAACCGACGAGAATAAAGATGAAGAGCTTTCATCTCTTATTGAACGCCAGACTTCTCTTATAGAAAAATACCAAGACTTAGGCGGACTTACCTACAAAAGTCGAACCCGCTCTTCCCTATTAGGTTTAGGATTTAAAGAAACCGAGTTTTCAATGCCTACAGGCAAATTAAGCGGAGGTCAGCGTTCAAAATTGAGTCTTGCAAAGCTTTTACTTTCAAAGGCAAATCTTTTACTTCTCGATGAACCTACAAACCACCTTGATATTTCTTCCATAAACTGGCTTGAAAGCTTTATTAAGGATTTTAAAGGTTCTATGATTATTATAAGTCACGACCGATATTTTCTTGATAATGTAACAAACAAGACTATTGAGCTTGAACACAGCAAATTAAGAGCATACAAAGGTAATTATTCTGAATTTGTTAAGAAAAAAGAAGCCGAAAAAGAAGCTCTTAAAAATAAATATGAAAATGATTTAAAAGAAATCAAGCGTATTGAAGGTATTGTTGAACAGCAAAAGCGTTGGGGCAGAGAAAGAAACTTTATTACTGCCGAAAGCAAACAAAAAGAAGCCGACAGAATAAAAGCACAGCTTGTTACTCCTGACAGCGAACTTGAAACAATACATATGAATTTTAACATCAAAAGAGAAACAGGCAATGATGTTTTAATTTGCGAAGATTTATCAAAATCATTTGGTGAGAAGCACTTATTTGAGAATGTACATATTCATATAAGAAAAGGCGAAAAAGTATTTATAATCGGTTCAAACGGCTGCGGAAAAACAACTCTGTTTAATATTTTAACCTGTAAAACAGCTTCTGATACTGGAGAAATCAGATACGGCTCAAATGTAGATATCGGCTATTTTGACCAGATGCAGAATAATCTAAATCTTGATAAAACAGCAATAGACGAAGTATGGGACACTTTCCCTAACTTAACCCAAACACAGATAAGAACTGCGCTGGGCTCTTTTTTATTTAAAGGTGACGAAGTTTTCAAACCTCTTAATAAAATGAGCGGTGGTGAAAGAGCAAGGGTATCACTTTTAAAGCTAATGCTTGATGGCAGTAACTTCTTACTCCTTGACGAACCTACAAACCACCTTGATTCAGCTTCCCGTGAACAGCTTGAAAACACCCTGAAAAAATACGAAGGTACAATGCTTGTAATAAGCCACGACCGTTATTTTATAAACAAGCTTGCAGACAGAGTGCTTGTTATGGAGAAAAACGGTTTAAAGGAATATTTAGGTAATTATGATAACTATCTTGAAAAAACTAAGAATAATATAACAGAAACCGTTTTCTCAAAACCTAAAAAAGAATCAAAAGCCAAAAATGACTATCAGCTTAAAAAGCAAAAGCAATCCGAAGAAAGAAAAAGAAAAACTCAGCTTGCCAAAACAGAAAAGCTGATTGAAGATTTGGAACAGCAAATAGAAGAAACAAACAAGCTGTTACAAAGTGAGGAAGTTATATCCGATTATGAAAAGCTAATGGAGCTTACATCAAAGCTTGAAGATTTAAATGTACAGCTTGAAAATGCCTATGATTTATGGGGCGAATTATCTTAAAATATAAAGCAATTTGCTTTATTATATAACCATAACCGCCCGTGGCGCAACCGGATAACGCAACAGATTCCGATTCTGGAGAATGGGGGTTCAAATCCCTTCGGGCGGGCCAAAAAATAACAGCACATTTTTTGTGCTGTTATTTTTTGTTCGCTTACAATCCGAAAGAATTTGGAAAAATGTTAAGAAAATCATTCAATGGATTTTTATTATGTTTTAAATATTTAACTCCAAAGACATTTTTATATTATAATTTATCATATTCTTCATCAGTAACAGGCTCAAGCCATTCATTTGACGACCCCTCTGCCGGAACCTCTACTGCAAGATGTGCAAACCAACTGTCTTTAGCGGCTCCGTGCCAATGCTTAACTTCAGGAGGGATATTTACAACATCGCCCGGCTTAAGCATTTGCGCTTCTTTACCAAACTCCTGATACCAGCCCTTTCCTGCTGTTACAAGCAAAATCTGTCCGCCTTGGTGATGTATATGCCAGTTGTTTCTGCAACCCGGCTCAAACACTACATTACCGATTGGCACACCTTGGGTAGTAAGCATATTAAGATACGACTGTCCCTGAAAAAACTGTGCAAAAGCTGTGTTCGGCTCTCCGCATTTAAATATCAATTCCTTATCAAATTCATTTTTTGTCATAAATATTCAACCTTTCTATTTAATTATTACATTTGAATTTCAATTTAATTATACAGGAAATTATACCCGTTAAGTCAATACTTTTTTGTAATTTTGTTTAAAATTTTTAATATTGAATTATTTACAAATTATGCTATAATTATTTGGTAAAGATATTTTAAATACTGAAATTCATGGAGGTTTTTTTATTATGAATGAAAAAGTATCAAAATTAATTAACGAACAAATCAATAAGGAGTTTTATTCAGCATATCTTTATTTAGAGTTTGCAAACTATTATGCATCCGTAGGTCTTGACGGCTTTGAAAACTGGTACAGAATTCAGGCTATGGAAGAGCGTGACCACGCAATGCTTTTCTTCCAGTACTTACATAACAACGGAGAAAAAGTAACCTTAGAGGCTATTGACAAGCCTGATTGTGATTTAACTAATAATATGGCTCCTCTTAAAGCAGGATTAAAGCATGAACAGTATGTTACATCTTTAATTAACAACATTTATGCAGCAGCGTTTGAGGACAAGGATTTCAGAACAATGCAGCTTTTAGACTGGTTTGTTAAAGAGCAGGGCGAAGAAGAAAAGAACGCAAGCGACTTAATTACAAAAATGGAGTTATTCGGCTCTGACTCAAAAGGTCTTTATATGCTTAACAGCGAGCTTTCCGCAAGAGTTCACTCTGCCCCGTCATTAACCTTATAATAAATAATTTATACTAAATGATAAATCCCTCGGCACATTTATTGCTGAGGGATTTTTCCTTACACAAAAATAAGTAAATCAAATAATATAGATTTGCACACTTGACAATTAATTAGTAATTTAATATCACAATTTGAGAAAAAAGTCAATTAATGATTTTGTAACTTATCAAAATCTTTATTAATAATCTTTGATCATACATTTATTAAATATGACTACATAGTTTTCAATGCGCTTTTGCAGAAATGCTTTCGGCGGTTATTTTAATAATTGATACAAATTTAACGGCATTTTTATCAATTTCAAAATCCTTGCCTGTCTGATGTTTCATAATAAGTTTCAAACCCTTTAGCTTTTCATCATCATTTTTTAATATTTTCGCCTTACCGTTTGCAATAATACTGCTGTAAAAATAACTGTAATTACAGGCCTTTTCACCTTCCAAAATCCTATGGTTACAATCCATTTCAACACAAACATTAGAGTTTTGAATAATACAGTTTATCTTCTTCCCTTCTGTAGCACAGTGAATATAAAAACAAAATTCATCATTTATTAAATCATAGCCGAAATTAACAGGGACAATATAAACTCCTTCTTCTGACATAACCCCCAAACGCAAAACCTTACAGCTATTAATAATTTCTATTATCTTGTTAATATCTTTAACTTCCCTATCTTTTCTTCTCATAATTTATTCTTTATTATCTCCCCAATATTTTCTGTCAAGACTTCTGTACTGAACAGCCTCAGCAACGTGATCTTCTTTAATAAGCGTACTGTTATCTAAGTCTGCAATAGTTCTTGCTACCTTTAAAATTCTGTCGTATGCCCTTGCAGATAGACCCATATTTTCAAAGGCATTCTTCAAAAGAATATTTGCTCCCTCTGATATTTCGCAAACCTTATGGAATATTGCCGAGTCTATTCTTGCATTACAGGTAATGTTAGTATTTTTAAATCGCTCACGCTGAATTTCTCTTGCTTTATCTACACGCTTTTTAATTTCTGTGGAACTTTCTTCAGGCTGAGCAGACGCCAGATCCTCATATTCAACAGGCGGAACTTCTATATGAATATCAAATCTGTCAAGAATAGGTCCCGATACTCTGTTTAAGTATTTGGAAATCATATTTTGAGAGCAACTGCACTTTCTCGTTGGGTGATTATAAAAACCGCAGGGGCATGGGTTCATTGCGGCAATAAGCATAAACGAACAGGGATATTGCAATGAGCTTTTTACTCTTGAAATAGTAACTAATCCGTCCTCTATAGGCTGACGAAGTGCTTCCATTGTATTTCTCTGAAATTCGGGAAGTTCGTCAAGAAACAAAACACCGTTATGTGCAAGTGAAATTTCTCCCGGTTTAGGAAAAGACCCTCCCCCTGTCATACCTACAGAGCTTATATTATGATGAGGAGATCTAAATGGTCTTTTTGAAACAAGAGAAGAGTTTTTCGGCAAAACACCTGCAATAGAATGAATTTTTGTAGTTTCTATTTTTTCTTCAAAGGTCATATCGGGCAAAATTGAAGGCATTCTTTTAGCAAGCATACTTTTACCCGAGCCGGGAGGTCCTATTAAAAGTACATTATGTGAGCCTGCCGCCGCAATTTCCATAGCTCTTTTTGCTTCAAGCTGACCTCTTACCTGTGAAAAATCAGGAAGATAAGAATTTTCAAATTTTTCTTCTTTTTCAGGTATTGCCAAAGGAAGTGTAAAATCCTTATCCGTAAAATGCCGCATAAGTTCAAAAACACTTTTTACGGGATATACGGAAAGACCTTCAACAACTGCCGCCTCTTTTCCGTTATCAAAAGGAACAAATAAGCTTTTAATGCCTGTTTCTCTTGCTTTAATTGCCATGGGCAAAACACCGTTTACCGCTCTTAATTCTCCCGAAAGGGAAAGCTCGCCGATAAATGCACAGTCTGAAACATTTTGGGCAAGCTGACCTGTTGCTTTTAATATTGCAATTAAAATGGGCAAATCATAAATGGGACCTTCCTTGCGAATATCGGCAGGAGCAAGGTTAATTGTAATTCTCGCTCCGGGAAAATTAAATCCGCAGTTTTTCATTGCACTTCTTACCCTGTCACGGCTTTCTTTTACTGCCGTATCAGGCAATCCTACAATATCAAAGGCGGGTATTCCGTTTGAAATAGAGGCCTCAACCTCAAGCTCATAACTGTCAATTCCGTATAATCCAAAACTGTTACATTTAACAACCATTTTAAGTCCCTCATTTAAAAATAGCAAATTTTGTTAAAACTATTGTAATTATAACATAAATCGTACCCTACTACAACAAGGAATAATGTAAATATTTGTCACTTTATTGTACATTTTATACACAAAGCACTTAACGTAATTATATTTTTTACCAATTTTATTAAAATCCATTGACACTATATAGTTTTAAATGGTATTATAATAATGCAGTAAATATATCTGCAAGGTGGGGTAATGTTTGGAAAATGAAAATAATAAACCTTATTCAGAATTATCTGACCATCAGCTTGCTGATTTAGTTAAAAAAGGCGATGATAATGCCTTTGAAATAATCATAAACAGATATAAGGGACTCAATTCATATTTAGCTCATGAGTACTGCATACCAGAATACGATATCTGTGATTTTACTCAGGAAGGTCTTTTGGGGTTGCTGTCAGCCTGTAAAACATTTAATTCAACCATCGGAACCACCTTTAAAAACTATGCTGCTGTCTGCATTAAAAACAGATTTGTTTCAATAATTCGCAAAAGCAAGTCAAAAAGTGCAATTCCTAAGGAAAACATAGTTTCTATTGACGACAGCCGTTTTTCCGATACAAATGACTTTGAATTTTCCGATAATAACAGGTCAAATCCCGAGGAACTTGTTGTTTCAAAGGAAAGACTTAAAGAATTTTTAATACAAATGAAGCAAAGCCTTTCTCAAAGGGAAATAACCGTTGCTTATTTTTATTTAAAAGGCCTTACCTATGAAGAAATTTCCCAAAAAACAGGCATTTCAAAAAAATCGGTAGATAATGCCCTGCAACGTGTAAAGAAAAAGCTTCAGGAATAAAATAATACCCGGTTATATGTCCCGAAAAGTTTCGACGGTGCAACT
Organism: Ruminococcus sp.; assembly: GCA_022511005.1. Classification (GTDB taxonomy): domain Bacteria; phylum Bacillota; class Clostridia; order Oscillospirales; family Acutalibacteraceae; genus Ruminococcoides. The sequence goes on from JAFLSJ010000020.1 coordinate 6,633, forward strand.
CCGTCACGGGATAATTCTATATATACCAAAAGCGAGGTAAAAACCAATGTACGAAGACAAGACTCTCATTTGCAAAGAATGCGGAAAAGAATTTGTATTTACCGCCGGTGAGCAAGAATTTTATGCTGAAAAAGGCTTTGTAAATGAGCCGCAGCGCTGCAAAGAATGCAGAGTTGCAAGAAAGAACGCTGCTAAAGCTAACCGTGAAATGTTTACTACAACCTGTGCGGATTGCGGCGGAGAAGCTAAGATTCCTTTCAAACCGACTGAAGGTAAAGAATACTATTGCAGCGAATGCTTTGCAAAGAGAAAAGAAGCAGAAATGGCATAAGCTGATTAAATTATTAAATTTATATTTTTGTCAACATATGCACAAATGGGCTGTCTCAAAACAATTTTAGTTTTGAGACAGCCCATTTTGGGTATATTGAAATTTAATTATTTATTAAAATTGGGAAGGCTGTCAAAGCCGGGTTTTAAGTCTTCATCTGTGGGGATATAATCGCTCATTTCGCCGTTATGGAATTTTTCATAGGCAACCATATCAAAGTAGCCTGTACCTGTAAGACCGAATACGATTGTTTTTTCTTCCCCTGTTTCTTTGCATTTCAGTGCTTCATCAATAGCGGCTCTGATAGCGTGGCTGCTCTCAGGAGCAGGTAAAATACCCTCAACTCTTGCAAACTGTTCAGCGGCTTCAAAAACTGCTGTTTGCTCAACTGAACGAGCCTCCATTAAGCCGTCATCATAAAGCTGAGAAAGAATTGAACTCATTCCGTGATATCTCAGTCCGCCTGCATGGTTTGGAGATGGAATAAAGCCGCTGCCTAATGTGTACATTTTAGCAAGCGGGCAAACCATACCTGTATCACAGAAATCATAAGCATATTTACCTCTTGTAAAGCTTGGGCATGAAGCAGGCTCAACAGCTATAAATTTATAGTCAGCCTCTCCTCTTAACTTTTCACCCATAAACGGAGAAATCAAACCGCCGAGGTTTGAGCCGCCGCCTGCACAGCCGATAATAATATCAGGTTTAATACCGTATTTATCAAGTGCTATTTTTGTTTCAACACCGATAATTGACTGATGCAAAAGTACCTGATTAAGTACACTGCCTAATACATAGCGATAGCCCTCGTTAGTTACAGCCGCTTCAACAGCTTCTGAAATTGCACAGCCTAAACTTCCTGTTGTACCGGGATGTTCCTGCAAAATCTTTTTACCTATTTCTGTTGTTTCAGAGGGTGACGGAGTTACAGACGCACCATAGGTTCTCATAACCTCTCTTCTGAAAGGCTTTTGCTCATAAGAAACCTTTACCATATAAACCTTGCAGTCAAGGTCAAAATATGAGCAAGCCATAGAAAGAGCAGTACCCCACTGACCTGCACCTGTTTCTGTTGTAACGCCTTTTAAGCCCTGTTTCTTAGCATAATAAGCCTGAGCGATGGCACTATTAAGCTTATGGCTTCCGCTTGTGTTGTTGCCCTCGAATTTATAGTAAATTTTAGCAGGTGTTCCCAACTTTTCCTCAAGACAATATGCACGCACCAACGGTGACGGACGGTACATCTTATAGAAATTCTGAATTTCTTCCGGAATATCAATATAAGGAGTTGTGTTATCAAGCTCCTGCTGAACAAGCTCGTCACAAAAAACATGACTAAGTTCTTCTGCTGTCATCGGCTCTAATGTGCCGGGATTTAAAAGCGGAGCAGGCTTATTTTTCATATCTGCCCTTACATTGTACCACTGTTTTGGCATTTCAGATTCTTCAAGATAAATTTTATAAGGAATTTTTTTATCTTCCATAATTTAGCTCCTTTCAAATATAAATAACATAGCAATTATACCATTTTTTCATTAAAATGTCACTAAAAAATGGAAATCACCTTATTTTTGTAGTATTCGTACATAAACAAGGTGAAAAATTGTAACATATGACATTATTTATATGCCTTTTACTTTTTCTCTCTTATAATTTAATATTCTTCTTTGCCCATGCTGCTACCATATTTTCAGATTCTGCGGCTTCTGCGCCATGAATTGAAAGACCTCTTTCAACAGACGCACCTTTGCAGGTTTTTTTCAAATCACGCTCACTGCTTCCCATACCGCTGCCCTCATTGGTACAGAACGGCACAATCTTTTTGCCTGTAAGATCATAATTCTCTAAAAATGTAAACATCGCCATAGGCATTGTTCCCCACCAGTTTGGATATCCAACAAAAATTGTGTCATATTCATCAAGACTGTCCATAAACTCTTTAAGTTCAGGACGAGCTCCTTCATTAAGCTCCTGCTTTGCTTCTTCAATACATTGGTAATAATCCTCTGCATATTCTTTTACTGTTTCAATTTCAAATAAATCTCCTCCAACAGCTTTTTGAATAAACTCTGCAACACGCTCAGTATTGCCTTTGCTTAAATTTTTTATACTGCCGTTCCAATAATTTTCTCCTTTACGAGAATAGTAAACAATTAAATTTGCCATAGTCTTCTCCTTCAAAATAAAAACTATTTTTATGAGTATTATTATTTTATAATCATATCTTATACTAATGCCTGCTTAAATGATTGTATTTGTTGAGATATGACAGACTGAGAAACATAACATTCCTCTGTGTCCTCCGTAAAACTTTTACAGCGTACAACTGGCTGAAAATATTTTATGTACTATCATATTAACAGCTGTTATAATTATTAAGCTTTAAATTTAAGGCCACAGGGATTTTAAAAACAGTATTGCAAGCATAACAGGCGCAATAAACTTTATCATTACCACAAAAAGTTTTTTCCTGCCCATTTTACAGCCTGTTTTCTCCACCTCGTCAACCACCACTTTCGGCTTTACAATCCAACCGATAAGAATACAAGTACCGATTGCTACAATAGGCATTAAAATATTGTTACTTGCATAATCCATAATATCAAGAATCTGTGCTGTAGAACCATTTGGCAACGGCAGTTCAAAATACAAGGCATTATATCCGAAGCATACCAGTAAGCCTGCCACAAGTGCAATTACTGTCTCTATAGATGTTGCCTTTGTTCTTGACAGATGGAATTTATCCATAAAGCTTGATACGACCGCCTCCATAATTGATACGGCACTTGTTAGGGCGGCAAAAAGAACCATGGCAAAAAACAGGCCTCCCACTATGTTTCCTATACTTCCCATAGCAACAAACACCTTCGGTAAAGTGACAAACATAAGTCCAGGTCCGGATGCTCCCATTCCATCTGTTCCTGCAAATGTATAAACAGCCGGAATAATCATAACTCCTGCAAGAAATGCTACAACAGTATCAAAAATTTCGATTTGATTTATAGAGCTTTTTAAGTTTGCGTTATCATTTACATATGAGCCGTAAGTAATCATAATTCCCATCGCAACGCTTAAACTGAAAAAGAGCTGACCCATAGCATCAACAAGAACATTCAGAAAGCTTTCAAAAGTCATTCCGTTAAAATCCGGAATGACATAAATTCCGAATCCCTCTATACCTGTTCTGGTAACGCCGCTGTCATCGGTATGGCTGATAGTAAGAGAGAATATGGCAATTATAACAACAAACACAAGCAGAATCGGCATTAAAATTTTAGAAAGAAACTCTATTCCCTTATTAACGCCTCTAAAAACAACGAATGCAACTGCACCCAAGAAAATCAGCATCATAACAATAGGTTCTGTCTGACCTGAAATAAAGTTGCTGAAATATCCGTCCTCTGCCGCATTTACCCCGTTACCTGTAAGATACACCAAAAGATACTTAATAACCCAACCTCCGATTGCACAATAGTAGGGCATTATTATTACGGGAACTAAACAGGCAACAACGCCAAGCCCCTTCCATTTCTTATGTATTTTTCCGTACGCTGTTAAAGGGCTTTGCTTTGTCCGCCTTCCGATAGCAATCTCCGTTATCAGAAGCGTAAAACCAAATGTCAGAGCAAGAACAATATAAACCACAAGGAACATACCGCCGCCGTCCTTAGCCGCAAGATAGGGAAACCTCCATATATTTCCCAATCCTACTGCACTTCCTGCTGCGGCAAGTACAAAACCTATTGAACCTTTAAATGAATTTCTCTTTGTGTCTTTCTCCATAAATAAGACCTCCTTTTTTATCTTTTAATAATTATTATATTGATAAGCCATTACGCTATAATAGCTTAAGTTTCTCCTTCTTTATACCCTTGACATCCAGACCACGCACTCAATATGGCTTGTTCCGAGGAACATATCAACCGGTGTGATTTCCTGTGTTTCATAGCCATGCTCACCATAGATTTTTAAATCTCTTGCTAAGGTAGCAGGGTCGCAAGAAACATACACGACACGATCGGGGTTTATTCTTGCAATAGTTTCAATTAAATCCTTTTCAAGACCTTTTCTGGGCGGGTCAACTACAACTACATCAGGCTCTATATTTTCTTTTTCAAGCATTAATGCCGCTTCAGACGCATTTCCACAAATAAATCTTGCATTATCAATATTATTTACTCTTGCGTTTTCCTTTGCGTCGTCTATTGCGTCCGCAATAATTTCAACACCGATAAGCTGTTTGCAATCCCTTGCCATAGAAAGCCCAATCGTACCTGTTCCGCAATATAGGTCAAACAAAACTTCATTGCCTGATAAATTTGCATATTCTTTTGCTTTACTATACAAAATTTCCGCTGTTTCTCTATTTACTTGATAAAAAGAAAGAGGCGAAATTTTAAACTTCAATCCGCAAAGCTCGTCATAAATAAACCCCTGTCCAAACGCTACCCTGTTTTTACTTCCTAAAATAACATTTGTTTTCTCTCTGTTTGAGTTTATAACAACGCTTTTCAGATTAGGCAAAGCATTTTTTAAGCGTTCAACAAGTAAATCTTCCTGCTTTAAACCGTTTCCGTTTACGACATAACACACCATAAGTTCGTCTGTTTTTTCGCCGTAACGAATATATAGGTGTCTTAGCTTGCCTTTTCCCGTTGTTTCATCATAAGGCTGTTGATTTGTTTCAGTCATAAAACCACGGGTAATATCCATAACAGTTTTAAAAATTTCAGGCTGGAGCATACAATCATCACAGTCAATTATTCTATGGCTGTGAAATGCGTAAAAACCTAAAATGATTTTTCCATCCTTATCAATTCCTACGGGAAATTGAGCCTTGTTTCGATAACGATTAAATTTATCAGAAGAAATTAAAGGTTTAATTTTTCTTTCATCTATTCCGCCGATACGGGTTACGGCATCTTTTACCTTTTGTTCTTTAATTTTCTTTTCAGCATCATAAGTAATATGTCTGTAAACACAACCGCCGCATTTATTAAAATACGGGCAGTCAGGATTTTTTCTGTCCTTTGAGGGAGTTATAATTCTCTCAATTTTTCCAAAAGCATAAGTCTTTTTAGTTTTTAATATTTTTACTAAAATCTTGTCCCCTACAGCACTCTGGGGAACAAAAACGGCTATTCCCTCATCTGTCTTACCTACTCCGCTTCCCTCGGCTGTCATAGAAGTTATATCAAGCTCAATAATTTGATTTTTTTGTAAATTCATAGTTTTTCTCCCATAAATTACTACCTTTACGTTTATTGTATCAAAAAGCCCATATTAAAGCAATCAAAAAATTAGTAACAATATTGAAATAGGTATTTATTTTTTTAACAAAAGACAATATAATATAATTAGCTAATTATATTTAACGGAGTGGATAATATGAATTACGATAAGCTCTTAAATAATATTAAAAGAATTCATTTTATCGGTATCGGCGGCAGCGGAATGTGTCCACTTGCAGAAATTCTGAGAAGTGAGGATTTTGAACTTTCCGGTTCAGATATGAACGAGGGCGATACTTTAGACAGAATTAAAAGCTACGGCATTCCTGTTCATATGGGGCATAAGGCAGAAAATATCGACGGTGCAGAGCTTGTTGTATATTCTGCCGCAATCAAGGAAACAAACCCCGAAAGAGCCGAAGCAGTTAAAAGAAATATTCCCTGCATTGAAAGAAGCGTAATGCTCGGTATTGTAACAAGAAGATACAGAAGAAGCATTGCCGTTTCGGGAACTCACGGAAAAACTACAACCACCGCAATGCTTTCCCAGATACTTATCGGAAGCGGATTTGACCCCTCTGCAATTATAGGCGGAAAGCTGCCCTTTATCGGCGGCAACAGCTATGTAGGAAAAAGCGATATTATCGTTTGCGAGGCATGCGAATATGTAGATACTTTTCTCGAGTTAAATCCTTATATGTCTATTATATTAAATATTGACGCAGACCATCTTGATTACTTTAAAAATCTTGAAAATATTAAAAAGTCGTTTAATAAATTTTCAAAGCAGACAACAGGCGTTTTAGTAATTAACGGCGACGATAAAAATACACTTGATGCGGTTGAAGATGTTGATATAGAAAAAGTAACCTATGGTTTTAATGAAACAAATGATTACTATGCAGTAAATCTTAGTGCGGACAAAGGCATTCACGAGCAGTTTGATTTAATGTATAAGGGCGAAAAAATCACAACAATTAAGCTAATCGTTCCGGGCAAGCATAATGTTTACAATGCTCTCGCCGCCGCATCTGCCGCACATTATTTAGGGGCAACTGCAAATGAAATCAGCGATAACCTCCATAAATTCGGCGGAGTTCACAGGAGATTTGAAATTTTAGGAACACCTATGGGAATTACTGTAGCAGATGATTTTGCACACCACCCGACAGAGCTTACTGTCACTTTAAATGCCGCAATGAATATGGGTTTTAAAAAGGTATGGGCAGTTTTTCAGCCACATACATTTTCAAGAACAGCAATGCTCCTTGACGATTTTGCAGAGGCTCTGAAAATCCCGGATGAGGCAATCATATCGGAAATTTTACCTGTAAGAGAAACAAACACATATAATATTTACAGCACAGACTTAGGCAAAAAAGTTCCCAACTCAAAATGTATTGACACTTTTGAAGATATTACAAAATATGTTTGCGATAACGCACAGGAAGGCGACCTTATTTTAACAATGGGCGGCGGAAATGTTTATATGTGTGCGAATATGATTTTAAAGGAATTGCAGTATAGAGAAGAAAATAAGTAAAATATTTAATACAAAAGAAACGGCAGAGTTTTTACACTCTGCCGTTTTTATTTGAACTATTAAATGTTTTAACTGACTAAATCAAAAAAATATTTTAATTTTTTGTGATTTTGCTCCGATATCGGAGCAAAGTTATTATAATTTAGTGATATAATAATGTCGATAATTCTTGTAATATAATTGTGAGGCGATAAAAATGTTAGGTGAAAATATTAAGAAATTGCGAAAATCAAGAAATTAAAGATTAATTGTAGGGGCTGATGCCCTCATCAGCCCGTTTTATGAGCTTTTTGGGACGATGTGGGCATCGTCCCCTACAAATTTTGAGAACATATAAAGGCTCCCTCTGATGAGGGAGCTGTCAAAACGAAGTTTTGACTGAGGGAGAGAAAAATTCAAAAAATAACAACTATTAAGCCATTTTATCTACCCTCCCGTCACGGCTTTCGCCGTGCCACCCTCCCTGTCAAGGGAGGGCTTTCTCGGCTCACTGAAAGTAAAATCACTTAATAGATAAGGCTTTGTTGAAATTATGACTGATAAAATTCAAGTTAATTTGCGACTTCACAAAGAAGTAGTTTTAGAACTTAAAAAGAAAGCTAAAAAGCAGAAAAGAAGTTTAAATAATCTGCTTGAAGTAATAATTGATGAATATTTACAAAAACATTCCTCTAACGAGGGAGGCTTTTCGGGTGACTGAAAGGGTCGCCCCTACGAATTTTAGGAAAAGTTTCGATTTATTTTAAAACAATATCTTTTCAATTTCAATTAAGTTTTAAAATACTTTCTTTTTTCTTAATTCTTTTGCAGATAGCGTTTATGGGAATACACAAAAAGCCCCAGAGCATACTGTAAAACGGGCAAATCTGACCTAAAATGTTAAGCTTTGCTTTAGAATAATCCCAAACATTTAATTTCATTTTTAGATTAACAATACAACCGCACAAAAATTCAAGAGATGTAATAATTAAACTTCCTAAACAACATTTTTTAAACAAAGGCATTTTATCGTGCCTTGTAAAAACTTTAACAAGAGATACAAAGCAAGTGCCCCCTGTTAAAACCATACTCCAATGGGTTCTTCTTCTCCATAAAATTTCAATAGCACCGTAGGCAAATCCGCCAAACAAAAATAATTTTACATTTTTAATAATTAATCCCATAAAAAATCACCGTCTTTAGTTTTTCCTAAGACGGTGATTTTATTTGTTTTTAATTTCATTAACTTTATCTTGAAGTTCATTTGCCGTTAGCAGGCAATTTAAAGCCTCTATCATTGCATTTGTTGTTAAATAAACAGGCAGGTTAAGAGATTTTAAAAGTTCGGTACGCAGACTCTTTGAATTTTCTGCTCCTGTTAAACCAAGCTGAAAAAACAAAGTTTTTGTAATTTCATCATTTATATTTTTAACTGTTTCATCTGAATTTAAAATCGTTGCTCCGCTTTGCTTTACAGCGTTTATTATAATATCGTCCGAAACTCCTTCAACACCTAAGAAACCTTCTTTTGAAGGAGCATCTTTTCGTTTTTCTTTTCCCTTAATTTCAGGTATGTAGCAATTTTTTATTTTTTCAGAGGGTACAGAGCCCTTTAAAAAGTTTCTGATTACAAAGCCTGCACTGTCGCTGTCGGTTAAAATCAAAACGCCCCTTGAATTTGCCACCTGACGAATAAGGTTTTGTTTTTCTTTATCCTTAAAAACTCTAAACCCATTTGTTGCAATTACAGGAGTATCCACCAACGATTTTAGCTTCATTTTATCATACTTGCCCTCAACTATAATTGCCTCTTTTATTTTAAGCATAGGCACGCCCCTTTTGTGCGATTAAAAGCAATTTGCTTATGAGCTTTTCCAGAGTTATTTTCTGATTAACTGAAACGCTCTTCATTTTTGTCTCAACTTCAATTAAAAGGTCTATGCTATCCCTTAAACCCTGTGTGGAAATCATTGTTTTTTTATTTAAGGCAAAGGCTCTGTTTTTGTAGTTAAATTCCTGTGCAATAACACTTGTCTGAACACCGCACTCATCTGCTACTCTGCCCCTGTAATAATCAATATAGGCATTGGAAAGAACAGTTAAAATTGCAATAGGTTCTTCTCTTTGATAAAACAAAGTATCGAGTATCGTCATAGCTTCTGTGCTTTTGCCTCTTGTTACTGCGTCTGCCAAAGAAAACACCTTTGCCTCTAAATTTTTAGTAACAAGCAAATCTATATCTTTATCTGTAATTTCATTGCCCTCTCCAACATAAGCACACAGCTTATCAAGCTCGTTAATTAAGGTTGTAAGGTCATTACCGCACATATTTATGATTTTATCTGCATTTATTCTTGAAAGGCTTACATTGTTTCTTGTAGCAAGGGTACTTAAATGCTTTTCAAGAGCCATATCGCCCATTTTTTTAAATTCAACTACAACTCCGTTTTTCTCGGCTTCTTTTAAAATTGTTTTAAAGTCGCCCGGCTTTTTAGCATCAATTTCAAGTGTGGGCATTGAAAACACAACAACTGTTGTATCCGGAATATCCTTTATTGCGTTAAACAACTGCTCTTTTTCATTCTTTAAAAGCTCATTTAAATTAATATCAGATATCTTTACAAAATTATATTCGCTCATAAAAGGAACAGACAACATTGAAAGGCAAATTTCCTGAATATCATAATTATCTTTAAATTCGTGATAATTAAAATCTGAAATATTTTTGCCCATTACCTTTGTTACAAGCTTATCGGTATATGTTTTTACATACTTTTTTTCGGTTCCCCAAAGCACATAAAGCCTTGTAAATTCTTTAGAAGCCATATGCTTTTTAAATTCCGATTCTGTCATATTAGGCAATGTTATCACTCCTTTAAAGTTATTATTACATTATCATTTACGGTAGTTGCAATTTTATTTGAAAACTGCGCAAAGCATCTGGTATATTCGTTTAAATCTTCTTCATCGCCGGTATATACAAATGTATCACATTTAAGCATATTGTAATTTTCAGGACAACCGCAGGAAATTATAATATCAGCTGACAAGCAGTCTTCAGGAATATCCGTACAATCTGCACCGTAGGGAATTATCAGTATCGTATAATCATCTGAGCTTATATATTCAAAGGTGTTTCCCTCAACATTATAAGCATTTACCGTAACTTCTTCCCAAAGCTTGACTTGTGCAGACTGATTTTCAAAAAGGCTCCAAACCTCATTACATTCCTTTGCCCTGCGATAAGTTTCTTCCTTGGTTCTATCTGTATCATATAACAAAACCGATAAGCAGTCAAATTCTTCTAAAATACTTGAAGCGTATGCAGAACTTCGTCTGTTATTATCGGGAACCGATAAAAAGTTGATTTCGCTGTTCCTTTGGGCAATTTCATTAATTACATCGGTGGTTTTAGCAGATTGTCCTCCGCAGGATAAAACCGCCAGACCCTTATAGGTGTCAAGCAAAACGGTTGTCCCATTACTTGTATTCATAATTTCAAGTTTATCAGGCTTTGGAAGAAAACTCACAGCGTAACCTGTGAAAACAATCAAAGCAATCATAATAAATGAATATTTTAACTTATGCTTATAATCTCTGAACAGTAAAGCAATTGCAATTAAAATTGCCGATGCGGAAAGGAAAATAACAGCACTTATATGGCTTACATAAATAGTAGAAAATTTAAAGTCCGCCAAAACATTAACTACAAAAATTATAAAACTGCTTATTACACAATCAACAAGCGCAAAGGGATATGCAAGCACACTTAAGATACCTATATAATAAAATATTGAACACAGCAAAATACAGATAACCAAAACGCTGACAAAAGGTGTAATAATAAGTGAGGCAATAAAAACTATGGGAGAAAATGTACCGAACGCAAGCAATGAAATTGGTACCGTAAACATAAATGCAGAAAGAGTTAGACTAAAGGTTTTTATGGGATAATTCAACAAGCGTTTTAACTTTTGGGATTTAATTCGTTTAAGAGCAAATGAGTTAATTTTATTATATAATAAAATTATTCCAAGGGTTGCAGATACCGAAAGCAACAGACCTATATCACCTGATGCAAAAGGATTAGGCACACAAAGGCAAAGTGTTGCAAATCCCAGAGAATTTAAGCTGTCTGCCTGATGAAAAATCATTTTACCTATCAGATAAATGATCAGCATAATTCCCGCACGCATAACAGACGACGAAAAGCCTGTTATCGCCATAAAACAGATTATTATTAAAATTGCACCTAGATAGGTAACATATCTGTTTTTAGAAATTCTTCTTAACAATGCAATTACAAAGCTTGAAACAATAACAAGGTGCATACCTGAAACTACAATAATATATGAAATACCTGTTTTGGTAAAATCCGCTCTTGTACTGCTGTCAAGAGAAAACCTGTCTCCCAAAGCAATCGCCTTTGAAAAAGAGGCAAGCCTTTCAGGCATTAAAATATCAAGAGCATTTTTCATTTTATTTCTTACGTTTATTGCTAAAGAATAAAGCGGCAGACTGTCAGGCTTTTCAGTATCATAGTCAAAATCATAAGAGGTGTATGCCGTATATAAAAAGCCCTGTGCAATATAGCGGTTATTATCGCATTTTTCCAATGTAACCGAACAGGTTATATAATCAAAAGGCTCTATTTCAAGCTGTGTTGCACTTTTAAGTAAAACTTTAAAGTTTTCATTATTTTCGTTTACCGTTTTTGCAGTAAGCTCATAATAATATGTATTGTAGGATTTGTGAGGTTCTTCACTTAGCTGAGCATTTATACTGACTTCCTTTTCATCATAAGTTGTCTGTGCAGGAATGTAATAAAGCTCCAAATAACAATAAAATACAAGACCTGCAATAACAGCAGTGATACACGCAACACAAATTGTTTTCTTTTTATACTTATCCTTGATAAGAAAAAAGAAAACGATTCCTGCCAAAGCACCTGCGACCGCAACAACTAATGCAAGAAGTGGAGAAATATAAAAAGCGGCCGTCTGCACTGAAATATAAACAAATCCGGTTAATGCAAACAGCCGTTTCATAAAATCAATCCCTAATAATTAATTAAAAAATAATGGAAGCTTTTCTAAAAATATAATGTCATCTCTTTCAGCAGCGTCACCTTCTGCAAGAACTGCCGCCTGACAAACCAAATTACCCTTTGAGCTTTTTACTATTTCTTCAAGAGCCATAAGGCTTTCGCCTGTTGAAATAACATCATCTACAATCAGTACCCTTTTGTCTTTTAAAAGACTTATATCCTCCTGACCGAGATACAAGGTCTGAGTATTCTGAGTTGTAATAGAATTAAGCTGAAATTTTACTGGGTCGGTCATATAAACCTTAACGCCTTTTCTTGCAACAACATAAGGCTTTTTTGACTGTCTTGCCATTTCGTAACAAAGTGGAATACCCTTTGCTTCAGCAGTTAATAAAACATCAAAATCAGGACATTTTTTCAAAAGCTCTTCAGCGCAGGCAACCGTAATTTCAGTATCGCCGAACATAATAAAAGCCGCAATAGACAGCTTATCATTTACTTTAAAAACAGGAAGTTCTCTTTTTAATCCTGCAATGGTCATTTCGTATGTATCTTTCATAAATATCTCCTTATGCAAGCTGTGTGTTAAGTTTTTTACCGCCTAAGAGGTGAAAATGCAGATGTAATACGGTTTGTCCGCCGTCTTCCTTGCAGTTGTTAACGATACGGTAGCCGTTTTCAAGATTAAGTAATTTTGCGATTTCAGGTATTTTAGAGAAAATGTGCGCTACAACCTGACTATTTTCTTCGTTTAATTTATCGGCACAGCAAATATGCTCCTTTGGAATAATTACAACATGAACAGGTGCCATTGGACTTATATCGTGAAATGCAAGAATTTTATCGTCCTCATAAACTTTATTTGAGGGAATTTTCCCAGATATAATTTTACAAAACAAACAATCCATTTAAATTATCTCCTTAAAATTTATTTTATTGCTAAAAAGCTTTCATATATGATATTCATAAAATACCTTGAGTACAAAAATACCGCAGGCATTTAAAAGCCTACGGTATTATTTTAATATTATTAATTTGTCAAGTCAAGAGTTTGTACAATACTAATATTACTTCTTAGCGGTAATTTTCTTTTCTTCTCCCCTGATTATGCGTTTAATGTTATCTTTATGTTTTACTATTACAAATGCTCCGATTAAAAACGCCGCAGCAGTTGAGAAAATTACATATGTCAACGAATAGCCTGCTCCCGAGAAATAATCGTATGTAAGGGAAATTGCAAGGGTATAAAAGCCGTAAAGTACCGCCGCTGAAAGACTTGCAATCGAAATTGTTTTTGTAGCTATAAATACAATTAAAAATGTACCAAGCATAAGTAAAAACACACGCCAGTCAACAACTAAAATCAACGCCGCTGCAGTAACAACACCTTTACCGCCTTTGAAATGGAAATAAACAGGATATGAATGCCCTAAAATACAACATAAGCCTGCAAGATATTTACCAACAGCCATATATTCGTTACATAAAATTACATTACCGCCGACAGGAATTAAAGAAAAAAGCAAGCTGCCTATTAAAACAGCAACAACCGCCTTTAAAAAATCACAAATAATCGTAAAAATTGCAGGAACTTTTCCAACCGTTCTTAACACATTTGTAAAGCCTGCGTTACCGCTGCCCATTTTTCTTATATCTTTTCCTGCAACAATTCTTGTTACAATAACTGCTGTGTTAATACTACCCAGCAAATAGGCAATTACAGCCGTTAAAATAATCATCCACCAATTAGAAGTTAAAAATGATACATAGTCCATTATTTTTCTCCTCTCTCCCTTATAACAAGCCTTATAGGTGTTCCGTCAAGACCAAAGCTTTCTCTTATCCTGTTTTCAAGATATCTTTGATATGAGAAGTGGAATAAATCTGCCCTGTTGCAGAAAAAAACAAATGTAGGCGGTTTTGTTGATGCCTGAGTCATATAATAAATTTTAAGTCTTCTTCCCTTATCTGTAGGAGGCTGAACCCTTGTTGTAGCCTGAGCCAGCAGTTCGTTGAGCATACCTGTTTTAATTCTCATAGCGTTTGAAGCCGCCGCCATATTTATAAGTGAAAACAGCTTATCAATTCTCAAACCTGTTTTTGCAGAAATGAAAACAATAGGTGCATAAGACATAAAAGCAAATTCCGTATTAAGTCTCTTTGTAAATTCACTCATTGTTTTATCATCTTTAGCAATAGCGTCCCATTTATTTACTGCAATTACACAACCCTTGCCTGCCTCACAGGCAAGTCCTGCAACCTTACTGTCCTGCTCGGTATAGCCTACTTCCGCATCAATCATAATAACGCATACATCGCTTCTCTCAATAGCCATTTTTGCACGGAGAAAGCTGTATTTTTCTATTTCATCATCAACACGGCTTTTTCTTCTGATACCTGCTGTATCAATAAAATTAAACTTGCCGTATTCGTTTTCGATTTTTGTATCAATGCTGTCCCTTGTTGTACCGGCAATATCCGATACTATACATCTTTCTTCATTTGTAACAAAGTTAATTAATGAGGATTTACCCACATTTGGCTTGCCGATTAATGCAACATTTATAATTGCCTCGTCGTCTTCATCTTCTTTGGAAAAGTCAAGGTAAGAAAAAACCTCGTCAAGCAAATCTCCGGTACCGTGGCCATGAATTGAAGAAACCTGGAAAGGTTCGCCGATACCTAAATTATAAAACTCATAAAATTCTACAGGAGGTTCTCCTACAGTGTCACATTTATTAACGCAAACTACAACAGGTTTACCGCTTTTTTGAAGCATATCTGCAACTTCTTCATCTGTTGCAACAAGACCTGTTTTCAAATCTGTTACGAGAATTATAACATCAGACATATCAATAGCAAGCTGAGCCTGTCTTCTCATCTGAGAAAGAATAACATCATCGCTTTTAGGCTCAATACCGCCTGTATCTATTATGACTGCCTTTTTATTTTCCCACTCGCATTCTCCGTAAATTCTGTCACGGGTAACTCCGGGGGTATCGTCAACTATTGAAAGACGCTGTCCTATTAATTTATTAAACAATGTAGACTTTCCCACATTAGGTCTGCCTACAATTGCAATTACGGGCTTTGGCATTTTTCAAACTCCTTAACGTTATAATATTCTTATATTATTTGCAATATACCTTTATTTTTTCAAAATAAAAGCAAAAGAGCGGCAAAGTACTTGCCGCTCATAATTTTTACATTGCTAAATTAAGCTTCTTCTTTAACAATAACCTGTCTGCCTTTATACATACCGCAAGTTGTGCAAGCTTTATGAGCCGCAGTAAGCTGACCGCAGTTAGGGCAAACTGTAAGAGCCGGAGTGTTGAGCTTCCATACAGTTGAACGTCTTGAATGTTTTCTTGCTTTTGAAGTTTTTCTCTTTGGTACTGCCATTACAAAGACCTCCTTACAAATTTTTATATCAATCAATAAGAGTTTTTAAAATTTCAAGTCTTGAATCAACCTGTCTTTTATCACAGGAGCAATCACCTTCGTTTAAGTTTTTGCCGCATTTCTGACATAATCCTTTGCAGTCTTCCCTGCAAAGATTTTTACTTGGAAGATTTAAAAGAATATCAGAAATTACAAGGTCATCAAGTTCAAGCTTGTAATCGGGTGTTTCAATATAATCGTCGTTTTCATCGTTAGTAAGATTGGCAACAAGCTTATGATTGAAAGTAAAGCTAAGTTCTCTTGAAAACTCATCAAAGCACCTGTCGCAATTACGGGTGTAAGTAAACTCAACATTAATTTCCAAATCCACAAGACCCGCTTTATTGACCGACAACGAACGGACACTGACAGGTGTTTTGAATGGATAAACACCATCTAACTCAATATCATTCATTGACAAGGAATAGTCAACTTGTTTTTGTAAGCCTTGTGTTTGAAAGATTTCTCTCAAATCAAGAAGCATAACCGCACCTCTTAACGCTATAACGCATATTAAAACGCTGTATTTGATTATACAAAAAGTCATTGGCTTTGTCAATAACAAAATCAAGATTTTTTTAATAAGCTGAAAATTTTTACAGCTTTTATTCTTTTTCGGCAAATAAAAGGATGTTTCGCCGCTCAGCGGCGACAAGGGGCTTTGCCCATTGTTCCCAATTATCTATCAATAACTAAATCTTAATAAATAGATATAAATATTTTCTGCGTAATTGTAGGGGCGGATGCATACATCAGCCCGTTTTATGAAATCTTTTTGGGACGATGTAGGCATCGTCCCCTACAAACTTCAGTAAAAGTTATGCTTGTTATCCTAAACGTAAAAGAGGGTGGAAACCCACCCTCTTGTTATAATATTAAATTTTAAAATCTTTTAATCAGATTTTTTCGCAAACAGCGTTAATTGAGCTTGGAAGTTCATTTTCTTCAGCAGAGATAAGAAGGGTAATGTTAGTTTCTGCTGTTTCTGAAAGCTCGTGAAGCTTCTTAACAAAGTCTTCAACACCTGCAACACCATCGGGGCAGATTTTGAAGGTTGAATCAACAAGAATATCAGTAACATCATAGTTACCTGCACAAATTCCGCTGATAAAACCAAAGAGCATATCGTAGCCTTTTACAATATACTGGTCAGTATCAATAAGTCTTGCTTTATGTGTTACATCATAAGTAAGTTTAGCGCCCTTTTCGATAACTACTACATTACCTGAAGAAGCAGCCACAGCCTCATTAGCAAGCTGAATGAGTTTTTTAGTTTTTCCTGAACCTTTTTTACCAATAATTAAAGTTACCATTATAATTCCTCCAAGAACATCATTTTATTTTAGTCTGGCTTCAAGCTCTGCCTTTTTATCTTCATAACCCGGTTTACCTAAGAGAGCAAACATATTTTTCTTGTAGCTTTCAACGCCCGGCTGGTCAAAAGGATTTACGCCTAAAAGGTAGCCTGAAATTGCGCAGGCCTTTTCAAAGAAGTAAATCAAATAGCCAAGCTCTGATTCTATCATTTCGTCTACATTTAAAACAATGTTGGGAACACCGCCGTCGTTATGAGCGAGAACTGTTCCCTCAAATGCTTTCTGGTTTACAAAACCCATTGTTTTGCCGGAAAGGAAGTTTAAGCCGTCAACATTAGTAGGATCTGTGCCGAGAGTAACCTCTTTTTTACATTTATTAAAGAGCACAACAGTTTCAAAAAGATTTCTTCTGCCGCTCTGAATGTACTGACCTAAGGAGTGGAGATCTGTTGAGAAAATAACGCTTGCAGGGAAAATACCCTTGTTATTTTTGCCTTCGCTTTCAGCGTAAAGCTGTTTAAACCACTCTGACATCATTGTAAATGCAGGCTCGTAAGAAACAAGGATTTCCAATGTTTTGCCCTTGTTGTAAAGAATGTTTCTTAAAGCCGCATATTTATAGCAATCGTTTGTTGATAAATCGTCGTTGTCAAATTCTTTCTGAGCCTTCTGAGCACCTGCCATAAGAGCATCAATATCAGCACCTGATACTGCAATAGGAAGAAGTCCTACTGCTGTAAGAACTGAAAGTCTGCCGCCTACATTATCAGGCACTACAAATGTTTCGTAGCCCTCTTTGTCAGCAAGCTCTTTTAAAGTACCCTTTGCTTTATCGGTTGTGCAGTAAATTCTTTCTTTAGCACCGTCTTTGCCGTATTTGTTTTCGAGCATTTCTCTGAATACTCTGAATGCAATAGCAGGTTCTGTGGTTGTACCTGACTTTGAAATCATATTTATAGATACGTCTTTACCCTCGCAAAGCTCCATAATATCTGCAAGAGCAGAAGAACTGATTGAGTTGCCAGTAAAGTAAATCTGTGGTGTATCCTTAGCAAGTGCATTGTAATTTTGTGAGGATAAAAACTCAATTGCCGCTCTTGCACCGAGATATGAGCCGCCTATACCGATAACGATGAAAACATCTGTATCTTTTTTAATTTTTTCTGCCGCCAGTTTAATGCGGTCAAATTCCTCTTTATCATAATCTGTAGGCAATGTAAGCCAGCCTAAGAAGTCATTTCCCAGACCAGTACCTGAATGGAGCATTTTATGAGCAGTTTTCACCTGCTCAGCCATTGCCGTATATTCCTGTTCTTCAACAAAACCGTTAAGATACTTATCGGTTAGTTTAGTAGACATTTTAATCTCCTCCTAATACAAAAAAGCCATATAAAAAACCTGCTTTTAGTTTTTTATGGTTTTATTATACTATAAACCGCCTTTCTTTGCAACATATTTTTGGTATTTTTTTCGGTAAGGGGTGGTGAAAAATAAGTCACGGTTATAAAGATATTAAAGCATTAAAGAGAAGATTAAATATTGCACCGAAGCTTATGGGTTCTGTTGCACTTATGGCTTTTACCTGATATGATGCAAGCTTTTCACCGTCGGCAGTATATGTAACCTCACCGACAGTATCACCTATTTTTACGGGAGCTTCTATGTTTTCATTTAGAGACACTTTGTATTCAATATTGTTAGCACTTCCCTTAGGAAGTACAAAACCGCTTTGTACCTTACATTCTATATCAATATTTTTATCCATTCCTCCCTTGACTTCCACTTGTTTCGGCAGTTCATCGGGAGTTGCAAGCTGTTTGAATTGATAGTTTGCAAAGCCGTAATCAAGTAAAGTTGCGGCGTCTTTAAATCTTTCTGTACCCGTATTACAGCCTAAAACTACCGCAACGAGAGAAAGTCCGTCACGCTCTGCCGTTGCAGACATACAACAGCCTGCGTCGTCAGTCGTGCCAGTTTTAAGACCTGTTATGCCATTATAAGTTTTTAAAAGCTTATTTGTATTTACAATTTGTGTTTTTCCGCCTCTTAATTCATCCATCCAAATTGATGTATAATCAAAAATTTTCTCGTGTTTTATAAGTTCCGCAGACATAAGCGCCACATCGTTTGCAGATGTAACATGCCCTTCTTCGTCAAGACCGTTGCAGTTTTTGAAAACCGTATCGTTCATTCCAAGCTGTTTTGCTCTTTCGTTCATTTTGCTTACAAATTCTTCCTCTGTTCCGCAAATATGCTCTGCAAGTGCTACCGCCGCATCGTTTGCAGAAGCTACAACCGTTGCTTTAATCATATCATCAACAGTCATTTGCTCTCCCTCTTCAAGCCAGATATCGGAACCTCCCATTGATGCTGCTCTGGCAGATGAAGTTACCATTTCATCATAGGTTATTTTTCCGTTGTCAATTGCTTCCATAACAAGGAGCATAGTCATAACCTTTGTTACAGACGCACAGGGTCTTTGTTCGTGAGAATTATGCTCATAAAGTATCTTTTTACTGTTAGGCTCAATCAGAATTGCGGATGGAGCGGAAAGCTCCGCCTCACTTAAAGCAACCGGCGAAATACTTGTTGAAGCACACAAAACCACTAAAACTAATATAAACGAAAAAACTTTTTTAATACACATAAAAAACACCTCGTTCATAAATATGAACAAGGTGTATAAACTATGATAATTTAAGTTTATTTTATAAATATTTGGAATATACAAAGGAGCCCTCTGACGAGGGGGCATATTTTTTCATAAAAGTTTTCCTTATAATTGTAGGGGCTGATGCCATCATCAGCCCATTGTACGTA
>JAFLSJ010000021.1 GCA_022511005.1 Ruminococcus sp.
CTCGGCACGCGGTTTTGGAGACCGCTGCTCTACCAACTGAGCTATACCCCTAAATATCAAATTTTAATCAACAAACATTATTCTATCATCATTTCATGTATATGTCAATAAAAATTTATTTTTAATTACATATTTTAACCCTAAAATTAAATAATAACAATCATTAAGAAAATCGGGCGAATTTTATATTTGCCCGATTTTTCGATAAAGCTTTTATTTTTATATTTCTATATATTAAATTTATTTTTATTTATAAGTAAGTTAAATTATTATTTATTCTCGATTTCCTTTATAATATCGGCAATGACTTCTCTTTCATCAAGATGATATTTAACGCCTTTTATCTCCTGATAATCCTCATGCCCTTTACCTGCCAGAATAACAATATCACCGTCCTGAGCATTTTCCATACAATATTTAATAGCATCTTTTCTATTTGGAATTACAACATATTTACCTTTAGTTTTATTAATTCCTACCTTAATATCTTCGATAATATCCATAACATTTTCAAATCTTGAATTATCTTCGGTAATAACAGAAAGGTCAGACAAATTGCCAGATACTTCGCCCATTTCGTATCGGCGCACCTTTGGTCTGTTGCCGCCTGCACCGAACATCGTTACAAGTCGATTAGGATTATACTGTTTTAAAGTAGTAAGAACATTTTCCATAGACATTGCATTGTGAGCGTAATCTATAAGCAGTGTATAATTTCCGGGAACCTTAACTGCTTCAACTCTTCCCTTAACCTTTACATTATACAGACCCTCAAGAATAGCTTTCTGAGAAACGCCTAATTTAAGGCAAACAGCAATAGCAGAAAGAGCATTATAAACACTGAACTTGCCGGGGATAGCAACATCAACAGACATTTCTTTGTGTCCTGTTGTATCAAAATGAACTCCGACAAAACCGGGCATTGAGATAAGGCAGTCGTTGCTCGCTTTTAAATCGGCGGTTTCCGAGTAACCAAAAGTGGTAACTTCGCAAGTGCTGTTTTCAAGAATTTTCTTAAAAGCATTATCATCGCAATTTAAAATTCCGGTTTTACATTTTTGAAAGAGAAGACTTTTGCAGAATAAATATTCCTCCAGATCCTTATGTTCACTGTCGCCGATATGGTCATCTGAAAAATTTGTGAACACACCGATATCAAAAATAATACCGTCAACTCTGTGCCATTTAAGTCCGAGGGAAGATGCCTCAATAACCATAGCCTTACAGCCTGAATCAACCATTTGTCTCATAGCTTTTTCAATTTCATAGGATTCGGGAGTTGTGTTATTTGTTTTTATCAGCTTATCGCCGATTATAATTCCCAGTGTTCCGATAGTTCCTGTTTTAATGCCCTCAGCCTCTAAAATAGACTTTATCATTGCAACAGTAGTGGTTTTGCCTTTTGTTCCGGTCAAAGCAATCGTTTTAAGTTCTTTAGTAGGATTTCCGAAAAACTCAGCACTCATAAAAGCAAGGGCTTTTCTGGTATCATCGACTTTAATTACTGTTACATTCATATTTTCAACACTTATATCTTTTGAAACAACAATAGCAGAGGCACCCTTTGAAATTGCGTCATTAATGTACTGATGACCGTCTGTGTTATATCCAACAAGGCAAACAAAGGCAGTGTTTTCAAAAACCTTTCTTGAATCATATATCAAATCAGAAATTTCAATATCAATATTACCCTGTATCAAATTAAAATCAGTATTAATTAAAAGACTTTTAAGTGTCATAAATCTATCCCCTTGTTTATATGTATAATATAGGTTGTACATAAAATACTTTTCATTTATAATATATTATATCAATGTAAAAGTAAAATTACAACCAAATACTAAACACCAATTGAAAAGAATATTTTTTAGGCAGATTTTGTTTTGTTTTCAATCGGTGTTTAGTATTAGAATATGAAAATGCAGAAGAATAAAATTTTTGTTTAATTTTCACTATAGATTTTCAGATACTACAAATTCACTAAAAACATACAGATGATTTTAGAAGTTAAAAACATATAATATAGACGATTTTGCCATAAACAAAAAAATTGATTGTCGGATTTCACAACTAAGTATTAGGCAAAATAAACAAAAATAGAAAAAATTTTTAGTGCTTAAGTAAAATTTAAAAAAATGCATTGTCTTTTTATACAAAATAGAGGGTTAAAATTATCGCTTTAGACAAAAAGTACAAAGGGAGTTGCAATTTTAAGACTTTTTGTGTTATTATTTTAGTAGTGACGATGATGCGTTTGTGTCGTAAGTTGCTTCGGAATTGTCCGAAAATAATTTGTGAATTTTATTAATTATTAAAAAAGAAAGAAGGAAATAATTTATGAAAAAAATCATTGCGGGCGTACTCGCAGTAATGATGATGGCAACGGCATTTGCCGGCTGCGGAGAGCAAACCCCGGCAAACGGAGGAGCCACAGGCGATGTTGCAGGTGATGAATCAAAAACATCATCAGATGTAGAATTATTTGGAGAAGAGGACAATATTTCACTTAAGGTTTGGGGTCCTGATAAATCAGTAGATCTTCTTAAAAGACAATGCGATGCATTTATCAAGCTTTATCCTGAAAAGAAAATTTCAATTGAAGTTGTTGCACAGGGCGAAAGTGATGCAGGTACACAGCTTCTTAACGATGCTACTACTGCAGCCGATGTATTCGGTATTCCAAGCGACCATATCAACAAGCTGGTAAGAGCAAAGGTTATCCAGGAGGTTGCTTTTGCCGATGAGGTTAAAGCCAACAACTCCGAGACAATCGTAGAAGACGCAACAAGAGACGGTGTGCTTTACGCTTATCCCGAAACAGCAGATAACGGCTATTATCTTGTTTATGACAATACCGTTGTTAAAGAAGGTAACGAGAAAAAATTAGAAACTGTCCTTGAGGATTGTAAAGCTGCCGGTAAAAAATTCATTGTATCCGCCGGTGACGGCTTCTACTCCTGTATGTTCATATTTACTGCAGGATTGAAGACAGACGGTATTGAGGATGACGGAATAACACAGAAATTCACAGATTATAACGAAGACGAAGTAGTTGCAACAATGCAGGCATTCTCAAAGCTTTTCCACGAGTATTCAACCACATTCCAATCATTGAGCGCAGATAAAATTCCGTCAGGCTTCTCAACGGGAGTATGTGGTGCAGGTATAGACGGTTCATGGAATGTAGTTGCTGACCAAACGGCTTTGGGAGACAAATATTCTGCAGCTAAGTTACCTACAATCACTGTTAACGGTGAAGACAAACAAATCATTTCAATGTTCGGTTATAAATTTATTGGTGTAAATGCTGCGACTAAGTTCCCAAGAGCAGCACAGATTCTTGCTAATTACTTAACAGGTGAAGAGTGTCAGCTTCAGAGAGCAGAAGAACTTGGCTGGTGCCCGTCAAATAATGTGGCTGCACAGTCGGATTTAGTTAAAAACAATGAAGCTATTTCAGCTATTCGCGAGCAGGCAGAAAACTCTGTTCCAATGGGTAATGTCGTTCAGCAGTTCTTTGAACCTGTAGGCAATCTGGGCAACCAGCTTATTGCTGATAAGACTGATCCTTCAAATACAGATTATATGAAGGAACTTCTTAAGGAAACACTTCAAAATATTAAGGATGTTTAATTAACTTTGAACAATTACTTATAAAGTTTAAAGTTTAGTTTATTCTTCCGTTTTAACAGCCCCGTATATTCGGGGCTGTCCGAAACGGTTTTTATTTGAACTATTAGCTATTTGATTCTTAAATAGCTTATTTAAATATTTAAAAGGAAGTATTCTTGCTGAAACAATTTCAAAATGTCAGTAAAAACCTTTTGAAATAAAGGGGAGCAAGATGAAAAATTTACTTAGTAAACGGAATATTCCGCAAACTTACACAGGGAGAGTGCACTGATTGAAATATATCGATTATAAACAGCTTAATCCTTTCCAGAAGTTTGCATATAATTTTACAGATTTTTTTAAAAAGCTTCCGGGAAGAGTTGTCGGTTTTTTTAAAGCAATCGGAAGATTTTTTGTAAAATTATTCACTGGTATCGGTAAGGGCGTAGCTAATTACGTTACAAGATTTATAAAGGGAGATTTTGCTGTAAAGCTGTCTTACCTTATTTTTGGTTTTGGAAATATTATGAAAGGCCAGATTATTAAAGGTCTTTTGTTTTTAGCTACTGAGGTAGCATATATTTATTTTATAATTACGTTTGGATGGGATAACCTTTCCAAATTCGGTACATTGGGTACAGAAGTAACACAGATAGTTTCAGATGGTCCTTTCAAAAAGACCATTTGGGGTCATAATTCAATGCTTATTTTGCTTTATAGCGTTGTTGCTATCGCAGTTACACTTGTATTTTTATTTATCTACATAGCAAACACAAAGAGTGCTTACAAATTACAGCAATTAAAGGCTGAGGGAAAGCATATTATGACATTCAAAGAGGAAATAAAAGATTTTCTCGACGGTAAGTTCCATATTACAATGCTTTCACTGCCGGTAACTCTTATTGGGGTATTTACAATAATGCCTTTAATTTTTATGATTCTTATAGCTTTTACAAACTATGACAGAACTCATATGCCCCCAGGTACATTGTTTACTTGGGTAGGATTTGATAACTTTGCAGATCTTGTAAATGTTGCAACAGGCGGTAAAAAAGGTGTTACATTCATTGAACTTACCAAATGGACTATAGTTTGGGCTGTTTTTGCTACATTTACAAACTATATCTTAGGTATGGTCGTTGCACTTATGATCAACAAAAAGGGCATCAGGCTAAAATCACTTTGGAGAACACTTTTTGTAATTACAATTGCTGTTCCGCAGTTTGTATCACTTCTTCTTATGAACCAAATGTTACAAGTAGACGGTGCTATAAACATTCTCTTATCTGACATCGCAGGTCAAACCGTTGAGATAAAGTTCCTTAATGATACGGCACTGCTGGCAAGAGCTACGGTTATTATCATTAACTGCTGGGTAGGTATTCCATACACTATTCTGTCGGCTTCCGGAATCCTTATGAATATTCCTGTGGATCTGTACGAAAGTGCAAGAATAGACGGCGCCGGTCCCATTAAGCAGTTTACGAAAATCACCTTGCCGTATATGTTGTTTGTAACGGCTCCGTCACTTATTACACAGTTTGTAGGTAATATTAACAACTTTAATGTTATTTACTTGTTATCGGGCGGCGGTCCGTCAACGGAAGAGTTGTATCAGGCAGGCCGAACTGATATTTTGGTAACATGGTTGTTTAAGCTGACTATGAACCAGCAGGATTACGACTTAGCTGCCGCCATAGGTATCTTAGTATTTATTGTTTGCGCAACCTTGTCCTTGATTACATTCAATCTGTCTAAGTCTATGAAAGACGAGGAGGCGTTCTCATGATAAAAAGTTATAAAGCCAGAAGGATTATTTCCAATACGATTATTTATATAATTCTTGCAGTAATGGGTATCGTATGGGTTTCTCCTCTTGCATACTTATTGTTGCATTCATTCAGAGCAGAAGGTATGTCTACTGTTCCGTACCTTATTCCTAAATCATATTCATTTGAAAACTATATTAATTTGTTTGTGAATACAGGTACTCTTAATTTTCCAAGATGGTATCTCAATACATTTATTGTCGCATGCTTTTCCTGTGTAATTTCTACACTTTCAGTTCTTATGGTAAGTTATGCATTCAGCCGTTTAAGATTCAGAAGTCGTAAAAAGTTTATCAATGTTGGTATGATTTTGGGTATGTTCCCTGGATTTATGACAATGATAGCTATTTACTATCTGCTAAAAGCAATGGGCCTTTCACAGACCCTTGTTGCACTTGTTATTTGCTACAGTGCCGGTGCAGGACTGGGATTCCAGATTTCAAAGGGATTCTTTGATACGATTCCCAGAGCTCTTGACGAGGCAGCAACGGTTGACGGTGCTACGAGGAATCAGATTTTCTGGAAGATTATTCTTCCAATGTCAAAGCCGATAGTAGTTTATACGGTTCTAACATCTTTCATCGGTCCATGGACAGACTTTATCCTATGTAAATTGATAATGGGTGATAAAGTAGATAACTATACCGTTGCCATTGGCTTGCAGAAGATGATAACTCAGGAGTTTATACCTACATACTTTAAACAGTTCCTGGCAGGCTCCGTGCTTGTTGCAGTTCCAATCACACTGCTGTTCCTTAAAATGCAAAAATATTATGTTGAAGGTGTTACAGCCGGCGGCGTTAAGGGATAAGATTTTAAGATTACTTATAAAGGGTGGAAGCTATGGCTGCCACCCTTTTTTGTAAATTGAAAATTTGTAGATTTTTAGTGAGGTATATTATGAAAAAAGTTGTTTCTCTGTTAATTGCTGTATCAATACTTGCAGGTTGTATTCTAACAGGCTGTTCTTCCTACAAAGACCCTGTAAAGGACATTAAGACAACGACTTCTGAGGATAAGTACAGAAATGTATATGAAATTTTTGTAAACTCTTTTTGTGATTCCAATGATGACGGAATCGGTGATTTGCAGGGCATTATATCTCAGCTTGACTATTTAAACGACGGAAATCCCGATACTGATACGGATTTAGGTATTGATGCAATCTGGCTTACACCGATTATGCCCTCCCTGTCATATCATAAGTATGATGTTATGGATTATTATAATATTGATGAAGCCTTCGGTACATTAGATGATTTTGATGAGCTTGTTTCAGAGTGCCAAAAAAGGGGTATTGAAATTATAATGGATATGGTGCTGAACCATTGTTCAAAATTTCATCCTTGGTTTGAGCAAGCCTGTGAGGAAGTTGCAGATGGTAATCTAAACGGCTACGCAAAATATTTTCAGATTGAGAAGTTTGAGGGCGGTCCCGTAAATGAAAGTGCTTACACCCATATTGCAGGAAACTATTGGTGTGAATCAAATTTTTCATCATATATGCCTGAGTGGGATTTAAGCTCTGATGCAACAAGAGACGAGTTCCTAAAAATTGCAAAATTCTGGATAGACAGAGGAGTAGGCGGATTCAGACTTGACGCAGTTAAATACTTTACAAACAGTACAACTGATGGTGCAGAGTTTCTTAAATGGTATTATAATGCCTGTAAAGAGTATAAAGAAGATATTTATATGGTAGGTGAAAACTGGACCATACCCGGAGAAATTTACGATATTTATGATTCGGGAATTGACAGCCAGTTCTGTTTTCAGTATGCAACTACATCAGGCAGCATACTAAACGCAGTAAGAACAGAGGAAAACGAAAAGCTTGCTGATAAGATTAAAAATTATAATGAAAATATATCGGAACGAAATGAAAACGCAATAAATGCAATGTTTTTAAGTAATCACGATATGATAAGAAGTGGTAATTCAATAGGAAGTAAGGGCGTTTCCTTTGAAAAAATGGCGGCTTCTGTTTATATGCTTTTGCCGGGCAACTCATATATTTATTATGGAGAAGAAATCGGTATGACTGCGCCTGCAACATCAGGAGATGAAAATTTCAGAACGCCGATGATTTGGGACAGTGAAAGTCCGTCAAATATAAATGTAAACGGACAAAATATTGCCTCAGATCCACAGTGTGGCGGTGTAAAACAACAGCAGGAGGACGAGTATTCGCTTCTTAATTTCTATAAGCGTATTATTAAAATTAAAAATCAAAATCCTGAAATAGCAAGGGGCAAAATTACGAGTTCAGAGGATTTTGAAGATGCAAATATTTTAGCTTATTATGTAGAATATAATGATAGTAAGCTGATGATTATTCACAATCTCAGTAGTACGGAAGAAAAAAACTTGACGATTACTTCTGAGATGATTGAAAATCCTCAAATAAGAGCAGATTTAACGGCAGCATTGTCAAAAGAAAATAATAAACATATATCATTAGACGGCGATAATCTTTATATGCCTGAGCAGTCAACGGTAATCTTAAAAACAAAATAATAACAAAATAAATTTTCGGCGAAGCAATTTTTATGATTGCTTCGCTTTTTTATGTCAAGAATAATATATGGGAAATTAATATTTGGGGAGCTGTTGTAATGAAGAAAAAAACAAAATCGTCACTAAAAACAACAATATTTGTGTTTTTTTCTTTTTTAATCGTTGTAATTGTTGCTTTGGGTTTTGTAGGAAACTTTTTTTATGATATAGCCTTAAATCCTAAGGCTGATAATAGTATAATTATTTCAGAAGCATTGGATTTGACCGAAAATAAAAAGTCAAACCGTGTTAAAGCGATAAACTGGATGACAGATAAGGAACAAGATGTATATATTACTTCTGGTGATAACTTAAGACTTCACGGATACAGATTAGATAATCCGGAAACAAATAAATGGGCAATAATACTTCACGGCTATGGCGGAAATGCTTTGAAAATGAGTATTGAAGCAGAACATATTTATAACCTGGGCTACAATGTTATAATGCCAGATATGAGAGGCTGCGGAGAAAGCGAAGGCAACGCAATAGGTATGGGCTGGCTCGATAGAATGGATGTTTTAAAATGGATTGATTACATTATTGCAAATGATGAAAAGGCAGAAATTTTACTTTACGGTGTGTCTATGGGCGGTGCGGCAGTTATGATGACAACAGGGGAGAAGCTTCCTCAAAATGTAAAATGTGCTGTTGAAGATTGCGGTTATAGTTCCGTAAAGGAGGAATTTGATATTCAGATTGATGAATTTTTCGGACTGCCCTCCTTTCCTGTTATAACATCGGCAGATGTTGTATGCTTTTTCAGAGCAGGCTATACCTTTGAACAGGCGTCAAGTGTAGAACAGGTTAAAAAGTCAAAAACTCCAACCTTGTTTATCCACGGAAGTGCAGATGAATTTGTGCCCTTTTCAATGCTTGATAAGGTATATAATGCCGCTGAATGCCCCAAAGAAAAGCTTGTCATAGAAGGAGCAGGACATGTGGGCTCATCAGGAACGGATCCCGAGCTTTATTGGAGTACGGTAGAAAACTTTATAAATAAATATATATAAATAGAATTTAAATTAAAAATAAAATGTTTTAGTCGAGGAAATCAAAAGTTTTTTGCTCAGCTTTTTTTCAAAAAAGCTGACGAGGATCAAAGGGCGAGAAGCCCTTTGTCGCGGTCATTGACCGCGAAACCTTCCTTTTACAGTTAAAAATTTTCAGAGTAGCTAAATTTTAAATAAAAAGTTCGTCATAAAAATTATTTTTGCAACAGCATACGGTTTAATAAGTATATTTAGTTTAAAAAACTGGCTACTCATCTCCTGTTTTTTACAAAACAATTTAAAAAAATGCAAACAGTAAGTGACAAAACTATCAAACATAAACTTTTATAATTATTTACACAATAAATTATAAGGAAGTTAAAAATTATGGAAGCAAGGTCATCAGCAAAAGTCACTTACAAGAAAAACACAAAGGACGATTATGCAGCAGTAAAGGCTGTTGTAATGCACGGAATTTATTTTTTATGCGGTGTTATAATTTCAAGGGGAGCATTAATGGGAGAACTTTCGCCCTTTGGAGCCTCTTATACAGCGGCAGTCCCTAAAAGGCAATTAGTCTGGGCAGTAGCGGGGACAAGCTTGGGTTACATAACGCTGAACCCTCGAAACAGCTTCAGATATATGGCAATAGTTATTGCAATCGGAATTTTGCGCTGGATGTTAAGCGATATAAAAAAGATAGCCCAAAGCCGTCTTTTTTCCTGCTTGGCGGCGTTTATTCCCGTTCTTGTAACAGGAATAATCTTGTCCTTTACAACTTCAAGCACAACACAGATGACCCAAACCGTAATAGAATCTTGCCTTGCAGGAACAGCGGCATTTTTCCTGAAACAAACAACAGAGATGTATTATTCCAGACGTACCTTTAAAAGCTTCAGCCAGCAAGAAATTGCAAGCCTTGTTATGACAGGCTGTATTCTTATTCTGTCTCTGGGCAGTATTGCGGTGGAAAATGTTTCAATAGGAAGAATTCTTGCAGTAATGATAATTCTGTTTTGTGCAAGATACGGCAATGTAACAGGGGGAAGTATCAGCGGAATTGCCACAGGCTCAATTTTCAGCTTAAGCTCTTATACAATGTCATATCTTTGCGGCGGATATGCCTTTGGCGGTTTAATGGCAGGACTTTTTTCAGGTGTAGGTAAGGCAGGTTGTGCAATTGCTTTTACGATTTGCAGTACAATAATGACCTTTGCCTCAGGTGATAATGAGCTTATTATATCTTTATTTATAGAAACATTAGTTGCTTCAACTATTTTTATGGTACTTCCTAAGCAGACAGGCAACTTTGTATCGGCAATTTTTATGCCCTCGGAAAGTGCAAAAAATCACGAAGCGTTAAAGCAAAATGTTGTTATGCGTCTTGATTTTGCCTCAAAAGCTATGGAAAGCGTAACAGATTGTGTTAATAAAGTTTCGGACAAGCTTAAAAAGCTCTATTCACCAACTATGAACTGGGTATATGAAAATGTAAATAGCGAGGTTTGTGTAAACTGCGGATTAAGGGTTTATTGTTGGGATAAGCAGAAGGAGCTTACAAAAGATGACTTTTCACGCTTAACAGGACCTCTTAAAAATGAGGGCAGAATCAGTGCAGAAACAGTTAATGTTTTATTTACGAAAAACTGTTGTAAACAGCAGGAAATTGCCGACAGGGTAAACTATAATTACAACGAATATCTGTCCTGCCTTGAGGCTCAAAGGCGAGTTACAGGAGTAAGAAGTGTAGTTGCAGGACAGTTTGCAGGATTAAGTTCAATTCTCAGAGATATGTCGGGAGAATTTGAAAATTATATAACTTACGATACCGAAAGTGCAAACAGAGTAGAAGACTTTTTACATTACAGCGGTCTTGTTCCTATGGAATGCAGTTGTATGTTGGATAAGAACGGACGAATGTCTGTTGAAATCGAACTTGCAAGAAATTATAAAGAGAAAATCAGGAAAAGTATGTTAATGAATGAGGTTTCCAAATGTTGCGGAAGAAGATTTGACACCCCTTGCATTACAGAGCTTGGAAACCGTATAAGAATGACATTTAACGAAATGCCTTATTATGATGTAGAAATCGGTTCGTCACAGCATATTTGTAACAACGGAAAGCTGTGCGGCGATAGTCTCAACTATTTTAATAACAGCTTTGGCAGTATGGTAGCAATGATTTCAGACGGAATGGGAACAGGGGGCAGAGCCGCAGTTGACGGAAATATGGCTGTTTCCATAATGACAAAGCTTTGCAAGGCAGGTCTTTCTTATGATTGTGCATTACAGATAGTGAATGCGGCGCTAATGGTAAAATCAGAAGATGAATCCCTTGCAACATTAGATGTTGCAGATATAAACCTGTTTACAGGCAAGGTGACATTTATGAAAGCAGGTGCACCGCTGACATACATCAAGAAAAACGGACATCTAATAAAAAAACAGACAGAATCTCTGCCTGTGGGAATATTAAACGATATAAAGTTTTCAAAGGATACAATCGGCCTTTCAGCAGGAGATTTAATAGTAATGATTTCAGACGGAGCGTTGCTTCAAAATGATGATACTTGGCTTGAATCCTTAATAAAAACCTGGAATGAGGCAAGCACAGGTGAGCTTGCACAGCAAATTGTAAAGGAGGCCGCAGCAAGAAGGAACGACGGTCACGATGACGACATAACAGCAGTTGCAATTAAGCTTATAGATAACGAGTAGGCTATAAAGTTGTATTTCAACCTCGCTTGTGCTATATTTAATAAGGCATTTAAAATGTAGCACTTTCGGAGGAAACAATGATAAAAACCGTTTTGTTAGACCTTGACGATACAATATTTGATTTCCATAAAGCGGAGAAAATTGCTCTTATTAAAGCATTAAAACAATTAAATATCAGTACAGATGAAAAAATATTGGAAAGATACAGTCAGATCAATGCAGAGCAATGGAAACTTTTAGAGCAGGGAAAGCTTAATAGACAAGAGGTAAAAGTCTGCCGATATAAATTGCTATTTGATGAAATTGGTGTAGATAAATCACCCCGGAAAGCAACCAAAATTTATGAGCAAAACCTTGCAGTAGGACATTATTTTATAGACAGAGCAGAGGAAATGCTTAAAAAGCTGTATAAAAAATACTCGCTTTATATTGCTTCTAATGGTGCTGTTAAGATTCAAAAAGGAAGAATTGAGAGTTCAGGTATTGAAAAATATGTAAAAGATATTTTTATTTCTGAGGCAATTGGCTTTAATAAACCCAATATAGAGTTTTTTAATTATTGTTTTTCAAAAATTCCTGATTTTAAAAAAGATGAAACAGTAATTATAGGTGATAGCATTACCTCTGATATTCAAGGCGGAAAAAACGCAGGGATAAAAACAGTCTGGTTTAATCCTAAAGGTATAAAAAATGATTCAGATATTATTCCTGACTATGAAATCAAAGGCTTTGGTGAAATTTGTTCACTTATAAGCAAAATATAGTTTTAATAAATTAGCTTAGAAAAAGCTTTTCAAAAAAATTAAATGTTTAATTAGATAACAAAAAATTGTGCATAAGGTAAAGTTCCTTATGCACAATTTTTATCTTTAAATATTTTTATATTCCAAATTCATACTTTATACTGTTTATTCCTGTGGTTTTTTTGCAAATTCTTCTTCATACTCTATTGCTTTTTCAATTTTTGCACCTCTTGTTTTACCGTTCGTAATATAAGCAAAAGGAGCTGTGAAAATTACTACGCCGTAGTAGTTTATCATTCTCCAGATTAGAGTTGCACTCTTTAAGGTCTGAGAAGTGAAAAATCCGTTGAAGAAAGCAGTAAATCCAAGCTCAGCCGCACCGGAAGCGCCCGGAATGGGAATCATACCCGACACAAGATTTACAAATGCCTGGGAGCTTATCATATCAAGGGGAGTAGCCTGATTTAAACCTAAACTGCGGTAGACACAGTATGGAACAGTAAACATTGCAATAAACTGAATAAACGTAAGTATTGCAGTTATTGCCAATGTTTTTTTATGCTTATAAAGGGTTTTGTTACTTTCGTGAAATAAATCAAGCTGTTTCTGAATATGAGCAGTTTTCTTATCAATATTTTTGAGTAATTTGATTTTTGAAAGAATTTTAGCAATAAAGAAAATAAATTTTTTAGTAATAACAGGTTGAAAAGAAATAAGTATCAAAGTGCCTGTAATTAAAAGCTGAGAGCCGAAACCGACAATTATGAATATAACAACAAGAGGTGATGACATAGCGTCCACAAAGAAACTCAGCTTATAAATAAATGCAATAATGCTGATACTTGTCAAGACCACCTGATAAACAAGAAACTTCTGTAAAAGTCTTGAGGTACTATAGCCTATATCGATGCCCATCGAATGGAGCAGATAAATCTGCATTGGCTGTCCTCCTGTAGAAGAGGGCGTTACCGCACACCAGAAAAGTCCCACAAAAGAGACCTTAATTGCATCTTTAAAGGTGAATTTTTTGTAGTCGGCTTTTATAAAGTAATAAATAATAAACGCTTCAATAAACATATACAGAAGCTGAAATCCAATTGCCGCTGAAATCCAGAAAAGACTAATTTGAATAGAAGAATGAAGTAAATCATTCAGACCGTTTTCACTGTAAAAAAAGTAAAAAATGATAAATAAACACAGGAATATAACCAATATGTTAAATATTAGCTTGCCTGAAATTTTCTTTTTTAATTTCATAAATTCTCCACAACTCCCAAAAAAATAGGGATATTACTTTCATTATCAATTATTGCATAAATAATTGGTTTGGTTGCTTTAGCTGTAACCTCGTTATCAAGACCTGTAAAATCGGCTGTACGGTTATTTGTCTTTGAAAGTGCTTTTTCATCAAAAAATAAAAATCTGTAAATTTTAATATCATATTTTTTTCTTATTCTGACTTTTTTCTACAAGATTTTGTGCTAAACGGAATATATTAAGAGCAGAATTTAATTTTCTTATTTTTTTGCAGTTCTCACGCATTGTATTGAGCTTTTCCATATTCTTAATAAGCTTTGCAATTTGCTGTCCGCCCGATTTAGCGTCATTAAGAGAAACAGCTACATTTTCATTTATAAGATACTGTGCATTTTCATTTTCCTGACCGGGAATTGCATTGTAAATTGCCATAGGCAATGCACAGGCAAGGCTTTCCGAAACGGTAAGGCCGCCCGGCTTAGTAACTACTAAATCAGAAAAGTGCATATATTCCTCAATGTTTGTAATAAATCCAAACAGCCTTGTAGGCTTTTGAGATACATCAGGATTACTTAAATACTTTTTAAATTCATTGTAAAGCTTTTTGTTGTGACCTGTTATAACAATGCACTGACAATCAACATCTGTAAGCATAAGGCTTTCGTAAAAATCAAGTACCTCAGAAACACCGAAGCTGCCCGACATCAATAAAACGGTGGGCTTGTTTATATCAAAACCCAACTCATTGGCAATTTGCTCTTTATCCTGAGTTTTATAAAATTTATCAGCAATAGGAATACCAAAGGAATAAATCTTGTCAGCGGAAATAATGTTGTAGCTTTCTATTTCCTCAAGCATATTTTCATTTGAGGTAACATAAGCATCTATTCCGGGGGCAAAATAAGTTCTGTGTGGAGCAAAATCCGTAATAAGGCTTATAACAGGAACAGAAATTTTGTTTTTACGTTTCAGCATTGCCAGCATTGTAGTAACAAAAGCATGGCAGGAAATAACCACATCAGGCTTTTTCTTTTCAAAAAGAGATATGAGCTTTTTGCCCTCTCTGTTGTTAATGTTATTGCAAAGTGAGTTAATAGTACTTTTTCTGTCACTTACTTTATACAGCTTCCCGTAAAGGCTCGGAGTTTTAGTTGCCAAAACAACATAACCGTTACATATAAGCTTGTTATACAGTTTTCCGCAATATTTAAGACCGTCTTCAATTTCAACAATAGTATCTGAATCGGTTTTTTGAATTGTATCCATTAATGCGGCGGCGGCACTTTTATGTCCTCCGCCGGTGGAGGCTGTTAAAATTAAAATTTTCATTTAACTGTTCCTTTAAAAAATATGGTGCTGTTGTTATTAAATTAGTTTAATCTGGCATAAATATAATTATATACAATTTTTCGGTGTTTTTCAATAATAATTATAAATTTCCCCTATGTTTAGGGAAATATGAAATTAGTATTTTGTTTTGATATTCGATAACGAAAATAAGCTGTGTTAAAAATTGCTAAACTTGCCTTATATGACAGTAAATTTTTTTGCTAAAAATTTAAAAAATAGTCCTTTATTTTTTTAAAAATATATAGTAATATATTATATGTATCTATTAAGATATTTCAGGAAATTAAAATTAAGCTCAGTTTTAAAATTTCCAAGTTAAGGCTGAGATTGATATAAGCAAGATGATTTGTTGGCGGGGGTCATTATGCAGGATAAAAACTTAAACAATAAAGATATTTTCGACCATACTCAAGAAGAGTTTGTAGATATTTCTTCTGATGGTGTAGATTTTACTGAACCGAATAACAATGATTATGAATTACAGGAAGATGAAAAAACCGATATAAATCAAATTAGTTCAAACACCATTCTAAGAGATATAGAAATAGTTGAAGATATAGAAGGAAACTTTAAAGACAGTCCAAAACAAAAAAGCAGATATTCTAAACCTGAAAAAGGTGAGAGCTTTTTTACCAAGCACAAAATTCCGGTAATTATTACAGGTGCAGCAGTTGTGGTAGTAGCGGCAGTAGGCGTATTATTATGGCAGCTTATGGCGAATGGCATTATACATAATCCCTTTGAAGAAACGGTAGGTCCTATTGTAAATGACGAGGGAGAGTTCACGTATTTATCGGGAGTTCAGATATCAGGCATAGATGTTTCTGGAAAAACCTATGAAGAGGCTAAAAAGCTGTTAGAGGATAACCAAGGCAAATTTATTAAAGACTTTACTATGTCTGTTAAGACAAAGGAAAAGAGCTATAAGTTTACTTCTGAAGATTTTACATACACTTATAATATAGAAGAAGTACTTAATCAGGCAAAGAAATATTGTGAAGATGTTCACGAAAGGGTAAATGATGCAACTCAGCCTACAACTAATAAAGACGGTAAATTTAATGATATATTCACCGTTACGGCAACAGTTGAAGATAGTTCAGTAGAAGCTGTATCAATAAAGATTGCAAAAGATACCGATACCAAGGCAGAAAATGCCCGTGTATCAAAATTCACTCCTTATGCAGAGAACAGATTTGAATATACGGACGGAAAAAAAGGCTATAAAACTGATAAAAAGGCTCTTGCACAGTCAATTAAAGAATTCATAAATTCAGGTAAAGAAACAGGAGTGGTAACTGCCAAGGTTGACATTACTGAGCCTGAAATTACAAAAGAAATGGTTAAGAAAAATATAGTGCCCCTTTCATACTATACCACTACTTCTGTTAATACCGAAAATGCAACTTCAAATATGGGTACTGCATTAGCGGCTTGCAACGGTTCTGTAATTGAACCGGGGGAAACATGGTCATTTAACGAATGTACAGGCGACAGCAACCTTGAATCAAACGGATATCTTCCCGCAGGTGTAATTTCAGACGGAAGTATGACTCAGGGAGTCGGAGGCGGACTTTGTCAGGCAAGCAGTACAATATATAATACCGCAGTTTTTGCAAATATGGAAATTGTTGAACGTCATATGCATTACTGGGCGTCTGTTTATGTTCCGGCAGGATTCGATGCAACTATCGACTATCCGGGATTAGATTTGAAATTGAAAAATATAACAGATTATCAAATGTTTATGGAATGTTCAATTGACGGCAGAAAGCTGTCCTGTACTATTTACGGATATCAGGATCCAAGCTATGATGATATAGCAACATATTCTGAAAACTATAATATCAAAAGCGGAGAAAGCTACGATACCAGGTCATATAGAATTCTGTATAAAAACGGTGAAGAGGTTTCAAGAGAGGAGCTTCCGGGTTCTCATTACAGCCTTACCCAAGGACACTATGTTCAGTATGCTGACGACGGAACTCATAGGCAAAAGCCCGACGGAACGGTAACCGGCACAAACAAACCGGTGAAAAATAATAAGCCGGAAGAGAATACGAATGGTAACGATAATTCCTCATCTAAATCATCAGCTGACAGTAGCAGCAAAAGCAGCTCAAGCTCAAGCAGTAAGGTAACATCTTCATCATCAAGCAGTAACACATCGAGTTCTAATAGTAGTAATACTTCGTCTTCTTCATCAAATACAACAAGCAGTGAAGCACCTCCTGCCACCGAACCCGAACCTACAACAACGCCTGCAACAGAACCCACCATTGAAGAAACCGAAGGATAATTTTATATAAAAATTTGTGTTAAATTTAAATTTTTCGTAAATTAGAGCTTATCAGATACTTTTCAAATATGCCCTAATACGTTCTGATAAATAAATGATTAATTTACTCCTTTTTGCAGATAATAAAGCTATACAGATATTAAGTAGCTTTATGCAAAAAGGAGTTTTTTATGATAAGAAGAATAGGTCACTATACTTTAGGGTTTGAAGAAATGCCTGCAATTATAGGGTATGGTTCAGTAGCAGGCAAAAAAGAGTCGGAAGGACCTCTTAAAAATTATTTTGATAAGCTGATATATGATTCTTATGCAGGACAGGATAGCTGGGAAAAGGCAGAAAGTATCTTTCAGGAGGAAGCATTTACAATTGCTTTGCAAAAATCCCAAATTTCAAATGAAGAGATAAATTTTATTTTCGCAGGTGATTTGCTTAATCAGTGTATTTCTTCAAGCTTTTCCATGCGTGGGTTTGATATTCCTTATTTGGGTCAGTACGGTGCGTGTTCAACTATGGCTCAGGGGCTTATAATGGCGAGTGTTATGGTTGAAAGCGGTGCGGCACAGAATGCTGCCTGTGTAACCTCTTCTCATTTTTGTAGTGCAGAAAGACAGTATCGTTTTCCTCTTGAATACGGCGGTCAAAGAACACCTACATCTCAATGGACGGTTACAGGAAGCGGAAGTTGTATTTTATCAAATGCAAAAAAGGGTCCCTGTGTTGCAAGGGCGTCAGTGGGATCAATTGTAGATTACGGAGTAAATGATGTAAATAATATGGGCGCGGCTATGGCTCCTGCGGCGGCGCAGACGCTTATGAGATATTTTGAAGATACAGCAACAACTCCCAATGATTACGATGCAATTTTCACAGGAGATTTAGGAAAGCTTGGCAGTGATTTGCTTTATGAAATTCTGTCAAAGGAGAAAATATATATAAGTGATAAGCACCACGACTGCGGACTTATGATTTATAACGGAGAAAAGCAGGATGTCCATTGCGGCGGTTCAGGCTGTGGATGCAGTGCAAGCGTATTATGCTCTTATATCCTTAATAATATGGAAAAAGGAACTTTTAATAATATAATATTTATGGCTACAGGAGCGTTAATGAGCCCAACAACTTGTTTTCAGGGAGAGAGTATTCCCGGCATAGCCCACGCAGTAAATATAAAAATGAGATAAAATTATACTAAACTTCAATTAAAAAATGGATATCTTTTAGGCATATTTTGCGCCATACATCGTGCCCTGTCCTCGAAAGGCGTCAGCCTTTCTGCGGTATGGCACTCGTCTGTCACAAAATCTGCTATAAAATTTTATCTCATTTTCAATTGAAGTTTAGTATTAAAACGATTGCTTTTGCAGTCGTTTTATTTTTTTAATAGCAAATTGTACTAATTTGTAAATTTGTATATTGTTACACTTTTCAAACCCTGATTATTATGATATAATTATCATAATTGATATATTGGGGTATTTCTATGTTCAGACTCATTCAGAATATTGATGATATAGTTATTGTGCGAATTGCAAAACTACATTCACCGATTAAAAATAAAATAATGATTGCTTTTTCTACAGCAGGCAATATGGGGCTTGTGTGGTTTGCTATCTGTTTGCCCTTTTTAATAAATGCTCCATGGCGTGCAACAGGTGCAAATATAATTTTCGGACTTTGTGTTGCACATTTAATGGGCGAAATTATTATTAAGCATATTGTAAGAAGGACAAGACCTTGCCATGATTTAAAAGACGAAGAGCAGATAATTAATAAACCTAAGTATTATTCATTCCCGTCAGGTCATACAACGGCATCTTTTTCAGTTGTGGGAGTAACAATGCTCAGATGCAATGAGCCTGTAATACTTTCTGTATTGTGTTTAGCGTTACTGATTGGATTTTCAAGATTATATCTGAGGGTTCATTATTTGTCGGATGTAGTGGCAGGTGCATGTTTAGGGTTAATATGCGGTTGGGCGTCTGTATCTATATTTGAACATCTTGTAGCATCATTTTTTTAAACTATAAAAATATTTAATAAGTAAAATCGGCAGTTACAAAATGTAACCTGCCGATTTTTATTATATTTTTATATTTATAAAGTTTCTATATTTCACAAATCAATATTTTATTACAAAAGTTACATTTTTGTTACGCGATGAAATTTTTGTTGACATACTTATTTATACTATTTGTAATAAATTTTGAAGCTGTTTTAATAGAAAAAATTTGATGTGGAAAATTGAAAAAAATTAAAAATGTTTAAAATTAGAGTTTTATAAGTTAAAATCAAGTGCTTTTTAATAGATTATTAACACTTTCCACATAGTTATCAACATTTTTGTTAATAAAATAGAATAATACCAAAAGTATAATTCTTTAAATATATTTTTTATCGAAAAAAAGAAAACCTTTTAAATTTTTAAAAGAATTAAATGTATAGATTTCCAAATTTTTACCCATAATATTTTTGAAAATTTTTAATTCGGGAGAACTTTTATGATAAAAGGTATAAACAGACATGTAATAGAAGTTACAAAAACTGATAATATTTATTATGAGAGAGCTATTCTGGTTGTAAGACCTGAATTTACAGGCGAAGAAAAACGTCTGCTTGAAAAAGAGGCAAAAAGAATGTTGAAAGATATGAACCCTCCTTCTGTAATAAAAAACAAAAGACAATTTGTAAAAAAGCTTGTACTACTTATAATGCCGATGCTTGCAGGTGCGGTGCTTACCTTATGCTGTATCGGGATTTTAGATGCTATATAACGTGGCTTGTATACCTATATTAAAAATCATTTAATTTAAGCCCTTGTCATATATATTGTGACGGGGGCTTTTTTATGAATAATAAAACATTTAAATATTTAGAAATTTCGGGAGCAGCAGTCACATTTTTAATCTGGTTTGTACTGCATCATATTAATTCTCTTGAAAGTGACCATTTGCTGAATTTATTTTTCGGGTCGGCTAATAACAGCGTATGGGAAAGTATCAAGCTGTACCTGCTTGCCTTTTTGGTATGGAGTATGATTGAGCTTTGCTGGATAATTCCCCAATTTAGAACCTTTGTTGTAATAAAAACCTTTCTTGTTTATGGTATGGGATTATTATATTGCATTGTAATAACCCTTCTTCAGCTTTGGGGTGTTACGGTAAGCGGAATTTCAGAATCAGCGTGTATAATGATATTTTCAGTGATAATTTATATACTTTCATATAACCTTTTGATAAAAAATCCGGAAGTAAGCTGTTTTTTTGTACCGTGTCTTTTTATGCTGCTGCTTTTTTCGGTTTCATATGTTTGTTTCACACCATATCCTCTGAAAATTCCCGTGTTCTTCGATTTTCAAAATAGATTATACGGAATTATTCCGACTGATTTCGACAGAGGGGCGATTTTTCTTGACAGTTTGTACGGAAATTAACCTTTTTTCTATTTAAATATTTATAAATTTTCTATTCTAAAACGACATTAATTATGTTATACTGAATATGTATATTTAGTACGAAAATGCTGCTTAAGCAGGATAATTAACATTATATGGTGTAAATAAGGATAATAAAATGGAAAGTAAATTAAAAAATACAAAAAGCGATGTTATAGCCGGCAGAAATCCCGTTTCCGAAGCAATAAAAAGCGGAAGAACCATTGATAAAATTATGATAGCCAAAGGTGCTAAAACAGGTGCTATAGTGGGAATTCTTGCAAAGGCTAAGGAGAAGAGGATTCCCATAAAAGAAGTCGATTCAAAAAAGCTTGATTTTTTAAGCGGCGTAGCAGTTCATCAGGGAATTATTGCAACGGCAGCAATTAAAGAATATCAGACGGTAGACGATATTTTTGCTTTGGCAGAAAGCAGAGGGGAAAGCCCATTTGTAATTGTACTTGATGAAATTGAAGATCCCCATAACTTAGGAGCAATTATAAGAACTGCCGAATGTGCAGGCGCTCACGGAGTTATAATTCCCGAAAGAAGAAGCGCAACATTAAATTACACAGTTGGTAAAGCTTCGGCAGGAGCAGTAGAGTATTTGCCTGTTGCAAGGGTTACAAATCTTGTTAACTGTATTGACAGTCTTCGTGACAGAGGGCTCTGGGTGTTTGGCGCAGATATGAACGGAACAAATTATACTGAATGTGATTTTAAAGGTGCGGTTGCAATTGTAATAGGCAATGAGGGAAAAGGTTTGGGCAGACTTGTAAAGGAGCATTGCGACGCCATTGTAAGCCTTCCCATAAAAGGTCATATTGATTCCCTTAATGCTTCGGTTGCAGCAGGAATTTTAATGTATCAGATTGCACAGCAAAGATAAGAATTTAAAAGTAAAAGTTTTAATAACAGGAGAGAGCAGTTTGAAAAATAAGAATAAAAAAATGGATATTTCTCAAAATCATCCTGAAGTTAAACAGGATACAATAAAATTTAAAAATAAAGATTTAGTAATAGATAACATTCTTGAAGAAA
Source organism: Ruminococcus sp. (assembly GCA_022511005.1). Classification (GTDB taxonomy): domain Bacteria; phylum Bacillota; class Clostridia; order Oscillospirales; family Acutalibacteraceae; genus Ruminococcoides. The sequence continues at coordinate 21,828 of JAFLSJ010000021.1, forward strand.
CCCGTTTTTTAACTGAAAAAGGTAAAATGGAAGAAACTGCAAAAAAATATCGTGCAAAACCTAAAATGGACGAAATTTTCAGTAACACCTCCAAAAAAATAAGGTATAAAAACACAAATCCCCTTGATTTGGATAACGAAGAGCAAAATTCTTTAGTTGATGAAGATACAGCGGTAACAATGCAGACTGAAATATTAATGGACAATCCTGACGGAGTAGTTCCCCAGGTAGCTTCATTGGAAGAAACGGAAAAAACCGAAAAAGCTGAGGAAGAATCTCAAGAAACAAAAGACACAGAAAAAGCTGAAGAAGAACCCGAGGAGGAAAAGGCGGTTGTTACTCTTAAGCCTGAATATACCGAAGACACCACATTTTCTGAGGATGTATTAGATGACGTTGAAGATCTGCATATCAGAAACGTAACGGTAACAGATTTTGACTCAATAGATATTGATTTAGACCTTGATAAAAAGCAAAAAGCAGAGGCTATAGAACATTTCTCACAAGAGAAAGAGGATAAAGAGGAAGATAAAAAGGATAGCAAAAATAAAAAGGATAAAACTATTAATCCCGAACAGTTAAAAGAAGAGATAAAAGGCAATTATGAAAAATTATTCGGCATTAAAAAGCCAAAAACACAGGTAATTATTTCAAGAGTACCTGTTTATCAGAGAGAAGAAGATGTTGACAAGGTACATATCAGAGCAGGCAAATTCTCAACAGTTCTAAGGCAAGAATATGAAATGTACTTAAAATCTAACGACCCGTCAATATCTCATATCATAAAAAAAGAAGGCATTTCGGAGTCAGAAGAACAGCAGACTGACAAACAGAATAAAAAGCCCTTTACCGAAAAAGTGCTACAGGCAGTTGTAGGATTTTTCTCAAGTGAAGAACAGCAAATTGCACAGAATGTTCCTCCTGAAAAAATAGAAACAGTTGAGGATTATACCTCTAAGGAAGACGCCAAAAGTATTTTAGATGAAATTAATTTGAATATAAAAAGGTTGTTTTTAAAAAGCCTTGGAATGGGTGCAATTTCCCTTGTTACCCTTGTAATTGCCGTTCTGGTCAGAATAATTCCCAATCAGCTTTGTTCAGGAATTGCAAATGCCCCTATTGTTTATGCGGTTGTAAACCTGTTGCTTTTAGCACTTTCGGTTGTTATTAACCGAGTTACTATAATAAGCGGTTTAACACCCCTTGTAAAATTCAAGGGAAATTCGGATACCGCTCTGTCGGCAGCATCTGTTGCCGCCGCTTTGCAGGCTGTAATCAGCTTTTTCTTTATAATCGGTGCAGATACCTTTACCGTACAATATTTCAGCGTTATTGCTATTCTTGGATTCTTTGCAAATACTCTTGGTAAGCTTTATATGGTATTGAGAGTTAAAGATAACTTTAAATTTGTAAACTCTAATGCGCCCAAATATGCCGCAAAAATTTATACCAACGAAGATGTCGCGTCAAAGATGATGAGCGGAACGGTTTTTGAAAGACCTATTGTAGCTTATCAGCATAAAACAGAATTTTTGTCAAATTTCCTTAAAATTTCTTATGCGCCTGACCCAAGTGAAGAGCTTGCAGGCAAATTTGCACCTTTTACAATTATAATTTCTCTGGTGGTTGCAATTGTTTACGGCTTTGTGCATCAGTCCTTTGACGGTGCAATTAACGCTCTTGCGGTGATGACGGCAATCAGTATTCCTGTTGCCACATTACTGGCAGTTAATGTTCCCCTGAGAATGTTATGTAAGAAGCTTTTGTCTAAGGACGCAATGGTATCAAGCTATCCATCTGTTAAGCAGTTTTGCGACAGTACGGGAGTTATAGTAGATGCAAAAGAACTTTATCCTGAGGGCAGAGTTATGCTTGATGGAATAAAAACATTTATTAATCACGGTGCTGATGAAGCCCTGATTGCCTGTGCATCAATTTTAAAAGAGGCAGAGAGTCCAATGTCTACGATTTTTGACAGAGCAATTGATAAGGGCGAGGGTTTGCCTCATGTTGAGAGCTTTTTGTATGAAGATACAATGGGACTTGTAGGCTGGGTAAACAGTGAACGTATATTAATCGGTTCAAGAGAGCTTATGGGAAAGTATAATATTAATATCCCATCTTCCGATTATGAAGAAAAATACCGCTTAGAGGGTAAGGATATTACCTATTTGTCAAAAGCAGGTGAGCTTGCGGCTATGTTTGTATTAAAATACAGTCCGGATCCTGAAATTGCGGAAGAATTACGCCGTGCAGAAGAAAACGGCATAAGCATTTTAGTAAGAACTACAGATAATAACATTACGTCTGAAAAAATAGCAGACGATTTCAGAATTTTCTATCGTTCGGTTAAAGTATTGCCCACAGGTCTGGGTAACGAAGCCAAATCAATTCAGGAGCAGGTTGAGGAAACTTCCCGTGCATATCTTGCAACAAGAGGAAGATTTACTTCTCTTATCAGAGGTATTTCAGGCTGTGTAAGATTAAGCAGTAATATTTCTTTATCGGTAATGATTCAGCTTATTTCAATAATTTTAGGTATATTGATATGCAGTCTTTTGTGCTTGTATGCAGGAGTACAGGTGCTGGGTACAATGGAAATATTGATTTATGCAGTGTTCTGGGCGGCCGCCGCAGTAATAGCACCGTTAATTAAAAGACCTTAAGGAGAAATTTTATGTTAATAGCACCGTCACTTTTATCTTGTGATTTTTCTAAAATGGGACAGGAAATAAAAAGAATGGAAGAAGCAAAAGCGGATTTTATGCACCTTGATGTAATGGACGGCCACTTTGTACCTAACATTACCTTTGGTGCACCTGTAATTAAGACGATTCGCTCCTATACTGATGTTCCTTTTGATGTTCATTTAATGATATCGGAACCGCTGAAATATATTGACGATTTTGCGTCGGCAGGTGCAGATATAATTACATTTCATATAGAAAGCGATTCTGATATTCAGCAGACCATTGATAAAATCAAAAGTAAGGGTATTAAGGCGGGTCTTGTAATTAAGCCGAATACACCGGCAAGCATGGTTTTTCCGTATTTAAAGGATTTGTATATGGTTCTTATAATGACAGTAGAGCCGGGCTTTGGCGGACAAAGCTTTATGGCAGATATGCTGCCGAAGGTTTCTGAAATCAAAGAAAAGTCTAAAACAGAAAATCCCCGGCTTTTAATTGAGGTAGACGGCGGTATTGCAGAAGATACAATCGGACAAGCCGCAAAGGCAGGGGTAGATATTTGTGTGGCAGGAACAGCAGTGTTTAAAGCGAAAGACAGCAAAAAAGCCATTGAAAAATTAAAGGCAATTGCGGCTGAGGTATAATACCTTTCCTAAAGTCTTAAGGTCTGTATGGAGACGATGCCTACATCGTCCCAAAATAGCGGGCTGATGTGGGCAGCAACCCCTACAATTATACAAATAACGTTTAGGAACAACCCTTGACATTTGAAATCACCTAACAAAAAACAATGCACAAAAAACTCTCGAAATCAAGCTTTTAAAAAGCTTCTTCGAGAGTTTTTAAATTATCCTTGTATTAATGTCATATTGTTAAAGCATTGTCTGAATTTTATAATAGTATCTAACTAAAAGCTTTAATATCTGTTGCGTTAAAATTCACATAGCAGCGTTGT
>JAFLSJ010000022.1 GCA_022511005.1 Ruminococcus sp.
TTTGTGTCAGACGAGTGCCATACCGCAGAAAGGCTGTCGCCTTTCGAGGACAGGGTACAAAGTATGGCGCAAAATCCGGCTAAAAGATATCCGTTTTTTAATTGGTGTTTAGTATAAATTAATTATTTTTTAAAAGCTGTTCTGCGTGTGCTAAAGCAGTTTCTGTTATATTAACACCGTCTATAATTCTTGCAAGCTCATGCTTTCTGCCTTCAAAATCAAGAGATGTAATATTTGTAAAGGTTTTATTTTCTTTAGTTTCTTTTTTAATAAACAAATGTTCATTTGCCAAAGCGGCTATCTGCGCCTGATGTGTTACGCAAAGCACTTGTCTTGACAAGGATACTTCTTTTAGCTTTAAGCCTACCTTTTGTGCGGCTGAGCCTGAAATTCCTGCATCTATTTCATCAAAAATTAATGTATCTATAATATCATTTTCAGCAAGCACTGTTTTTATGGCAAGCATTATTCTTGACAGCTCGCCCCCTGATGCAATCTTTGCAACAGGTTTTGGTTCTTCGCCTAAGTTTGCCGATACCAAAAGCTCCATTTTATCCTGTCCGTTTGATGAAAGAGGGATTTGCTCGTAGCTGACTGTAAACTTTACATTTGGCATATCGAGAAATACAAGTTCTTTTTGCACATTTGCTACAAACTGCTCTCCTGTTTTTTTACGGCTTTCCGAAAGTTCTTTTGCAAGCTTCATAGTCTTTGAAAGCTGAGTATTATATTCTTTTTCAAGATTTTCTTTATTTATATCAAGCTGAGTCAGTTCATTAAGCTTTTGTCTTGCGTTTTCTAAAAACTCCAGCATTTCTTCTGTCTGACCGTATTTTCTTTTAAGCTTATACAGCAAATCAAGTCTTTCTTCTATATCATTTAAGCGATACGAGTCGGAGTCAATATCGTCAAGTGCGTTTGAAACTTCCGAAACACAATCCTGAAAATTATAGTAAACATCATTGAGCTTTTCCGACAATTCCTGAAGATTTGGGTTTAAATCTGCACATTTATTAACTGTGGCACACAGATTATCAAGCAATGAAACTGCACCCTCGCTGTCTCCGTCCCCTTCTGCATATAAAAGTGCTTTTTGCAGATTGGAGGTAAGCTTTTCGCTGTTTTGCAAAATCATTCTTTCTTCTGAAAGAGTTTCTTCCTCTCCTATTTCAATATTTGCTTCTTCAAGCTCATTTACCTGATAGGAAAGTAAGTCGATATCCTGCAAACGATTTGTTTCATCTATATTAAGGCTGTCAATCTGTTTTTCTATCTTTTTAAGCTGTGAATATTCTTTTTTATATTCGTCTTTAAGGTCTACATAACTACCCGTTGCATCAATGTAATCTATATGAGTTTCAGGAGAAAAAAGCTCATAGCTTTCGTGCTGACCGTGAATATTTATAAGATTAAGACCTATTTCTTTAAGTACTGATACCGTTGCAGGACGGGAGTTGATTCGGCAGGAGGTTTTTCCGTTTGAGTTTATCTCTCTGCTGATTATTAAGGTATCATCATCTAAATCATAGCCAAGTTCTGAAAGCTTTTTTGCTGTTTCGTCATTTATATTTTCAAATGTTGCACTTACAAAGGCTTTATCAGAACCGGTACGAATCATCTCTTTTGAAGTTCTATGGCCAAGTATTGCACTTATAGCGTCAATTACAATACTTTTTCCTGCACCTGTTTCACCGGTTAAAATATTCAGTCCATTTTTAAAATTTATATTCGATTTTTCAATTACGGCTATGTTTTCTATATACAAGTTTATAAGCATTTTTTAACACCTTTATTGTAAAAGCTTTTTTAAATCATTAACAAGAGCTTTTGAATTATCCTTTGTCTTGCAGGCTATGAAGATTGTGTCATCTCCTGCAATTGTACCTAAAACTCCCATAAACTCCATTGAATCAAGGGAAGTACAAACTGCCTGCGCCATACCGCTGAGGGTTTTTATTACAATTATATTTTCGGCAAAATCAAGTGAATTTACGGAAGATTTAAACAATGACTGAAAGTTTGTTTTCATATCAAAGGCATTTTTTGCGGCTGAGGTATAACGGTACTTACCGTCGGGAGAAAGAGTTTTTAAAAGTCTTAACTCCTTAATATCTCTTGAAACTGTTGCCTGAGTTACCGAAAATCCCTCTTTTTCTAAAAGATTTAACAATTCTTCCTGAGTATCTACCGAGTTTGTATTTATAATATCGAGGATTTTAGCGTGTCTTCGGTTTTTCATCAGCTTTCCCTCTCTTTTAATTTTTCATTTAGCTTTGTATAGAAATTGCGTTTATGCAGGGTTAATAAATTAAGATATAAGTTTGATTTCTTTATTGTTACCGTATCGGTTGGGTTAAGTTCAATGCTTTTTTGACCATCTACCGTTAAAACTGCTTTATTATCATCTGTTATTAAAGTTTTAACGGAGATCTCTGACTGAGAGTCAAACAAAACTGAACGAGAGAACAGAGAATGAGGACAAACGGGAGTCATTAAAATACATTCCATTTCAGGTTCAATTATGGGGCCTCCTGCAGAAAGGGAATAAGCTGTTGAACCTGTAGGAGTTGAAAACAATAATCCGTCCGCTCTATATGCAGAGATTTTTTGACTGTTTAAATAAACCTGCAAATCTATTATTCTTGAAAGTTCTCCTCTGGCTATAATTGCATCATTTACTGCAAGTAAATTTTCCTCTTTACCGCTTTCTCTTTTAACGGTTACATCTAACAACATTCTTTTCTGTACGCCGTAATCGCCTGTTAAAAGCCTTGTAAGCTTGTCTATTTCTTCAGGCTCCACATCGGCAGCAAATCCCAATCTGCCTACATTTACTCCGATAAGCGATTTTTTTGCTGTTGCGGCTATTTTTGCAGTATGTATAATTGTTCCGTCACCGCCCACTGTTACAGCTAAATCACAATTATTGAAAAGCTCCGTATCAATATTATAATATTCAATTTTAAAAGCCTTGAAATATTGGGAGTTACCACAGTTCATAAGAACCTTTGCTCCGTTTTCCAAAAATATTTTCACAATATCTTTAGCACATTCAACTGCATTTTTCTTATCCAAATTTACTACTACTGCAATATTCATAACAACACCTATTTATCAAGCTGTAAATGCGAGTTTTTTACTAAATTTTCTATTGAAATATCAGTGAAAGACTGCGGATTATCCGATTTTTCAAGATAAATCAAATATTCTATATTACCCTCTGGTCCTTTTATAGGGGAATAATCAAGCCCTAAAACGGAGTAACCGTTGTTAAGACAAAAGTCGTAAATATCTTTAACTACCGAAATATGTACTTTACTGTCTCTTACAACGCCCTTTTTGCCTACATTTTCTCTGCCTGCTTCAAACTGCGGTTTAATAAGGCAAACAGCTTGAGCATTTTCTGATAAAAGTTCTCTTGCAACAGGTAAAAGTAGTTTTAAGGAGATAAATGAAACATCTATTGAAAAAAAATCTATTTCGTCACAAATTTGCTCTTTTGTAACCTTACGCATATTTGTTCTCTCTAAGTTTACAACTCTTTCGTCATTTCTCAGCTTCCACGCAAGCTGACCGTAGCCAACATCTATGGAATAAACCTTTTTAGCACCGTTTTGCAGCATACAATCTGTAAAACCGCCTGTGGATGCACCTATATCCATTGTAATTTTATTATCAAGGGTAATTCCAAAGCTATTCATAGCTTTTTCAAGCTTTAATCCGCCACGGCTTACATATTTAGGTGCTCCTCCCCTAACTTCTATATTAACATTTTCATCATAGGACGTACCACATTTATCGGCTTTCTGATTATCTACATAAACATTGCCAGACATTATAATTGCCTTTGCTTTCTCTCGGCTTTCGGCATATCCTTTTTCAAAAATTAAAACATCTAATCTTTTTTTCATTATCTCATTATTTTTCCTTACTGGAATTATTTATATTCTTGTTAATTATTTCAACCATTCCGTTATCATCAAGCTTAAGCTCTGACAAGGCTTCACTAACTGACTGATGCTGAACATAAATTTCGTCAACAGCCTGAATATGATAACTTCCGCTGAAATTTTCTTCTATCAGCAAATTTTCAAAGGTTTCTGCAATACCGCCTGACTTTATACCTTCTTCAAAGAAAAATACATTTTCAAATCCTGCGGAAATTTTAACTGCCCTTTTATCAACAGGTTTAATTCTACAAAGCTTTAAAATACAAATATCTATACCTTGTTCTTTAAGCTTTTCTTTTGCAAGGCATGCATAAGAGAAAAGTCTGCCATAAGTTATTATAAGATTTTTACTTTCTGTATTGCCGTAAACAGTGAAATTTATGCTTGAATCTTTATAATCATCAGGCATATAAAGCTCTCCGCCTCTGGGATATCGCACTGCTGTAACACCGTCGCACATATAGACCGATGCAAAAAGCGAACGCTCCAGTTCATTAAAATAACAGGGTGAAAAAATCGTAGTTTCGGGAATTGAATTAAGCATCGGGACATCAAAAATTCCCTGATGGGTTTCTCCGTCATCTCCTACGATTCCTGCTCTATCTATTGCAAGGACTATATGAAGCTTCTGCATTGCAGCATCGTGTAAAATCTGGTCATAGCTTCTTTGCAAGAAAGTTGAATATACTGCAAACACAGGTATCATACCCTTTGAGGCAAGTCCGCAGGCAAAGGTTACTGCGTGTTCTTCTGCAATTCCCACATCAAAAAATCTTTCTTTATATTCCTTTGAAAATGCTGAAAGTCCTGTTCCTAAGGTCATTGCAGCTGTGATTGCAACAATTTTTTTATCCCTTTGCGCCAAGTCACAGATACACTCTCCAAAGAAGGCAGAAAAACCCTTTTTAGCAGAAATAACTTCTCCTGTATCTATATCAAATTTACCTACACCGTGAAATTCTTTTGGATTATTCTCAGCAGGCTCATAGCCTTTTCCTTTTTTTGTAACTATATGAATAAGTACTGGAGAATTTATTGCTTTTGCGGCTGTTAATGCGTTTTTGAGCTCTTCTATATCGTGACCGTCTATTGGTCCTAAATAAGTATAGCCGAGAAAATCAAAAAGTGTATTTTTATAAATCATATTCTTGATTCTTGATTTACTGCCTCTTAGAAATCTTCTTATAGGCTTTCCGATAAGAGGAATATGCATTAAGATTTTTTCTACTTTCCTTTTAAATCGGATATACCAGGGCTTTACTCTAACACTTCCTAAGTATCGAGCCATTGCCCCTACATTTTTTGAAATAGACATTTTATTATCGTTGAGAATAACAATAAAATTCTTATTAAATCTACCTGCGTTATTAAGTCCCTCATAAGCTAAGCCACCTGTGAGAGAGCCATCACCTATAACGGCAATTGTATAGCTTGGGTCGCCTTGCAGGACCTTTGCTCTTGCTATGCCATATGCCGCTGAAATAGATGTACTGCTGTGACCTGCGTTAAAATCATCATACTTACTTTCAAGGCGTTTTGGAAAGCCTGAAAGTCCGCCTTTACAGCGTATAGTATCAATTTCATTTAATCTTCCTGTAAGCATTTTGTGGGTATAACTTTGATGGCCTACGTCCCAGACTATACTGTCTTTTGGCGTATTAAAGCAGTAATGAAGCATTACCGTAAGTTCAACAGTACCTAAATTTGGAGAAAGATGTCCTCCGTTTTTAGAAACTGTTTCTACAAGCCTTTCTCTGATTTCTGCACATAATTTTTCTAACTCTTTATCAGAAAGATTTTTTAAATCAGATGGATATTTGATTTTTGATAAATATTCAAAATCATTTCCGTTCATTTTTCTAATTTCCTATCTTTTCCTTTATACTAAAAACCCATTAAAAACTGGAGTTTAGTATTAATTTTTGCGATTTGCAAGCTTTACTGCAAAATCGCTTAAAGGCTTTGTATCACTATTAAAAACTGAAAGCGCATTAATTGCTTTTTCTGTTAATTCATTAACAAGTGCTTTACATTTATCTATTCCTAAAAGTGAAACATATGTTGATTTTTGATTATCAAGGTCACTTCCAACAGGCTTGCCAAGTTCTTCTGATGATGAGGTTACATCTAAAATATCGTCTACAATCTGAAATGCTAATCCGATATATTCGCCGTAAATTCCTGCCGCCTTGATTTTTTCGACCTCTGCTTCTGCGGCTATACAGCCCAGTTCACATGCCGCTTTTATAAGACCGCCTGTCTTTTTTATATCCATTGTCTGCAATATTTCTATTGGGGCTTTTTTCTCTTCATTTTCAAGGTCAATTACCTGACCGCCTACCATTCCCACAGCACCGCAGTATTTTGAAAGGGTATTGACTGCTTTCACACAGGCCTTTGGGCTTGTAAGGCTGATTGTATCATCACAGGACAAAACTTCAAATGCAAGGCTCTGGAGAGCATCTCCTGCCAGCAATGCTATATCTTCACCAAAAACTTTATGGTTAGAGGGTTTACCACGTCTTAAATCATCATCATCCATACAGGGCAAATCGTCGTGAATAAGCGAATAAGTATGAATCATCTCTACTGCACAGCCAAAAGGTAATGCTTTCTCTACAGGCTGATTACACAGCTTGCAAAATTCAAGAGAAAGGTTTGGCCTTACTCTTTTTCCGCCTGCTTTTAGCGAATATTCCATTGAGTCTATTAAGTTTTTTTCAAGCAAATCTTTACTCGGTAAATATGAAAAAAGCTTTTCTTCAATAATCTTAATATTATCAGTCATTAAACAGTTCTCCGTCTAAATTGTTCATATTATCAAGCTTTGATATTCTTTCGTTAATATCCTGCATTTGACCTTTACATTTATCAAGCTCTTTATAGCAGAAGTTAAGAAGAACACAGGCTTCTTCGTAAACTTTCATACTTTCCTGAAGGTTGAGCTTTCCGCTCTCCAAAACTTTTACTGTTTCTTCAAGCTTTTTATTTGCTTGTTCAAAGGTTAAGTTCTTTTCACTTGTTTTTTCACTCATTTTTATACCCTCCCGATTTATTTAATTTCCTCAGCAATCTGTATTAATCTTTGTATTCTATGGTTTACGCCGCTTCTTGAAATTTTCGGATTTAAAGACTCGCCTAATGCTCTTAATGACATATCGGGATTCTCTAAACGAAGATATGCAACATCTTTTAAATCATCAGGCAGGCTTTCAAGCTTTTTATGCTTCATTATCTTTTCTATGGCATTTATTTGTTTTGCGGACGCCGCCGCAACCTTTTCAATATTTGCAATTTCCGAGTTACGCTTTCGGTTTACATTATTTCTTACCTGTTTTACAGCTTTAGTTCCCATTATTTCCATAGCAGAATTTACCGCGCCGATATATGTTAATAAATCTGTGATTTGCTCACTGCCTTTTATATAGGTAACGAACACTCCGCCACGATTTATCACGCTTGCTTTAATTGAACATTGAGAGATTTCTTCAAATACTCTGCATAAATCAGAGCTTAAATTTTTATAAGGTACGCAAAATTCAAGATGATATGATTTTTCAGGGTTTGTTATAGAACCACAGCTTAAAAATACTCCTCTTAAAAATGAGGACAACAGGTCATCATCATCTATATTTGCCCAGTTTATTCTAAGACTGATTTTTTTATCCGAATGTCCGAAATCTTCAAAAATCCGTCGGCAATCGTTTTCATCTATAAAATTAACAGTATAAAGCTTTGTGTTATTTTTCTTAGCTTTCAGTGTGCTTGTTTTCTCAATTAAAGGTACAAACAAGTTTTCTGAAAGATTTATATAACGATTGACTGTATAGTTATTCTCTGTTTTAAAGGTTATCTTTGAGGCGGAAAACTTTTTTGCAAACAGCATCATTCCATAAAGCTCTGCTCTAAGCTTGCTTATTGATGATGTTGTATTTGAGCAAAGCTCCTTTCTGACCTGAGATGCAAAAGACATAATTTATCTTCCTTAAATATTTTATATTTACATTTTCCAGATATCTCTGTGCTGAATTGTTGATTTATATCCCTTTTGAATAAAATGATTATTGAAGCTTCTTGCTAATGTTACCGAGCGGTGTTTACCGCCTGTACAGCCTATTGCCACAACGATTTCACTTTTTCCCTCTTTTTGATAAAGAGGTACTGCATAATCAAGAAAATCAAGAATTTTTTTCATAAAATCCTGTGTATTTTCAGAATTGAGCACATAATCTCTTACAGACAAATCAAGTCCTGTTAAAGGCTTTAATTCGGGAATATAGTAGGGATTGGGCAAACATCTTGCATCAAAAACAAGGTCTGCTTCTAAGGGAAGTCCGTACTTAAAACCAAAGGACATAAATGTTATGATTAAGCTGTCGGAGTTTTTTTCAAGAAAAATATTATATATTCTTTCGGCAAGCTGTTTATTTGACATATATGTAGTATCAATTAAATAGTCTGCTGATTTCTTTAAAAATGATAAGCTTTCTCTTTCAAGCTGTAATGCCGTTTTTGTTGAACCGTCCTCAACTTTATCATAAAGGGGATGATGACGGCGTGTTTCTTTAAAGCGTGTTATAAGAACATCGTCCTTTGCATCAAGGAAAGCAATTTTTAGGTTTTTATTTTCCTTACGCAATATGTGGATTTCTGACATTATATATTCAAAGCTTTCTCCGTTTCTTACATCTATAACTACCGCTACTTTTTTCATTAACGGGTCGGAGCTTTTTTCACACAGGTCATAAAATACATGAAGCAAGGTTGCCGGAATATTATCTACACAGTAATATCCGATATCCTCCATTGTTTTCAGAGCAGTTGACTTGCCTGCCCCCGAAAGACCCGTAATAATTAAAAAATCCATAGTATCACCTGAATTTACAAAAGAATTATCTCTCTTTCAAGAGTATATCCCGTTTCTTTTTTTACAGTTTCCTGTACTTTTTTTATTAGACTGCAAACATCTTTACAAGTGGCATTTCCTGTATTTATTATAAAGCCTGCGTGTTTTTCGCTAACCTGAGCATCTCCTACCGATACACCTTTTAAGTTACACTGTTCTATAAGCGTTCCTGCAAATGCACCCTCAGGTCTTTTAAATACACTTCCTGCGCTGGGATATTCAAGGGGTTGCTTTGATTTTCTTCTGTTCATAAAATCGTCCATTTTAGCCCGAATTTTTGCAGGGTCGTCATTTTTAAGCTGAACAGTTACACCTATAATTATAAATCCGTTTTCTTTATACACGCTGTGTCTGTAGGAAAGATTAAGTTCGTCTTTTTTTAAGGTTTCTATTTTACCCTGTGGAGTCATATGTGTAACAGATACAATTACATCTTTCATTTCTCCGCTGTAGGCTCCTGCATTCATAAAAGCCGCACCGCCTACACTGCCCGGAATTCCCCACGCAAATTCAAGACCAGAAAGATTACAGGACAAAGCCTTTGTACAAAGTTTTGCAAGGCTTGCACCGCTCCCGCAATAAATAGTGTTATTATCAAGCAAGTCTATTTTTTTGAAATCTCCTGCAAGTGAAATAACTACTCCTATTATTCCCTCATCATTTACAAGCAGGTTACTTCCCTTACCTAAAATCATAAAAGGTATGCTGTTATCGTTACAGCTTTTTAAAATCTGTGCCAACTGTGTATTTGTTTCTGCTTCAATAAACAATTCTGCATTTCCGCCGATTTTAAAGGTAGTATGAATACTCATCGGCTCATTTACTTTACAATTACATTTTAAACTTTCTGCAAGCGTCTTGATATTGGATATTGAATTCATAAACCCTCCAAATTATATCTCAATATTCTTCTCTTTCATATAAGACTGCAAGGTTTCAATTGATGCGTTGACAATAAGCTCTTTTGGAAAATCAAGCTCCTTTAGTACCTGTAGGGTAGGTTCTGCGTTACCAACATATGTAGAAAAATGTGCGTCAGTATTAACAACAATTCTTGCCTTATGTTTTTTGCATACCTTGATTATTTCAACGCAGTTGCTCATAGAGTCTTTTTTGAAATTAAAGGTTGAGTTATTTATTTCAATTAAAATTCCGTTTTTAGAAAGTTCGGGTATAACTTTTTCATAATCGTATTTATACATTACAGTATCGCTGTGTCCGATTACATTTACATTTTTATTCTTTGCTAACTGCAAATACGCATTTGTACATTTTTCTATGCTCGGTGTGTCTTTAATTATATTGCCGTGCATTGATGCAACTATCCATTCAAGCTGATTTGCAAGGGGTTCTTCGCAATCTATATTGCCTTCAAAATCCAATATATTTGCTTCTATTCCCTTTAATATACGAACTCCGTTATATTCTTTGGGAATTAAGGATAAAGACTCAAAATAATATGCTCCCGGAGCTCCGGGCATCTGTCTTGCGTGATCGGTAATTGCTATTGCATACAAATTTTTCTCTTTTGCAGCGGCAACCATTTCCTGAATTGTTGAATATGCATGGGTGGACGCTATTGTATGGGTATGCAAATCGGCAACAATTTTCATATCAATCCCAGCTTTCAATAATCTTTTTACTATCTCTCTGTTCAGGGTCTATTGGCATTCCTAAGCTTTCAAGAAGCTCAAAAGCAGCATTATAGCCGAGCTTCTTCTGCCTGTTATTGATTGCGGCGACTTCAATAATTATGGAAATATTTCTTCCGGGCTTAACGGGAATTGTAACTGACGGTACATCAATTCCTAAAATCTTCATATATTCGTTATCAATTCCCATACGGTCATAAACTTTCGTTTTATCCCAAAGCTCAAGGTTTATTACCATATCTATTTTCTCTGTAAGCTTAACGGCTCCTATACCGAAAAGCCTGCGGGCGTTTATAATACCGATACCTCTAAGTTCAATAAAGTGTCTTATATTTTCAGGTGATGAACCTATTAATCTGTTATTTGAAACTCTGCGGATTTCAACTGCATCATCAGCGATAAGGCGATGACCTCTTTTTATAAGCTCAATGGCGGCTTCACTTTTACCTACACCGCTGTCGCCGATAATAAGACAACCCTCACCGTAAACCTCTACCAGTACACCGTGGCGGGTAATTCTGGGAGCAAGCTCATTATTTAAAAATGATACAAGTGCCGCTGTAAGTGATGAAGTGCTGTCCTTTGAGCATAATACGGGAATATTGTGCTTCTTTGCAGACTCGGAAATTTCATTTGTAGGCTCAAAGTCTCTTGCAATAATTACAGCAGGAGGTCCGAATGAAAAAATTGCATCTAAAACGTGACGTTGTTGTTCACTGCCGAATCGTCCTAAATATGAATATTCAGTATTGCCGAGAATAATAATTCTGCTCTTATCAAAAAACTCAAAATATCCTGTAAGTTCAAGTCCCGGTCTGTTGATATCTGTTGAAGATATCATTATTTCTTCCAGTGATTTCGGCGTAAAATACACATTTAAAGAAAGCTCATCTACTATTTTTCCAAGAGAAACAGAATAACCCGTATTCATATAGTTTCACCACCCAGTTAAATTTTCTAATCTAAATCTGATAGATAATCCTTTTAAATATTCAGACTAAGATTAGTATTAAGCATAAATATACAGATTTATTATACACCAAAACCTACAATTTGAAAATACTTTTACTGAAATAAAATCAAGTTTTTTGAAAATTTATACTGTCATCATTCACTTTCTCCTCTAATATCTGAAAACGGCATAGCCTTTACATCTAACTGACTTTCAGAGTAAAGCAAATTAACCTTTGCTTCTTCATTTAATTTACTTAACGAATTATAAAAGGTATAAATATTCACTGATGTATCGGAATTTTTGTTTCTTGATAAATCCGAAAGTTCAGCTAATCTGGTTACAGGAATTTCTTTTTCTTCCAGTTCTTTTACTGCTTTATTTGTTGCAAAAAGCAGTCTTACCCCCGGTGAACACTCATAACTGCTTTTGAAATATCCAAGAGACGACCTTACTTCTTCTAAATCAAGCTGATTTGATATTACAATACATTCAAGCTGTCCTAAGAATAGATGCGGCACGGCTGAGGATTCCAATGATGATTTGGCGTTTTCAAGACTGTCGGAATATGCCCTATATTTTTTAAGCACTGCTGTATTTTCATTTTTTACTGTGTTAAATTCAAATTTAAGAATATCTCCGCTTTTTGATACATATATAGATTCTATTATTGCGTTTTTATCAATTTCTGTTTTTGTACACGATGAAAACATAAAGCACAAAATTAACGCAGAAACAATAATCAATATTTTTTTCATTTTAAACTCTCCTCATTCTCTCAATTGAATATGCGAAAAGGGGTAATATAAAAAGTCCTATAATTAAAAGAATTGATAAAAACAGAGTATTGGTAATAAAATCATACACAAAAGTAACATAAGTCATTACGGCTGAAAGAACAAATGTTGCTATGAAAAAACCGATTGAGAATGTTTTTGAATGAGCTTTATCCAATGCTTTACTACCGCTTACGAAGAATAAATATACAAGCAGGAATGTTACCGCAGTTATTGTTGCAAATACAAAACCGTCTCCGCCTTTTAACATTGAAATGGTTGAAAGCTTCGACAACGTGAAAAAGGGATATTCCGCAAACAGAGCATAATTGCCTAAAACACAAATTGTGAAAAAGCTGACTGCTAAAAACAATACAAATGTTGAAAGAGAGCTATAGAATATTCCAAGTTTATGATTTCCCTTTAAGGAATCAGAGAAAACCACATAAGACATAATCGGAATTAGTGCAAGAAGAAGTGTACCAATTGAATTTGAAATATTTATATTCATAGGCTGAGAGTAGTTTAAAATATTTGAAAAATCCAGCTTATCCATTAAGCCGAAAAATACAAATGCGAAGGAAAGAAGTGAAAAAGCAAAAATTATTATTGCGGTTCTGAAAAGTGCCTGCATTCCCTTATAACTGCCGAATGCCGCAATCAAAAGGAAAGCAAAAACAACTGCCAAAGGCATCGCATCATGATTAATGCTGTTTTTTAAGAAAATGGCAAATTTTGATGTTATTACGCTTGTGAATATAACAAAACAGATAAGATAATAAAGCTTTATTATTATTGACATTCCCACACTATGCTCTGAGGAAATTGCCGTTGTAGTTTTGCCTGTTTTCTTATAGAGCAAATATGAGGGAATACAGGAAACAATTAAAAGAATTACCCCTGCAACTAAAGTTAATATATTAAAAAAGAATGAATTTGTTTCTCCCAGAGTATTTAAAAATCCGAAAACTAAAAAAATATTACACAGAAACATACATATGAAAAATTGTGATACTGATATTTTATTATGATTCATCGTAAATCTCCTTTGAACCTTTTAAATTCTGCACTTTTTGAGTGAATTTAGAGAGCTTTTTCCAGTCTGAGCGGATAAAAACATCACGCATATTTTTCTTTGAAAACGGAGTAATCGGCGACATATAAGGCACTCCGAAGCTTGTGTTTGAACACATTACAATTAAATAGAAGCAACTGAAAATAACTATGCCCCACAAACCAAGCACCGTACCTGCTAAAATAAGGAGCAATCTTGCAACTGTTATGGCAGGATATAAATCAGGTACTACATAACTGCAAATTGCGGCAATAGCAACAACCATCAATGTTGGAGAGCCGATTATTCCTGCATTTACAGCCGCCTCACCGATAACAAGTGCACCTACTATACTTACAGCGTGACCTAACGGTCTTGGTATTCTCAGACCTGCCTCACGCATAACCTCGTAAATAAACAGTATGAGAAAAACTTCAAGTCCCACAGGCAACGGTGTTTTTGATACCGAGGATATTATATTTTGCAAAAGCTGTGTTGGGAAATACTCGGGATGATATGCTGCAAATGCGGTGTATAATCCCGGAAGATAAATTGCTATGATAAATGATATATATTTTAAAATTCTTGTAAATGAAGCATAGAACGGGCGGTTTGAATAATCGTCTACACTTTGGAATTTTTCTATAAACAAATGAGGAACTACTAAAACCGAGGGTGTTCCGTCAATTAAAACGGCTATTCTCCCCTCTGTTATTTTTCCGCAGACAGTATCAGGACGCTCTGTTACGCCGATTGCGGAAAACAGCGAACGCTTGTTATTTTCCTCTAAGAAAGGTACTAAATATCCTGCTCCCATAACCGTTTGCAGAGTCGTTTGCTTAAGCCTTTTTCTAAGCTCATTTAGTATATTTTCTGATACGGAATTTTTCAGATAACATATGCACATCTGTGTTTTTGAAATATCTCCTGCCTGTATATTCTCAAAAACCAAATCAGGATTTTTAATTCTTCTGCGAATAAGAGTCATATTTATTCTTAAGGGTTCTACAAAGCCTTCTCTCGGTCCACGCTGGATAACTTCTGTTTCAGGTGAACTTACACTTCTGAATGAAAAGCCCTGGATTCCTATTGCCATCATTTTGTCTGAACCGTCTATGGCTAAAACTGCAAAGCCTGACATTGAAAATGTCATAACCTGACTGAAATCCTCAACATCTACAACCTCTGAGGCGGACAAAACCGACGCCTTTATATGGTCAAAAATGTTTTTTCTTTTTATGTTTTCATAGGAAGCATTAATAAGAGGAGTTATAATCGTTATTGCTATCCCCTCTTTATCACACATACCTTCCGTTGTAATTAATGCGGCTTGTGTATTTCGTTCATCGGGAAGCGTTATCTCCCTTACTGTGAAATCTGCCGAGTTATTTACCATTGCCTTAAGTTGATTTATATTTTCTTTTAAGGAACTAAACATATTTATCACCTGTTATATAGCATTAACATTGTATTTGGAAATATTCTGAATTTTATATTACAAATTGTGCATAATATATTTGGTGATTTTATGTTAATAGCTATTATTAGAACTTTACTTTTATATGTATTTGTTATTTTCGCAGTAAGAATTATGGGTAAAAGGCAAATAAGCGATTTACAGCCTACAGAGCTTGTTATTACCCTTATTATCTCCGATATTGCGGCTATTCCAATGCAAAATACGAGTCAGCCGCTTATTTCGGGAATTTTGCCTGTGCTTATATTAATAGGCTGTGAAATTGTTGCAAGTATGATTATGATGAAAAACAGCAAATTCAGAAAAATGATTTGCGGAAGTCCCGTTATGGTAATTCACGAAGGAAAAATCCTGCAAGATGCTATGAAAAAGCTGAGAATGAGTACTGAGGATCTTTGTATTCAATTAAGGCAGGAAAATGTATTTTCTCTTGAAGATGTGCAGTATTGCATTGTAGAAACGAACGGAAAAATAAGTGTTTTGCAAAAGCCTGAAAAAAGAACCCCCTCAGCCGAAGATATGGGGATTTACATTCCTGATACGGGAATTGATGCAGTTGTAGTAAATGACGGTGAATTTGTTGATAATTCTATGAAACTGTGCGGATTCACAAAAGAAAAAATCAATAATATTTTAAAAGAAAACAATATTTCCCTTAAAGATGTTTTTATTATGACGGGAAATAAAACGGGAGAATACAACATTATAAGGATTGATAAACAGTGAAAAGATTGATTTTAAGTATATCACTTGTTGCATTTGCATTATTAGTTGCTTTTTTTGAGATGTGGTATATAAATTATGCCACTGATAACGCAATTGACGATATTGACAGAATAACAAATTTAATTGAGTTAAACGAAAAGGACAAGGCTTTGGAAAATACTGAAAAAGTCATAAGAAAATGGGAAGAAAACAGCAGATATTTTAATATTTTTTTGCTTCACGAGGAAATTGAAGCAATCAGTGAGAATTTAGAAGAAATAAATCAAGCAATTAAAACTGATGATAAAGACAGATTTTTTGAAGTTTCATCTAAAACAAAAAGACGTTTGAAAATTATTAAAGAAGATGAATATCCCTTATTGGAAAATGTGCTTTAGGCTAAATTAGATTATAAGTTTTTTATGTTTGAGTATTAAAAAAGCAACCTCATTTTACTGAGGTTGCTTTACTGTTGTTTCTTTATTTTTAACTTTTACTTTGAGCTTTTTATTCTTCTCTGCTCTTCCCTTTTCTTTTTCTGCCTTTATTCTTTTCTGTTCTTTTTTGATTTCTTCCATTAATGTGAGTTTTTTCTTAACCAATGTTTCATCATATCTTAGCTTAAATGAAATTTTGCCCAAATATTCTTCCTTGCAATTTTTACAGGTAAAGTTTGAAACAAAGCTTTTGGATTTAACTTTCCAACGGGATTTTTGTTGCATTTTTTCATTACATATGGGACAATTAAAAAACATTTGAGATTTATCTACATTTGGATTATTTATATCTGTGATAAATCGAACTTTAAAGGTTATTTTTTTATAAAATTCTTCAGTTAAAGCAAGCTCTGTCATACTTCTTAATTTTTGCTCGTCAAAAAGCTTTTTCAAACAGTAAAAACTCAGAATCGCGTCGTCCTTTGCACGGTGCATTGACAAACAATCGTTTTCGATTTCAAGCATTTCTGCACAGGCTGAAAGTCCTAACTGTAACGAGGGATTATGAACTCCCAAAATTTTCTCACAATATACCTGCAAGTTACAATACTTTGTAAGAAAAGGCAATTTTTCTGTATGATAATAATAATTATAGTTTTCTATAAGAGTTAAAATATCCGATGTACTCCAGGTTAAAAGCACTCCCGTACCCAAAAATTTTTCAAAACATTTTAGCGTATGCGTAAAAGTATTATTAGCAGAGGTAAGCTCCTCATCGGTGATATGTGTAAGCTCCTGTATATGGGAATTGAGCTTTTTGCCAATCTGGGGAGTTATTAGCATTGAAAAAGTTTCTATAATTTCTAAATTTTCATCAGTTTTAACTGCGCCGAATTCAATTATTTCATTAACATACTTTTGTTTTTTATTACTGAAAGATGTATTCCATTCTAAATCTAATATTATATAATTCATTATTTCCTAAACGCTTTTTTCATTCTTTGTTCTTTACTTAAAATCATTTTACGCATACGGATATTTTCAGGGGTTACCTCTACAAGCTCATCATCTGCAATAAATTCAAGACACTGTTCAAGAGAAAGTACTGTATGAGGAGTGAGCTTTAATGCGTCGTCTGAACCTGATGCACGGGTATTTG
The DNA here is from genome assembly GCA_022511005.1 of Ruminococcus sp. GTDB lineage: Bacteria > Bacillota > Clostridia > Oscillospirales > Acutalibacteraceae > Ruminococcoides. The sequence goes on from JAFLSJ010000022.1 coordinate 17,069, forward strand.
TAATATGCTTCTTCTTGCACACATTTACAACCAAATCCTCTGCTTTTGGACTTGAGCCTACTATCATACCTTCATATACAGGTGTACCTGCTCCGATAAAGAGTCTTCCCCTCTCCTGTGCCTGGAAAAGTCCGTAGGTTACGGCTTCTCCTGTTTCAAAGGCTACAAGTGAACCCTGATGTCTTGTAACAATTTCACCTTTTAAGGGCTCGTAACCGTCAAACACATGGTTCATAATTCCGTTGCCGTTTGTATCTGTTAAAAACTCGGGGCGGTATCCCATTAAACCTCTTGCGGGAATCCTGAATTCTATATGTGTAATTCCGTTTCCTCTTGTTCCCATATTTATAAGTTCGCCTTTTCTGGCACCTAATTTCTCCATAACGGGACCTACATAATTATCGGGAACTTCTATCATAAGATACTCGATAGGTTCGCATAACTTACCATTGATTTCTTTTGTAATAACCTGTGGACGTGAAACCTGAAACTCGTAATTTTCTCTTCTCATTGTTTCAATAAGAATAGAAAGGTGGAGTTCGCCTCTGCCTGATACTTTATAAGTATCTGCTGAATCAGTTTCTTCTACTCTAAGCGCCACGTTAGTTTCAATCTCTTTAAAAAGTCTGTCTCGAAGGTTTCGAGAGGTTACATATTTACCCTCTTGACCTGCAAAGGGGCTGTTATTTACTATAAAGTTCATTGAAACGGTAGGCTCGTCTATTTTTACAAAGGGCAACGGCTCTACAAGTTCAGGCGAGCAGACAGTTTCTCCGATATTTAAATCTGCAATACCGCTTACACATACAATATCGCCAAGCTGAGCATCTTCTGTTTCTACACGGTTTAGACCCTCAAACTGATAAAGCTTTGCAATTTTTACATTTTGTGTAGATCCGTCACGACAGCACAAAACAGCATTTTGTCCGTTTTTAACCTGTCCTCTTTCAACTCTGCCTATTCCGATTCTGCCTACAAATTTATCATAGTCGATGTTTGAGAATAAAATCTGCATACCGCCGTTTAAATCGCCCTGCGGAGCAGGAATTTCATTGATGATTGCTTCAAACAAAGGTTTCATATCTGTGCCTTTTTGTGTATAGTCGGTGGTTGCATAACCGTCTTTTGCAGATGCGTAAACAACAGGAAATTCAAGCTGGTCTTCATCTGCACCAAGCTCTATAAATAAATCAAGAACTTCATCTACTACTTCTTCAGGTCTTGCTCCGGGTCTGTCTATTTTGTTTAACACTACAAGAGGCTTTTTTCCTAAACCTAAAGCCTTTTTAAGCACGAAACGGGTTTGCGGCATACAGCCTTCAAAAGCGTCTACTAACAGCACTACGCCGTCTACCATCATAAGAATACGCTCAACCTCTCCGCCGAAATCAGCGTGGCCGGGTGTATCTACTATATTTATCTTTACATCGCCGTATTTTACTGCCGTATTCTTTGAAAGAATTGTAATTCCTCTTTCTCTTTCAAGGTCGTTTGAATCCATTACTCTTTCTGCAACCTCTTGATTCTCTCTGAAAACACCGCTTTGTCTTAAAAGCTGGTCAACCAAGGTTGTTTTACCGTGGTCAACGTGGGCAATAATTGCAACATTTCTCAAATTTTCTCTTGTATCCATACTTTCCATCCTCTATTTACTTTTTAATCTTTTGAAAATTTTTATTATAATTAATGAGCAGGTTTCTCGGTCACTAACCTCGCCAAGAGACTTTTGAAAAAGTTCGACTAAAACTTTTACTTTTCTCAACTAACACTTTTATTTTTTTCATACTAACGAGTTATTTTATCACAAAAATCTTTTTATTTCAATTATTTTAGTCTATATTTTTATTTTCTGTGTAGTATTCATTATATTTTACACAATTGTTATTAATAAACAATATATATTGCATTTTTTATTTTGGGTTTTCTCCTTTACAAAAATGCTAAATTGTTATATAATTAACAATATTATTTACATATTAATTCCTTGTAAATAGTTAGTAATATTTTGCACAGGAGGTAATTTTATGGGTTTAACTTTAGCACAGAAAATTATTAAAGAACATTTACTCTCAGGAGAAATGACTGTGGGTTCTGATATCGGTCTTAAAATCGACCAGACCTTAACTCAGGACGCAACTGGTACTATGGCTTATCTTGAGTTTGAGGCTATCGGTATTCCGAGAGTAAAAACAGAGAAAAGTGTGGCTTATATTGATCACAACACTTTACAGACAGGTTTTGAAAATGCCGACGATCATAGATTTATTCAGTCTGTATGTAAAAAACACGGCATTTATTTCTCCCGTCCCGGAAACGGTATCTGCCATCAGGTCCATCTTGAACGCTTTGGCAAACCCGGCAAAACCTTAATCGGTTCTGACAGCCATACCCCTACAGGCGGCGGTATCGGTATGCTTGCTATCGGTGCAGGCGGTCTTGATGTTGCTGTTGCTATGGGCGGCGGTGCTTATTATATAACAATGCCTAAAATGGTAAGAGTTAATTTAACAGGTAAATTAAGACCTTGGGTTTCTGCTAAGGATATTATTCTTGAGGTTCTTAAAATTATGTCTGTTAAAGGCGGCGTTGGAAAAATTGTTGAGTACGGCGGTGAGGGTGTTAAATCCTTAACTGTTCCTGAGCGTGCTACTATTACTAATATGGGTGCGGAGCTTGGCGCTACAACTTCTATCTTCCCCTCCGACGAAATTACAAAGAGTTTCCTTAAGGCTCAGAGCAGAGAAGAAGACTGGATAGAACTTCTGCCCGACGCTGACGCTGTATATGATGAAGTTATTGATATTGATTTAAGCAAGCTTGAACCAATGGCGGCTTGTCCTCATTCACCTGATAATGTTAAGGCTATTAAAGAGCTTGAGGGCAAAAAGATTGATCAGGTTTGTATTGGTTCCTGCACAAATTCAAGTTATCTTGATATGATGAGAGTTGCCGCTATTCTTAAAGGCAACAAGGTTGCTGACGGGGTTTCACTTGCTATTGCTCCCGGAAGCAAGCAGGTATTTAATATGATTGCTAAAAACGGTGCTTTAGCTGATATGATTGAAGCAGGTGCAAGAATTCTTGAAAGTGCCTGCGGACCGTGTATCGGTATGGGACAATCTCCTAACAGCGGCGGTATCTCCCTTAGAACATTTAACAGAAACTTTGAAGGCAGAAGCGGTACTGCTGACGGTCAGATTTATCTTGTATCTCCAGAAACTGCAGCAGTTTCTGCACTTAAAGGTGTATTTACTGATCCCACATCACTTGGTGATGAAGTTAAAATTGAAATTCCACAGCAGTTCCTTATTAACGACAATATGGTTATTGAACCTGCAACTGAGGATGAAATGGACAGCGTTGAAGTATTAAGAGGTCCGAACATTAAGCCTTATCCTAAGACAAGTGCTCTCAGCGATACAATTGAGGCCTCCTGTGCATTAAAGGTTGGCGACAACATTACAACCGACCATATTATGCCTGCAGGTGCTAAGATTTTACCGCTCCGCTCAAACATTCCTGCTATTTCACAGCATTGTTTTACCGTATGTGACAAGGAATTTCCCGAGCGTGCAAAAATGCTTGGTTCAAGTATTATTGTAGGCGGTGCTAACTACGGTCAGGGTTCATCCCGTGAACACGCCGCTTTGGCTCCTCTTTATCTGGGCGTTAAGGCTGTTCTTGTTAAGAGCTTTGCACGTATTCACAGAAGCAACCTTATTAACGCGGGTATTTTACCTCTTACTTTTGTAAATGAAGCAGATTATGATCAGATTGCTTTAGGTGATGAGCTTGTATTGCCTGATGTTAAAAAACTTATTGAGAACGGCGAAGATATTGTTGTTGAAAATAAAACCAAGGGTACAAAAATTATGGCTAAATGCGAGCTTACAGACAGAACTAAAGCCATTATTATTGCCGGCGGATTATTAGATTTTACAAAAAAGGAGAACGGCTGATATGAGCAAAATTGTTATGAAAACTCCCCTCGTTGAGATGGACGGAGACGAAATGACCAGAATTATCTGGCAGATGATTAAAGAAATTTTACTTGAACCATATATTGAATTAAACACGGAATATTATGATTTAGGTCTTACACACAGAAACGAAACTGACGATCAGGTTACTGTTGACAGTGCCAATGCAACTAAAAAATACGGCGTTGCTGTTAAATGTGCTACAATTACTCCTAATGCCGCAAGAATGCCTGAATACAACTTAAAGCAAATGTGGAAGTCACCTAACGGCACTATCCGTGCTATGCTTGACGGTACAGTATTCAGAAGTCCTATTCTTGTTAAGGGCGTTACTCCTTATATTCCAACCTGGACAAAACCTATCACTATTGCAAGACACGCTTACGGTGATGTTTATAAAAATACTGAAATGGTAGTTAAAGGCGGCTCTAAGGCTGAGCTTTGCGTTACTAACGCTGACGGCACTGAGGAAAGAAGCCTTATCCACAGCTTTGACGGTGACGGCATTATTCAGGGTATGCACAATCTTGACAGTTCTATTTCCTCTTTTGCAAGAGCTTGCTTTAACTATGCTCTTGATTTAAAGCAGGACATCTGGTTCGCTACAAAAGATACAATCAGCAAAAAGTACGACCATACATTTAAGGATATTTTCCAGGAAATCTTTGATAATGAATACAAAGAGAAATTTGATGAAGCAGGCATTGAATATTTCTACACTCTTATTGATGATGCTGTTGCAAGAGTTGTTCGTTCTGAGGGCGGATATATCTGGGCTTGCAAAAACTATGACGGCGACGTTATGAGTGATATGATTGCTACTGCTTTCGGCTCACTTGCTATGATGACAAGTGTTCTTGTTTCTCCTGACGGCGTTTACGAATATGAAGCTGCCCACGGTACTGTTCAGCGTCATTATTATAAGCATTTAAAAGGCGAAGAAACTTCTACAAACTCTGTTGCTACTCTCTTTGCTTGGAGCGGTGCTTTAAGAAAAAGAGGCGAGCTTGACAACACACTTGAACTTTGTGATTTTGCCGACAAGCTTGAAAAAGCTACTATCCAAACTATTGAAGACGGCGTTATGACCGGAGACCTTTATCTTATTTCCAAGCTTGAAAACAAGAAAAAGGTAAACACAAGAGAATTTCTTGAAGAAGTTAATTTAAGATTAAAAGATATGATTTAATCATATAATTTTTGTGGAAAGAGAGAGAGCTTTCCTCTCTCCTCTTTCCCTTAAATGTTGAATTGGAGGATTGGCAAAATGGCCAAATGTAACAACATTTCAATGTCTGTTATAAGGCGACTGCCAAGATATTACAGGTTTTTATCAGAACTTGACAGTCAGAACGTTGAGAGGATTTCCTCTAACAAATTAGCTGAGATTATGCATGTTACAGCTTCCCAGGTAAGGCAGGATTTAAACTGCTTCGGAGGGTTTGGTCAGCAGGGATACGGTTATCAGGTTAAAGCACTGAAAGATGAAATTACCAATATTTTAGGCTTGAACTTAAACCATCCCGCAATTTTAATTGGTTTTGGCAACTTAGGAAAAGCTGTTGCATCACATATGAGCTTTAATAGGCTTGGCTTTGATTTGAAAGGTATATTTGATAAGGATATTAATGTTATCGGAAGTAAAATCGGCGGTATTACTGTAAGAAGTAATACCGATATAGATAGATTTATTGAAGAAAACAGCATAGACTCTGCCTTTCTTTGTATTCCTCAAAATTCTGTTGAGGATACTGTTGAAAGACTTTATAAGTCAGGAATAAGAACATTCTGGAATTTCTCTCACTTTGATATCACTAATATCTTTGAAGATGCAATTGTTGAAAATGTGCATTTATCAGACAGTCTTATGACTTTATGTTACAGAATGAACGAAAAAATCGATAAATAATTTGGAGATTACTATGACTAAATATCTTAGCCGTAAAATTAAATTTATGTCTCTTTTCTTAATAATAGGAGTTGTTTTTATTCACTCTTATAACTACAAGGATACTTTTCTGACTCCTACAACCACTATCAGCGAGGGATTTAGCCTTGGAGCTATGTTTGAGTATTTTATAAGCAACGGGCTTGCTAAATTTGCCGTACCTATGTTTTTTGCTATTTCGGGATATCTGTTCTTTAGAACATTTAACTTTTCTTTTAAAAGCTATGGGTATAAATTAAAGAGCAGATTTTTTTCACTTTTTATTCCCTTTGTTATCTGGACTACTCTTGCTGGCTCATTTTTACTTACAATTTCTAACTTTGAACCCTTTGCGTCTCTTCCTATTGTTAATGAAAAGATTGGCTTTGCAAAAGACAACGGAATTATGGGAATATTAAGCTGGTTTATAAATTCACCTGCTTTTCAGCTTTGGTATGTTCAACAGCTTATAATTTTTACCGTTATTTCACCTTTGATTTATCTTGCAATTAAATACACTAAAGGTATTATTATTGCTCCGTTTATTATTTTATGGCTGACTGATTTATCTTTTATTATAAATTCAGAAGCAATACTATTCTTTATGTTAGGTGCTTGTATTGCAATTTTTGATAAAGAAAGCTTTGTTTTACAAAAGGAAAGTAAAATTTTTACTGTTGTAATAACTATTATCTGGGTTACAATTAACATCATAAAAACGTATATTGCTACTTTTACAGAAACCACTCCCCTATATGTTTCAAAGCTGTTGCTTACAAAGGTATCTGTTATTGTAGGTATAATTGCTATGTGGCTGTTGTTTGACCATATTGTAAAGAGAATTGAAAACAAAAAAGGATTGCTCCTTATATCTTCTCATATGTTCTTTATCTATACCTTACACGAACCCTTGCTTCATATTTGTTATCAGCTTGGACTTATTACATCTGCATCAACAGCGGCACATATTGCTCTTTATATATGTATTCCGATTTCAATTATTGCATTTTCGGTTATTGTAAGTATGTTCGTAAGAAAGGTTTGTCTGCCTTTGCATAAGGTGTTGACAGGAAACAGATCTTATTAATTTAATAATGGTGATATTATGATTATTGATTTTAATAAAATAGAAACCACCGTACTAAATAATTTCAAAGGCGGAGAAAAACATTATAAAGCAAAAATGTTTTCTGATGAAAACAACAAAATTATGTATGGTGTTCTTGAAAATGGCTGTTCTATCGGACTTCACACTCACGAAACTAACAGTGAAATAATTTATATTTTAGACGGTGTGGGTAAAATGATTTATGATGATACAGTTGAAATACTTAAAAAAGGCGACTGTCACTACTGCCCTATAGGACACACTCACAGCTTGATTAATGAAAATGACGAGGATTTGGTGTTCTTTGCGGTTGTACCGGAGCACAACAGAAAGTAATAGTTAAGAGTTAAGAGGTGAATTTAGTATTCACCTCTTTTGTATTTTTGAGCTATCTGAGTTTAAATTTAATATAATGGCTTGAAATATAAAAGGCTCCCTCTGATGAGAAATTCCCCTGCAAGGGGAAATGTCGCGGAGCGACAAAA
>JAFLSJ010000023.1:0-17669 GCA_022511005.1 Ruminococcus sp.
GCCGTAAGCTATACCGTTTCTCTCTTGCCCCACAATGTTTTCTTATTGGGAGCGCCCGTGGCGGCAGTTTCTGAAAAGTCGGCACAAACAAACGATGAAAACAATAAAAAGTCTGATAATAAGGATTAAAATAAAGTTAATACAATAAAGCAAAACCGCAGAGCATTATGCTCTGCGGTTTTTTGCGTTGCTTTTCGCAAATTTTTTATATCAATCCTTTTTTCTGCAAAATTCACTCATACAACATTCTTCGCATTTTGCTTTTCTTGCCGTGCAGACTACTCTGCCGTGAAGTACAAGTCTGTGGCAGAAATCACTGCTTTCATCAGGCGGAAGAACTTTTCTTAAAGCAAATTCAATTTTCTTCTGGTCGGTAAGCTGATGTAAGCCCAGCCTTCTTGTAATTCTGATGCAATGTGTATCAACTACAACGGCAGGCTTGTGATAAATATCTCCCATAATCAGGTTGGCGGTTTTTCTGCCGATACCGGGCAGGGTGATAAGATCGTCTAAATTATCGGGAACTTTTCCGCCGAAGTTTTCTTTAATGGCTTTAGCCATTGCTACTATATCTTTTGATTTTGTCTTATATAAACCACAGCTTTTTATGTATTCGGCAACCTCCTCAGGAGTTGAATTTGCAAAGTCGTCTACAGTTTTAAATCTCTCAAATAAAGCGGGAGTTACTATATTTACCCTTGCGTCTGTGCATTGTGCCGCAAGTCGTGTTGCTATTAAAAGCTGAAGCGGGTCTGTATATTCTAAAGAACAGATTGCGTCAGGATATTCCTTTTTTAATGCCTCAATTGCCTTTTGAGCAATTTCCTTTTTGGTCATAATATCACCTCCTATACTAATCGCCGATTGAAGAGGCGAAAAGATTTTCGAACAAATTTTGTGTCATACAAGGACGACGACGCAGACTGGCTGGCGCCAGTCAAGGAGAAGGACGCAGTATGGCGCAAAATTTGCCGGAAAGATTTCGACTGTTTAATTGGGGATTAGTATATATATTGTAACATATATAAAAATAATATCAAATACTTTATTAAAGGATAAAAGTATGTTAAAATATGGGGTACATGAGGTGATTGTAATGTATAAAAACTATATTTTTGATTTGTATGGAACTTTAATTGATATAAATACAAACGAATGGGATATAGATTTGTGGAAAAAGATGTCGGTGTGGTATGGATATAAGGGTGCTGTTTATACGGCAGAAGAATTGAACAGCGCTTACGGAAGATTAGTTGAAGAAGAAAAAACAAAGGTTCATAAAAGACACAAGAACTACTCTGTTATTGATATTAAAATAGAAAAGGTTTTCAAAAAATTATATACGGAAAAGGGCGTAAAAGCTACTAAGGCAGAGGTGCTTGAAACGGCGGCTGTTTTCAGATGTTACTCAACCGTATATATTAAGCTTTATGACGGTGTTATTGATTTGCTTGATACATTAAAAGCAAAGGGAAAGAAGATTTATCTGCTTTCAAATGCACAGCGTTCCTTTACTGAGAATGAAATCAAAATGCTGGATTTGGAAAAATACTTTGACGGAATTGTTATAAGCTCTGATGAAGAATGTTCAAAGCCTGATGTAAATTATTATAAGATTTTGTTTGAGAGATACGCTCTTACAAAAGAAGAATCTATAATGATTGGTAACGATTATATTTCCGATATATCAGGGGCGGCTGATTTTGGAATAGACAGCCTTTATATACATCAGAGCATTTCTCCTGAAATTAAAGGTAAGCTGAGAAGTAATTACAAAATTATGGACGGCGATGTATATAAAATTAAAAAGAAGATTGTGAAATAAAACAGGTCTTAATTATATTATAAAGAATATAATATTGTTATAAATTTTACAGTATAATTCCCAAGCATAACAAAGGGATAAGCCTTTCATATTCTTTATTAAAATCAGAGAGCGGCAATGGGTTTTTACCAAGTCCTATTTCAACGGTAAAAGCAGGCTTTTTAAACAGACTTATAAATCTGTCTTTAAATCCTCCGCCCACTGCAAGCCCCTCAGGTGAGCTTACCGTGTATTTTGCAGAATCTGCAAGTATATTTGCAATCATAAGGCTGTCTTTTGGAGTGGATTTTCCGAAATCCCAGTATATTTCCCTGCCCTGACTGTGAAATGCCAGAGCCTTTGAAAAGTTGTTTATTTTACAAAAGTTCATAAGCCCTGAACTTTCAGGCTCGCTTTCGGGGGATCTTCCCCCGTAGCGTGTTGGCGAGGGATACAAAATCCTGTTTTTTATTTCAAGGCTTTTAAGCTGTTTCCAGCCTGCGTTAAAATTGTGGTTTAAATCAATTCCCCTTGCGTTTGCCTGCCAGCGGGAAGTATCGGAAGTTATGTTATCAATAATACACTTGTATTTCCCTGCTGTTTTACTTCCGTTTATCTGAATTTCCACACCGTCGGGATTTATGCAGGGAATAATCGTAAGGCCGCCCAGTTTAAGAAAATCATAAGTCCTGAAACAGAGCATATCCTGCCTATCTTTAATACTTTTACAGCATTGCTCTAAAAATTTAAGCAGAACAATACTTGTAAGCCATTCCATTCCGTGAAATGCACCTACATAAAGTGTTTTGTTTTGATTTTCTCCAATGGAGTAAGCGTAAATAGGTCTTTGGCACAGGCTTTTTGCGACTAATTCCTTTTTAATAAAGGGAAATTGCTCTGTTAATTTTTCTTCAATTTTACTTCTTTGCTCAAAATCGGGCATAATATTATAATCAATCAAAAAATCATCTCCGGGAAGTGATATAAATGGATTTAACAGAAAAAACATTAAGCAGTCAAACGGTATTTGACGGAAGAATTTTAAAAATCACGGTGGACGATGTTGAACTGCCTAACGGACAGAAATCTAAAAGAGAGGTTGTAGGTCATCCGGGCGGAGTTTGCATTGCACCTCTTGATGATGAAAACAATCTTTATTTTGTTAAGCAGTACAGATATCCCTACCACGAGGTTGTGCTTGAGCTTCCTGCCGGTAAGCTTGAAAAAGGGCAGACCCCTCTTGAAAACGGAAAAAGAGAGCTTAAAGAAGAGGTTGGTGCCGAGGGATATTCATTTATTTCTTTAGGTCAGCTTTATCCCTCACCGGGATATACGGCTGAGATTATTCGCCTTTACGCCTGCAAAATTAAAAGTATCGGCGAACAACAGCTTGATGAGGGTGAATTTTTAAATGTTGAGAAAATCCATATTGACAAAGCAGTTGAAATGGTGCTTAATAATCAGCTTCCCGATTCAAAAACACAAACAGCAGTTTTAAAATTATCGCTTCTTTTAAAAAGCGGAAAAATTTAAGGATAGGTATATAGAAATTTATGCAAATTTTTAATGAGTTAGTACCCTCAAAAGAATACTCAGCGGCAGCACTTGGTTTTTTTGACGGAATACATATGGGACACAGAGCAGTTATTGAAAAAGCTGTTAATGCAAAAAAGGACGGACTTACTCCTGTTGTTTTAACCTTTTCAAAAAGTCCGAAACAAGTAATTTCAGGCGAAATTTTTGAAACGCTTGAAACCTTTGAGCATAAAGCAAAACACCTTGAAAAAGCAGGTGTTGAAAAGCTGTATGTTGCAGATTTTTTAAAGGTTAAGGATATGTCGCCCAGGGATTTTGTCCTAAAAATCTTAATAGAAAGACTGAATGTTAAGCAGGTTTTCTGCGGATTTAATTATCATTTCGGAAAAGGCGGAAAGGGAACAGGCGAAACTCTTGTATCTGTTTGTAAGGAATTTGGAATTTCTGCAAATGTTGTGCCTCCTGTTATAATCGACGATGAAATCGTATCTTCAACAAGAATACGTAACCTTTTAAAAGAGGGTAATATTAAACAGGCAAACAAGCTTTTAGGCTATGATTTCGGTATAACAACCGATATAATTCACGGCAATCATATAGGTAAAGGGCTTGGTTTTCCAACAATAAATCAGCCTGTTAAAGAGGGGATTATTGTACCTAAATTCGGTGTGTATGCGTCTGTTGTTACAATAGGGAATACAAAATATTGCGGAGTTACTAATGTAGGGGTAAAGCCGACTATTGGAGAGTATAGACCTCTTTATGAAACCTGGATGCCAAAATACTCGGGGGAAGATATTTACGGCAAAATTGCAACAGTTGAGCTTAAAGAGTTTATCCGACCTGAAACAAAGTTTGAAAACCTTGAAGAGCTTAAGCAAACTGTTCTGAAAAACGGAGAACAGGCTCTTGAAATAATAGGCGAAGTTTAAAATTCGGAGGAAAAATACAATGAACCCTGAAACATTATCGGTAAACGGAAAAGATTTTAAAGTAATAAAATTATTGGGAAAAGGCAAGGGTGGATACTCTTATTTGGTAACCGACGAAACAACTTACTATACCCTAAAGCAAATTCATCACGAACCTTGTTCATATTATCAATTCGGAGATAAAATACAAGCGGAAATAAACGATTATAAACATTTAAAGAATATCGGTATTGAAATTCCCGAAATGTTAGATGTAGATATTGAAAATGAGCGGATTTTAAAGGAATATATTGAGGGCGAAACCATTTATGACCTTGTTTTGCAGGATAAAATGAAAGATGTATATTTACAGCAAATTAAGGATATGTGCAATTTGCTGTATCCTGCAAATACAAATATAGATTATTTCCCCACAAATTTTATAGTTCAAAACGATAAAATATATTACATAGATTTTGAATGTAATAATTATATGGAAGAATGGAATTTTGAAAACTGGGGCGTTAAGTATTGGTCTAAAACTCCAGAATTTATAAAATATGCAGAAGAGCATAAGTAAAATGCTTAACAGCAGAGGAGTTAAACGATATCAGATAAAGGCATTATAAAAATAATTTAAAACGCCAATCGGTTTTTACTTTTAACCGATTGGCGTTTTTATACCGTTATGTTGTTTTTAATTTTTTCAAATGTTTTTTCACCGATACCGCTTACATTCATTATTTCGCTGATTGATGTAAAATTTCCGTTTGAACTTCGGTAGTCTATAATCTTTTGTGCTTTGCTTGGACCGATTCCGTTGAGAGTTGCAAGGGTGTTTGCGTCTGCTGTATTAATATTTATCAGATAGCTTGCGGTTTCTTTTGGTGTTGTTTCTGAGTTATCAGTTTGATTGATTTCTTCATTTTTATCTTCCGGCACAGTTTCATCATCAATATCTTCGTCGATATTTTGATTAATATTTTCAGATGCGGTTGCAGGTAGATTATCGGAATGTATTACTGTAGCGGTTGCAAGCTTCGGAGTGTAAAACAAAGTAGCAAGCATAGTAACGCTTACAAAGATAAGTCCCACAGCAACTATTAACATTTCGGGAGAGTTGTTAAATCGCTTCATTTTATCATTTCCGATACAAATAAACTTGTATTTAAATGATAATATATGGAAAAATTTTCCTCAACAAAATTTACTTAATTGTAATGAGAAATGTTTTCACAACAGCTTAAAGTCGGCTTAAAATCTATGTTTTTATGAGGTAAAAAGTTATTGATTTAAATTGAATTTATAAAAGAAATAACAAAATTGTTTCCTGTTAGGAGGTCTTATTAAGCACAAAAGAGGAAATTACAGTTATAAGTAAATAAGATATAATATGTATTTTGAATATATCTTTTAATCCGTATCAGATTATTATACCGTCAGAAAAAATCTTAATTAAATCTTAATAATTTTACCGCTTTATTCTTAAACAGGTATCGTATATAATAATAGTCAAGGAGGATGACATATGTACAATATCCTGATTTGCGATGATGAACAGGACATCATCAACGCACTTAAAATTTATTTATCCAATCCGGAGTATGTAATGTTTGAGGCTCATACCGGAAATGAAGCCCTTGACATTATAAATCAGGAGGATATCCACCTTGTTTTGATGGATATTATGATGCCTGATATGGACGGAATTTCTGCGATGGTAAAGCTGAGAGAGTTCAGCAACATACCGGTAATACTGCTGACTGCCAAAAGTGAGGACACAGATAAAATACTGGGACTCAATGTTGGTGCAGACGATTACATAACAAAGCCGTTCAATCCTGTTGAGGTAGCGGCAAGGGTTCGCTCACAGCTAAGAAGATATTTACAGCTTGGGGGCGGAGAAATCCGCTCTGACAGCTTTATAATAGGAAATATTGAGCTTAATGACAGAACAAAGGAAGTGACCGTTGACGGAGAGAAAATTTCTCTTACGCCGAAGGAGTACGATATTCTTAAGCTTTTAATGTCTAACCCCGACAAGGTGTTCTCGCCGAAAGAAATCTATCAAAAGGTCTGGAAAGAATCACCTTTAGGAAGCGATAATACCGTTGCAGTTCATATTCGTCATTTACGAGAAAAGATTGAGATAAATCCGGCAGAACCTCGATATCTGAAAGTTGTTTTCGGTCAAGGTTACAAAATGGAGAAAGGAAAACGAATATGAAACTTTTTAATATAATCGGTAATAAAGATATACTGAAAAACAAGAGGGTGTTTGGACAGGAAAATTATGATAAAAACCATATTTCTTTAACGCATCGCATCCCTGCAAAGGTTGCGGCGTTTATACTTGTAGTTATTATGGTAAATGTAACTTTATTATGCGGTATAGGCATAACGGTAATGATACAACAGGATATGTATTCAACTCCCAAAGAGAATACTATACATAACACTTATGACAGTATAGCCTGTAACGACATTTCTGAAATTTTACATTATGTCAAAAACGATTATTGGGGACTTGCCGAACATTATTGCTCAAACAAAAACATTAACTCCGTTTACATAACGGATAGCGAAAGCAAAAAGTTGATATGGAAATATACAAGTAAAACAATGCAGGAGAATCCTGTTAAACTTGAATTTTTGTATATGGGTGATTTTGAGGATTATTATGTTGATGTAAATATGACAATTTTTTCGGAGCCGGTAATTCACGACGATTATATGTTAGCAAATAATGTTATAAATTTCTTATATTCAATGCTTTATTGGATTTATGTAATTGCAGTTTTGGCGTTTATCTGCGGAGCAGTTTCATTTGTATTTTTAATGTGTGCATCAGGACATAAAAAAGGATACAGTGAAGTGAAAGCAGGGTGGGGTACAAAAATTCCATTTGATTTGCTTATAATTATATTTGCAATTTTTCTATATAACGTAATAAAATTTTTCTTTTTCGGCAATTTCTATTTGACAAAAACAATTCATATTATTTTATTTGTTACTATTATTACTACAATTATAACAACAGCTTTTCTGGGATGGCTGATGAGTTTTGTGGTTCGTATTAAATTAGGAGAATGGTGGAAAAATACTATTATATACCGTATACTCAGACTGTTGTGGAGAGGAGTAAAATGGGGCTTCAGCCTGCTGAGTAATATCCCTATTGTGTGGAAAAGTGCGTTGATTGTTGCGGGCATAAGTTTTGCAGAGCTTATTTTAATGGTATTTTCATGGAATGATTACGGAAGTATGATAAAGCTGTGGTTGTCTACAACCATAATTTTAGGAATTGCCGTATTGTACTCTGCTTTTGTACTTAAAAAGCTCCAAAAGGGCGGAGAGGCTCTTGCCAACGGTGATTTAAGCCACCATATTGATACTTCTAAGCTTCACGGAAATTTTAAAAAGCACGGAGAATCTCTTAATAATATAGCGGCAGGAATGTCTATTGCCGTTGAAGAAAGGCTGAAAAGCGAGCGTTTTAAAACAGAGCTTATAACAAATGTTTCACACGATATAAAAACTCCGCTGACATCAATAATCAACTATACGGATTTAATTACTAAAGAGCCTTGTTATAATGAAAAAATCACAGAGTATTCTCAGGTGTTGTTAAGACAGTCGGAAAGACTGAAAAGATTAATTGATGATCTTGTTGAAGCGTCAAAAGCATCAACAGGAAATATAGAGATATTGTTTGCTCCCTGTGAAGCAAATATTTTGCTGACTCAGGCGGTAGGAGAATATGAAGATAAACTTCAAAGCAAAAACCTTGAGCTGATAACAAATCAGCCTGAAAATCCTATAATGATAATGGCTGACGGCAGAAGACTGTGGAGAGTATTTGATAATCTGATAAACAATATTTGTAAATACGCGCAAAGCTCAACCCGAGTATATCTTTCGTTAGAAACTCAGGGTGATGAAGCGGTAATCACATTTAAAAATACGTCTCACGCTCCGCTGAATGTATCAGCTGAAGAGCTTATGGAGCGGTTCGTACGAGGGGATTCCTCACGTCATACCGAAGGCAGTGGATTGGGACTTTCTATTGCAAAAAGTCTTACCGAGCTTCAAAATGGTATTCTCAAAATATCCATTGACGGGGATTTATTTAAGGTTACGCTCCGATTTCCTGTTATAAAGTAATGTCAATTTAAATTATAAATAAAAGCTCCCGAAATCGACTGAAACCGAAATCGGGAGCTTTGTGTTATTTTTAAAATTTTAAATGAAGATTATTAAGGTATAAAAAGCATTATGATATCGTACCGTTAGCACTGCAAGTTATGGTAACAGACATTGAGTAATCTGTTGATATTATTGCACCTTTATATGTTGCAACGCATTTAGCAGTTGCTGAATTACCGCTTTTGCTTGATGATATACTCTTTATTGACCAATTTGATGCAGGAGCAGAAGCACTGTGAGAACAGCTTGTGCATTTTGAAGTACTGCCGTCATATGTAAAAGTGCCCTTGATTGTAACAGACCAAAGTACAGTACCTGCGCTGTTCTTATAATATTTGGTTTTAGATTTTGTTATTGTTTTAGTAGTTGCAAGGGGACAAGTTGCATTATCATTTGTTTCGTTGCTTATAACTGTTTCTATATAGTCTCCGTTTTCCAGATATTCAATTTCTATAAGAGTATCCTTTGGTATTTCAATCGCATTTGCAGGAATATTTCCAACTGCAAAAGCTGCAACAATAAAAGTTAATAATAATGCCTTCATTTTTTTCATTTTAGTGCCCTTCTTATTCAATTACTTCTTCAACAATTACAGCTTCCTGTCTGGTTGCAATTTGATAATCATTATATAGAATAATGCAGAATGTTGATACGGCAATAACTGCTAAAGCAAGAATTGCTATAATAAATATTTTTATGTATTTTGAAATATGGGTTTTTTTAATTATGTCATCTGTATCAACAGTTGAATAATAGTCATTTACTACATCATGGGGGTTTCCGTAATTTTCATATAACTCCTGCTTAGAGGTGATTTCTGCTTCTTCACAGAAATTTTCTATATTTAATCTTAATTTATTAACATATTTCCTTTCACTTTTCCCCATAACCGGAAAAAACGCCCTAACCTCAGAAATATATTGCTTGCAGATTTTATTCATCGGTTTTTTCCTCTCCCTGTTTTTGAGCCAGTACCGCAATAACCTTTTGAACCCCGTCAGTTGTATTTTTGTAGCTTTCTAAAATCTGTTTAAGATAATCTTTTCCATTAGGCTCAATTCGATAATATACTCTGGTTCTTTTCCTACCCACCCGCATTGAATATTCACTTATTTTTCCTTCGCTTTCAAGTTTATAGGTTGCCGTGTATATAGTATTTTGCGATATTGAAAGCAAACCGCCTGAAAAATCTGCAATTGATTTAACTATCTCATATACATAGCTGTCATGCTTGTCTAAGATAGAAAGAATCAATAATTCCGTTATGCCGTTCATAAAGTAGTTTTTATTAGCCATAAAATCCTCACACTCTAAATCCGTGAATATTATACAACAAAAGTTTTAATTAGTCAATATTTTGTTTTAAAAAATATTTGTTGACAAAAGGATTTTTTGTATTATAATATAAGTGTAAAATATTTACACACAAAATAAAATGTCGAAAAAACCATTTGTTATAATAAAATGGTAAAAATTTGCTGTATTATGTTGCAACACTTACAGATATATGTTATAATTTAAAGAAAGGAGTTTCATATAATGAAACAAAAAACAAACAAAGTCAAAAGAATATTTATCACAACATTGGCGACTGTATGTGCATTATCATCTACTATGGTTATAAATGCAAGTGCTATTTCCGGTAGTCCGGTAAAAGTTCCGTCATCTAAAACAACAAACGGTTATACATTGGAGTTGTCTGCTGTAACCGGAAATACAGTTGGAAGCAAATGGGCAGTTACAAATGGTGGTACTATGACGTTAAAAAGTAAAAACAGTATCGCATATGTAAAAAAAAGCGGAAATACGGTTTATTACAACGGTAATAATCAACTTGTAACCACACCTGTCGATTCTACATATCAAATAAGAACAGTAGCAACATCTAAATTGACTAATTATTCACGTCTTGCGAAAATTGAGGCCGCTGCCTATGCAAGCTGCCTTGATACAGCTTACTATAAAGATCGTTTAGTTTATATGAACGCTTATTGTTAAAGGATATTTAAAATGAAAAAAATTCTTTTAATTTTGCTAACCGCCTTCTTGGCGGTTAGCTGTGGTTGCAGTCAAAAAGAAGTAACAGAAATTGATTATTCCGATACATATGTTGAAAATCAGGATTTTCAATATAATTTTTGTGATAAAGATACAAGCCGTTTTATAATACAAAAGTGTGACGACGGATATTATTTTAAATTCGATAGCTTTTTATATTTTGTAGATGAGAAAAATATGTCAGTAAATCCGCTGTGCAATAAAAGCGACTGTCTTCATGACAAGGAAACAACTGTAATAAAACAAACAGAATGTACTGCATATTTAAGTGAAAGCATACTTAATTCAGATTTCTTTTATTATAATGATCATATTTATTCATTTAATGATGAATCTTATGTTGAAGAAGAAAGCAATGAATGGATAATATTAAACTCTATTTATAAAACCGATGCAGACGGAACAAATAAAGAAAAGGTTTTTACCATTGATAAAGAAATTAAAACATGGTTTATCCACAGAAATATAATTTACTATACTTGCGCTGAAAATAATCTTGTAATAGGTTATGATTTAAGCAGTAATAAGGCTGAAACTGTTCTTGATTTAGATTCTTTTGGTTTATTTAATACAACATTGGATAATATGCTTGCTTACGGAAATAATCTCTATTTTGGTATAAGCGGATTTGAAAGTGAAGAAGAATTTAATAAAATGGTTGCGGGAGAAGACATTTCTCCTTATGAATTTTATTATGTTCTTAATATTATAGATAATACAAGTTATGAAATATCATCTTCACTTAGCGGAAGCATAATAGTATTTGAGGGATTTGAAAATGATTGCTTCTTATATTCCGAAGCAGATTATGATAATAAAAATTCCCCCAAAACACTATATTCGGTTAAAAATAAAGCTGTAAAAACTCAGTTGGATTTTAAATATGAAAACCTTTTCGAAAGATATTACTCAGACAATAGATTTATTTATGTTAAAAAGGCTGAAACCATAGACGACCTTGAAAACAATATCTTTGAGGTGTACGATAAAAACAATAAGCAAGTTGCAAAAATAGATTTTCCCGACGGATTTGCGAATAATTTTTATTTAGGTGATAATAATTATTTGTTTTATTTTGAAGGTACTAATAAAGGGGAACGCCTGTATTATTTATCAAAAGAAAATCTGGCTAAAGGTGATACAAATCTTAATTTATTATTTGAATCTAAAAATACTTAACAAACGTGCACATGGTTTTTAGGCTGTGTGCCTTTCTTTTAAACAATATGGTCGAAAAACCTGATAATAATAGTTAGAAATAATGTTTATGACAATTTTATTTTCTACAATAAGGTCTACGAAGCAAACGCTTAAAAACTAAATTCCAATAAAAAATGAATAAATAGGTTATAAATATGAAACTTTTATTTTATGAAGCAAAAAAGGTTTTCGGCAGAAAAATATTTTTAATAGTTCTTGTGCTGTGCTTTGTTATTAACGCTTTTCTGCTTTATTACTCACAAACAAATGATGAGTATAATAACAGTTTAATTTACTCAAATGAATACAATGAAATGATTGACGAGTATTCGGTATATTCCTTTGATGAAGCCAAAAAGCTTGTTGATGACAAAATTCTTGCATACGATATTTTAAGTGTGTTCAATATGCTTGCTCAAACGCAGATAGAGGAAGAAATTGAAATGTACTCACAACAGCTTGATGAGTACAGAAATAGCAGTCCCGAAGCATATAAAAATGCCGAAGAGATGAACGAAAGAAGAGAAAATAATCTTTGGGAACAGCAATTTCTTTTTAATATTTCACAACAACTTGAATACATAGAATCATATCCGTCTTTTATAGACGAAATGTATGGGCGTGCGGATTCTCAGTCAAGCACTGCGGTATTTGGAGATAAAAATTCTTTTTCATATAAAAATCTTTATAAAACTGCCGATGATTATGCACATCTTAAAAATATATCCCTTACAATCGGTAATTCAAATGCTCTTAGCGCAACGGTGAATTATCAGATTACCGACCTTTTTGTAATAGCTGTTGTATTTTTAATTTGCGTGTATCTGTTTAGCTATGAAAGAGAAAAGAATCTTTATTTACTGGTTCGTTCATCAAAATATGGTAGATTGAAAACAATAATTTTAAAGCTAATTCTTTTGTATTTGTTGTCTGCTTTGATATCGCTGATTTTTACTTTTTCCGATTTTGCAATTAACTCTGCATTGTACGGAGTCGGAGATTTAAGTAGAAGTGTTCAGTCAATATCAGAATTTCGCAATTGTGTTATTTCGCTTACGGTAGGACAGTTCCTTTTAATGTTTGCTCTTGTAAAAGCAATAGGAATAATTATAATTACCGTTGTTTTTTCGGTTGTGTTTATATGTTTTTCAAGTACTGCGGCAATGTATCTTACAGGTATCTGTGCAATTATTTCAGAGTACTTGCTTTATACCTATGTTTATTCTGCTTCTGTTCTTAATCTTCTTAAATATATTAATATTTTCTATATTCTTGACAGCGGACAGTTTTTAGGCAGTTATCTTAATCTTAATATCTTTTCAAATGCAGTAACAGCTTATCCTATTGTTTTAGAAATATTTTTCTTTATATTTTTAGCTTGCTCTATAATTTCTTGTATAGTATTCTGTATTCGCAATCAGCAGAAAAAGGTAAATATATTACCAAGATTATTTGAAAAATTAAAGC
The DNA here is from genome assembly GCA_022511005.1 of Ruminococcus sp. Classification (GTDB taxonomy): domain Bacteria; phylum Bacillota; class Clostridia; order Oscillospirales; family Acutalibacteraceae; genus Ruminococcoides. Next base: position 13,183 of record JAFLSJ010000023.1, read on the forward strand.
TTAAATTTTTTAAAATAAACGGAAGTACTAGCGTTTTCAAGGGTGAATGTTTTAAGTTTCTTGTACAAAATAAAATGGCAGTGTTGATTCTTTTGCTTGTGGGTTATGGAATAGTTTCCTCATTCGGTACGGTAAGGTATAATTATTCAAAGGAGTCCGATATGGCTTACAGGGCATATATGGAATATCTTGAGGGAGATATTACCCCCGAGAAAGAAAGCTATATAGAAGGTCAAAGACAATATATTGAGGAGCTTAATAATAGAATATTTGAAATCATAGAAAATACTCGGCTTTCTGAAAGTGCAAAAGCAGCTATGATAAGATCCATAGATAATATTTTGAAAACCGAGGGTGCAGCATTTGAACGGGTGGAAGGCCAGTTTTCTCGATTGCTTAAGCTTAGAGAAAATGGAGTAAATGCAAGATTTATTGATGAAAATATTTATTCCGGCTTTGTGTTTAATCAGGCTAGGGAATGGAATAATTTTGCATTGATTTGTCTTATACTTTTAATTCTGTTACCTTGCATTTTTATCGTAGAATACAAAAATATGATGATTAATCTTATTTGCCCGACAAAATTAGGTAAGACATACCTTATGATCATAAAATTAATAGTTACGTTTATTTCCTTAATAATTTCTTTTGCGGTCATTTATTTACCGTATCTTATACGATTTATTAACACCTACGGAACAAACAGCTTTTCAACTCCTATAGCTTGTATTTATGAAAATTCAGGCGGTTCCGATTTAAGCGTGTTTGGGGCAGAAATACTGAATTTATCTTGCTATATTATTCTTTCAGTATTGGTGGCGGCAGTGATTGTTGAATTATCAATATTTTTCAAAAACAAACTTATTGCAATGATTCTTTCTTCTGTATTTTTGCTCATACCTTGCCTTGCTGTTTATTCTGCAGGAACTGTTCGCATAGGCTATTTTATCAAAAACAATCAAATTTCAATTATTATAGTTGTATGTATTATAAGCTGGATATTGATAGCTTTACTTTTAGTATTTGCAGGGTTCAGTTTTACAAAGAGTAAAGTTTGGAGGAAGAAAAATGCCCACGCTTGAAATTAGAAATGTAAATAAAACCTATAAAAAGGGAACAGTAAAGGCACTTGCTGACTTTTCTGTTACATTAACTCCTGGTGTGTACGGTTTACTTGGTCCTAATGGTGCGGGTAAAAGCACTCTTATTAATATTATTACCGACAACATTAATTCCGATAGCGGAAAAGTTCTTTATAATGGTGAGAATATTAAAGCATTAGGTAAGAATTACCGTTCAGTATTGGGTTATATGCCGCAACAGCAGGGATTGTATGATGATTTTACTCTAAATCGTTTTTTGTGGTATATGGCGGCATTAAAAGGCTTAAAGAAAAAGCAGGCAAAAGATAAAATAGCTTTGCTTCTCGAAACTGTAAATCTTACTTCATCTGCACATAAAAAGCTTGGTTCGTTTTCCGGCGGTATGAAGCAGAGAGCCTTGATTGCTCAAGCTCTTTTAAACGAACCTGAAATTTTAATTCTTGACGAACCAACAGCAGGACTTGACCCAAAAGAGAGAATTAGAATCAGAAATTTTATCAGTGAAATTGCAGAAGATAAAATTGTACTGATTTCAACTCACGTAGTTTCTGATATAGAGTTTATAGCAAAGGAAATTATACTTTTAAAAAGCGGACAGCTTATATCGCACGATACCTGTAATAATTTATTAAAGGAAATAAAAAATAAGGTCTATGAAATTGAAATTGAAAGAGAAGATTTAAAATATTTACAGGATAATTACAGGGTATCAAACCTTTATAACAACGAAGATAAAGTAATTGTTCGTATAGTAACTGATAATCCGCCAAAAAATTATACGGTACAGTCTGTAAATCCGAGCATCGAGGATTTGTACCTGTATGTATTTGAAAACGGAGTGTAAGTTTTAAGTGTTGTAACTTAATTAGAGATTAATATAAAAACCTCATTTAGAATTAACAGCAAAACGGTTTAAATTCAATATTTAAGCCGTTTTACTATAGATATGTACTATAACACCGCCTGCGTTAAATAGAAACTCAGGCGGTGTTATAGTTTCAATTATATATTTTTCTTTATATTTTTTTTCATTGCTGATTTAATGCGGTACAAAACGGATTTTAACCACAATATTGCAACACGAATCGGATATAAATCGCACCACAAATGAACATAGATACGATATTTTATATCCGTTACCGACGTTTCAATGCCGTCCCGTACAAAGGCAGTCATTATGCCGATAATGTGTCGGTCATCAATGTCATATTCACGATAACAGTTATGATCACCGCAAATAACATAACCATCCGGCAAAACCTTTAAAATACGGTGGAGAATATATCTGTTACCGCGTCTATACATTACTACATCATATTTTTTACATCTCAACGGTTTTCCGTCTTTATCAGCGGGTCTGCATTCAATAACCGATAAATCACGATTCTGTCTTAAAAGGGGCAGCATACTTGTACCTACATTAGGAAATATTACTCGCCCATGCTTTGCCAATGCTTCTTCAAGGGTTATCGGTGAAGAAGAATCTTGCCGATTATACTCAATCCAATCTGTCACACAATCGCCCCAATACCGTGTAGCTTTTCCAGAATGTCTCGAACATCTTGCACAGCAATTTCTCTGGATACATCGTATTCAGCCAAAAGACTATCTACAATAGCGTCCTCCGTTGTATCTGTTTTCAGACAATCCACGATAAATGCGGCGGTCTCGTTGGAACGTATCAGCCCATGAAAGCTCTTTGCCGCTTCACCTGCGGCTACCATCATTTGAGTATCCTGTATTGTATGAGTTATAAATCCTTCTTTCAGTTTCATAAAAACTGTCCTTTCTAAAGCAGATTTATTTTTGCGGTTTGTTTAACAGAACGTTATTTGTTCTTCATCGTCAGATGTCTGTTGCTTTAAAAATCTGCTGTATTCATTTAATACTCTCAAGCGTAATTGCTCTTCTAATTCTTTTCTCTCCTCAGAAAGACAGGTTTTTCCGGAGGGACACTTTTTCAGCCGAATACATTCCGAATAGCAGGTACATCCGTCACATTCAGGGCCATAGGAGATTTTTTCCTTCCAGCTTTCGACGATACTCTCGTTCCGATTTTCACTGTTAATGTGTCCGAAAAATTCGCTCTCAGAAAAGTGCTCACACCGTCCCAATTCTCCTCCGGGCAAGATGGTAACAGCACCGTCATTATCTGCCATACATCCATTCACAAGCACCTTATGCCTCAAAGGAGCAAAATTCATAGTACGACCAAAATGTTTGGCAATATGCTTCCGCAGTTCAAACAGCTTACCGTAAAGTTCGGCATTCTGATTCCAACCATATTCCCCCAAGTTGGGGTCTTCCTGTTCAAGTATAATGTTAGTATAAACATTAAAACCTTTTTTATCTTTAAAACGCTCTGCCAGTTCATCTACCAGTCGGAATAAATCTTCTCCGTTGCATGCTCCCAAATTTAATCGAATCATAACACTAATACCGGCATCCAGCAGTTGTTTTATGTTATTCATTACTCGGTCGTATGGGTTTTCTACAGAATTTATATATGCCTTAGTGCGATTGTATACTTCCTTAGTACCGTCTATGGTAATCTGTACACGTTTAAGTTTCCACAGCTCCACGGCTTTTTTAATCATCTCTATGTCGAAGAGATAGCTGTTGCTGGTCATTCGGGAGCGGTAGTCAATGCCTGCCTCAGCCAAACCACGGCAAATTATATCAATTACTTCAGGATTATAAAGAGGTTCTCCTCCAAACCAATGGAGATACACTTTTTCTCCGCCGCAGTTTTTTATGATGTACTTTACAGTTTGCAAAGCAGTTTCCTTGCTCATAGATGTGCGGGTCCGTCCCCGTTCAAAGCAGTAAAAGCAACGGGCATTACAATCCATAGTTGTAAATATCGTATAGTAACTAACTTTTTTCAGAGGATTTCTTAAACAAGCCGCAATTTCCCGAAGCTGATCTGCCAGAATCCGATCATCTTGATTTTCCGGAACAAGAAACCATTTGGCAATCAGTTCGTCCAGCTCGTTAATATGTTCCTTTTCCTCAGGAGATAAAAGCAGCAATTCCTTTGTCATATTATTATAAAGCAGCAGCCCTTCCGTCACAGGGCATTGCACGCAATGCTCCAACAGACGGTATACCACATTAGGCTGCCGCATTTGTTCTCCGAGAATACGCCGGGACAGAGCGTCTGCGGGAAGAATTATATTCATCTGTATGCCCCTCCGTTTTCGGCTATTGTTTTATTAAGCTCTATCGAGCAGGGATATTATAAAAATTAATTTTTACAGTTTGTATTATTTCTTTTATCTAATTTTTTTGCATTCCTTCATAAGATATGCGCGCCGCCTCAAGTTCCGTATTGCATCCCAAACAATACAATGCAGTACTTTGGGTTATCTGCTCCAGCAGACT
>JAFLSJ010000023.1:17769-24279 GCA_022511005.1 Ruminococcus sp.
TTGGCAGTATCCCTCCTTAAGAGACATACTGCCTTCAAGGGCAGGGAAATATTGCTTCCCAGCCTGTGTTTTCCTTTCCATGGCGAACCGTAAACCAGCACGCCTTTTTCTGTACATTTCAGCAGTGGTCTGTCGTCGTTAATCATAACGGCGCGATCGCCAAAATATTGCCGCCATAAGCGTGTATGGGTACTTTTACCCGTTCCGCTTGGAGCGGCAAATAAATATGCCTGTCCGTTTACTGCTACTGCGGAGCCGTGAAAAAGCAGGACGTTATAGTTAGGCATATTACCTGCAATCTTATGGTAAATCCATTGTTCCTCAAGGGCAGCCTTAGTACGCGGATATGCTTTTCCGGGCTCAATCGTTCTGTTAAGAGCCGTTATTTCACGCTCACGGTCAATCTCCGAATTTGTTACTGTAAGAGAAAATACAGGCGTATCTTCTGTTAGATACTCCCGAAACGATTCTTTCGTTTTCTCATACAGCGAGGATATTCCTATTGTGATATCCGCCAGCTTTACCGCAAAATGCGTCATTTACACACTCTCCACGCAACAGGTCTTACGATCTGCCAAAATTCTTATCCTTAAGCAGGGTATCACCTACACAGATTTACCTTGAATTTGCATTGAAAAATAATAATTCCAACGGAGTATTTTATACATGCAAAAAAGTGTAGAACAAAATACAGACAAAAGGTCTGATAGCATATCAATGCTGTAAGTTTAAAAAATTATCCTGCACTATATGAAGTACATATTCCGGTATTATAATCGTAAGAGCCCATAGAGCTTTCACATTCAAAGGGATCCACTAAGGTTCCTCCATGATAACCCATACATCCAATGCCTGATTCAGTAAACAACAAGCCTAAATTATCTTCAAAATAGTCGATTTCCATTTTTGGACGCTTATACTCTTTCATAAGTTAAGACAGAACCTCCTTGTAATTGTCTGTTTTCGCACACTATAATAAATAATGTCCACAGAAAACAAGACTATACTTCTAATATAACATTATACTTAATTATTCAAATTTGTCAAGAGAAAGAAATGCAATTAATCAAATTAAATTTTTTATTTGCGAAAACATAATATAAGTTTATGCATTATAATACTGTTTTATAAATAATAAGTGCAATACCAAACACACCGGATATAAGAGTGTTTTTTTATAATTTAAAAATATAGAACAACTAAACATTTGTAAATTAAATAAAACAAGTAGAATGATATGTAGAAATTAGTCGAAATATGTTGAAACAACATAAGTTTTGTGATATAATTTCACTACAAGGTGAGAGTTTTACTTTGTATTATTATTTATTGAAACGGGGAGAAATTTAAATGAAAAGAAGTCGGTTTTTAAGAAACACAACAGCAGTTATACTCTCAATACTTATGGGGTTATTGCTACCTGTTCAGGTATACGCTACAACATTGCCTGAAGATGATACTGTTTATGCATCTTTTGACAACGTCCAAACTGAAAGCGACAGTATTGGAAATGTTCTTTGCGAGCTTGAAACAGAGAGAAATGAATATTCTAAAACATTTCTGCTTGATGACGGAACAACAATGCTTGCAGAGTATAATCAGCCTGTCCATTTTAAAGACAGCAACGGAAACTGGACAGAATATGATAACTCTCTAAGCGCTGCCACAGCGGATGAAGCTACGCCTGAATATTCAAACAAAGCAAGTGATATTAAAATTAAATTATCACAAAAAGCAAAATCTAACAATATGATAAAACTTCAAAGTGATGACTATAAAATCAGTTGGGGATATGAAAACGCAAACAAGAGTAATGGAGTTGTAAATGAAAATTCTGAAAAATTAAGCGGAAATGAAAAATTTACAACACTTGAAAATGCAGTTTCAGAAGTTACATATTCAAATGTATATACAGATGTTGACTTGCAGTATTTTATAACTTCAACAGGAGTTAAAGAGAACATTATTCTCAAAAGTGCCAATTTACCCAACGATTTTAATGTAAACTACAAAATAAATAATCTAACTGCAAAGCAAACAGATGAAACAACTATCAGCCTTTATAATAAAAAAGGGGAAGAAGTCTATACAATAGAAGCTCCCTATATGGTTGATGCAGACGGAAATACAAGCACTCAGCTAAAGCTTGAAATTGTAAGCCAAAAAGGCAGTAATCTTCAAGTTAAGCTTACAGCAGATTATTGGTTTATACATTCTTTAGGACGGTCATTTCCTGTTACAATTGATCCTGAGGTTAAGAAAAAGGTAAAATCAGACCTTGTTTTTTCAGAAGTAGAGAATGATATTGAACATGCACACGGTCCTTATTTTACTGCATCAAATGCTTATAGTATATTAAAATTAAGAACTTTACCTGAACTAAATGAAAACGAAAAGATAGTAAACGCCACCTTTGACCTTGATATTTATAACGGAAGCGATTTATTTACCAATACGTATGATGCAATTATTACAAATCTGCATAGAGCAAAAACTACCTCAAGCCCGTATTACTACAGTGATGTATTAGACTATGACGCTGTAACATCGGACAGCTATGATTCTATACATTTTGACATTACAAAACTTATGAAACAATGGTATGACGGAACTATCGAAAATGACGGATTTGTAATTGAAGCAATGGATACAATAGGAGATCGTAAACTTACTTTTCAACAAGGTACAAGGCTGACAGAAAATCCAATACTAAAAATTGTATATAAAGATTTTTCAGGTACAGAAAACAATTTAAGTTATCATTCAGTATCGGTAGGTAATGATGCACAGGCTCAAGTTTCAGATTATCTGGGTAATCTTATAATTAATCAAAGCTTATATGAAGGCACCGGTTCAAGAATGCCGGCAACAATTACTGCAACATACAACAGCGTAAATTATAATACAATATTTGGTAACGGTTCCCCAAGCGGTTACGGCTGGCAGTTCTCATTTAACCAGTATATAAGAGAAACAGATACAACACTGTCTGACTTGGGTTATAATTACATTTATACTGATGCTGACGGAACAGACCACTATTTGAAAAAGTCAGATAATTCAGAAGAATGGTCAGATGAAGACGGACTGGGTCTTACATTAACAAAAGATAAAAACAATCTTTATATTGATAATGGTACAACTAAGCAGACCTATGAATTAACATCTGCGGGAGGTAAATTACTTTCCGAAAAGGACGAATACAACAATACAATCACTTATGGATATACCGACGGAAATCTTACATCTATTACAGACGGTTCAGGCAGGGTTACATCTTTAACCTATTATACAAACTCAAACGGCGATAAGAGAGTATCAAAAATCACAAGACCCGATGGAAGAAATATCATATTTTCCTATACTTCTTCGGAATATGATAAAATCCATTACCTTTACCTATCCAGTACCAAAGTATCAAGATTTTTCTATGACAGCGCCAATTTACTAACAACTGTTGAACAAGGATATTTTGAGTCCGGAAGTTATAAAAGGCAAAGTAGTGTAAACTTTACATATAATGATGGCGGACAAGTAACCAAAATAACCGAGTACGGAAGTGATAATACAGAGGGCAATTATCTTGATATTCAATACGGAGATGATAACACTGCTGTATTTACAGACAGACAAGGCAGAAGCGAAACCTATACCTTTGATAACTATGGCAATAAAATATCTACACTCAATGCAAACGGATATATATCAAACGAAAGCAGTTCAGGGCTTGGAGTATCCTCAGGAGCAGACTCCTTTACCAATAACTATATTACGGACTCAACCGAACATAGTGAAATAGGAAGAGGACAATACTTCTTTGTTACTAATGGTGATGCTTCAGGAGTTAAAAGCACAGGAGGTATATGTGAAATTGATAAATCCGCACCTTCTGAAGAAAATGGAAAGGTTCAGTATTTAGGAAGCACCTCGCTAAAGGTGACAAATCCGGTTTCCGATGATAACTCTGCATTTTTTACAGGCGTTGTACACGAATTTAAAACCACTTCCTTTAACGGTAAAGATGTAACATTCTCTGCTTACGCAAAGACAAAGGATATAAAACAAATTTTCAGCGGCGGAGCAATAGGAGCAATATTAAAAATTAAATGCTATGATATACACGGAAACCCAGTAGAAGAAATAAACAGCATGGGAATAGACGGTACACAGGATTGGCAAAGATTAAGTGTTACTGCATCAATTCCTACAAGTACAAGATTTATATATGTTTATTGTATGGTTCGTTATGCCTCAGGAACAGCATGGTTTGACTGCTTGCAGTTTGAAGAAGGCAGCTGTGCCAATGATTTTAACGCATTGCAAAATGCTGATTTTTCAACAAACTCAAACTGGCTTACAAATGATAATTCAGCAATTACCGTAAAAAACAGAACTGTTACAATTAGCGGAGAACCGGGAGCATTTCCCTACAAGGAAGAGCAAAGTGAAGAAACTGAAGAAGATACAGAAGAAACACAGCCTGCAACTTATTATAAAACAGTTACCGAAACAGAGCCTAATGATAGTGTTGATACATATGATAAATACGGTAATATTATAAAAACCGAGCAGGGTTTTGTTACAAGAACAGTAAAGAAGACCTATGAAGTTGAAGCAAATGAAAAGGCACCCGAAGAAACAGATGCCCCCTCAGATGACGGAACAAAAGATGAACCGGCAAACGGAAAGGATTCATTTGGCAATAAATATATTTATCAGGTTGTTAATGTTAACCGTGCAGGAGTATCCTTTAACTTCAGCGGAGAAGCTAAGGCAAAATCGGTTCCTCTCTCAAACAGTAACCGTACTTTCGGTTTGGCAATGAATATATATTATGCAAACAATTCAACACCCGAGACTCACTATCAGGAATTTAATGCATATACTTCTGAAAAACAAAGTATAGCAATGAGCGTTACTCCTGAAAATACAAATGATTTAATAGATTATGTTGCAATTGCATTCGTTTACGGTTATAATGAAAATGAAATGACGGTATATAATGCAAACCTTAATATAGCGTCTGCATATTCAACAGAAAACACAAGCGATAATTCTGCATATGATGATAAGTCAGTTGATTATGAAATTATTTCTGAAAGCGTTGATAAATCAAAAACATATATGCAGACAAGCTCAACATATGACAGCAAAGGCAATTATGTTACATTACAAACAGACGAAGCAGGTAATACAGTAAGTTATACATATGATTTAAACGGCAATGTAACTTCTGTAATTGACGGCAACGAAAATGAAGTAAACTACACTTACGATTTGGAAAATAAACCGTTAAGTGTAAGTAATTACGGCACGGAAAATACATATACATATAACGGAGCAGGCAGTGTTTCAACAATTACTCATAACGGTTTTAGCTATAAATTCAATTATGATGTATTCAATAAGTTAGTTTCCACAAAGATTGGCAATGTATCAATTGTAAGCAATACTTATTCCGCAAATAACGGCAATCTTATAAGAACAGATTATGCAAACGGTGATTATATTAAATATGAATATGATGAGTATGATAATATTATAAAGATTACAGGAAAAACCGGAACAATAGCTGAATTTATTTATAATAAAAAGGGTCTTGTTGCAAGAGCCGTTGACAGTTCAAGCGGACAAACTACATACTATTATTATGATTTCAACGGAGGTTTGATAAATCAATACACCCAATTGCAAAACGGAAGTTTAGTACGGTATACTTCTTATGATGAAGATGGAAACACAGTAGAAAAAACTGCCGTAAACGGACAGACAAAAACAATTACAAGCGGTATAGACGAAGACGGAAACAGTTTTGTAAGTAACGATGGGGTAAAAACCGATACAATAACAGACGATTTCGGCAGAACAACTCAGGTAAAAACTTCACGAGGAGAGGGTAACAGCGTATTCTTTACCGACTATGAATATGTACAAGGAGACCGTCTAAAATACACTACAAATCTTGTAAGAAAGATTACGCAAAAATACGGAACAAAACAACTTGTAAAATATGAATATACCTATAACAAAAACGGAAGTATTCAAAATGTAAAAGAAAATGGGAACGTAGTCGCAATATATTCATACGATAATCTCAATCAACTTATGTGGGCGGCAGATACAAATACCGGTTTATATATAAATTATCAATATGATAAAGCAGGAAATATTACAAAAGTAAGAGAGCATACCCTCAACACATCAAACTGGACTCCCGGCGCACTGCAATCTGAAAGAACATACTCATATACTGATACAAACTGGAAAGACAAATTAACAAATTATAATGGACAAAATATTACATATGATGCAGTAGGCAACCCTCTATCTTATCGTGATGGTATGAGTTTCACTTGGGAAAACGGCAGAATTTTGAAGTCTATTTCTAAGAACAATAATACTATAAATATGAAGTATGACTCAAATGGAATGCGTACCCAAAAGTCAAGTAATAACGGAACAACAGATTATTATTATGACAGTAATAATAACCTTATAGGATTAACAAGA
>JAFLSJ010000024.1 GCA_022511005.1 Ruminococcus sp.
CTCCCTCGTCAGAGGGAGGCGAAATTTCTCAAAAAACTTTTCCTTATAAGTGTAGGGGCTGATGCCCACATCAGCCCGCTATTTTTGGGACGATGTAGGTATCGTCCCCTACAAACTTTGAGAAATGTTTTAATATAACCGTTTAGCTAAGGTTGCTTATTTAAGAACTTTATCGACAAACTGACAAAATTTAAAGTCTCATTTTTTGCTGTGAAATTTAAGAATAAACAATATTCCTAAAATAATACCTATGACGAGAAGAAAAATATAAAGTGGATTTTCCGAAAACATAAAAAATAATTGGATTATTTTATCCGGCTTAATAAATATAAAACAAGCAACGCCTATGCTTCCTAAAGCAGAAATCAGTACGGCTCCGGCACTTACATCTTTTGCAATTTTTATTAAAGGGTGTTTTTCTTTTGAATAAAGATTGCACATTCTCTCACAGGCAGTATTTACAAGCTCTAATGCCATTACGGTAGAAATCGTAAGAATTAGAACAGCCCATTCACAAGGGGAAAGCTCATACAGCACACCGAAAATAATAACAAATACGGTTGCAACTATATGAAAACGCATATGAGTTTCATTTAAGATAGTATACCATATTCCCTCAAATGCGTATTTAAAGCTTTTAATCTGTTTTATCATTATTCTGCATCGGTTACTATGTAGCTTGATGACGCAGGCAGACCTAATTGCTCCATAACAAGCTCTTCTTTTTCACGCATACGGATTCGATCCATATTAGTTTCGTGGTCATAACCTAAAAGGTGGAGCATACTATGTGCTGTTAAATAGCCCACCTCTCTCTGGAGAGAGTGACCGAATCTATCTGCTTGTTCAACAGATTTTTCCATAGAGATAACAATATCGCCCAAAATCTGAGCACCTGTTTCCATATTTATATCGTATTTTCCGTTTTCACCCATTGGAAAAGACAATACATCTGTTTCAATATCCTTATCTCTGTACTGTGCGTTTAATACCTTTATTTGAGCATTGTCAGTAAAAGTAACGCTGATTTCTACCGGTCCCTGAAAATCTTCCATTCTCAAAACGGCATTACAGCAACGTCTTACGAGCATTCTCAAACCTGTGGGGATTTTTACGGCTTTCTGGTTGTTAGTAATAATTACTCTGATTTTATTGTCTATCATTTCTTTTCTGAGCCTCCTCACTTTTTTCGTAAGCTTTAATAATATCCTGAACCAATTTATGGCGGACTACATCTTTTGCGTCAAATTTGCACTGAGCAATGTCATCAATGTTACGTAATATTTTTATACAGTCTTTAAGTCCGGAACGAGCGCCGTTTGGCAGGTCTATTTGAGTAATGTCGCCTGTGATTACCATTTTGGAGTTAAATCCCAGTCTTGTGAGAAACATTTTCATCTGTTCTCTTGTAGTGTTCTGTGCTTCGTCCAGAATTATAAAGCTGTCATCAAGGGTGCGGCCGCGCATATAGGCGAGAGGAGCAACCTCGATATTGCCTCTTTCAACATACTTCTGATATGTTTCGGCACCCAGCATATCAAATAATGCATCATAAAGCGGACGCAGGTAAGGGTCCACCTTACTTTGTAAATCGCCCGGAAGAAATCCCAGCTTTTCTCCCGCTTCAACAGCAGGACGGGTTAAAATAATACGATTTACCTGTTTTGCTCTGAAAGCTGTAACTGCCATAGCAACAGCCAGATAAGTTTTACCTGTACCCGCAGGTCCTACACCAAAGGTAATAGTATTTTGAGAAATAGCATTGCAATATCGTTTTTGTCCCATTGTTTTCGGCTTAATGGGCTTTCCTTTTGAGGTTATGCAGATGCAGTCTCCGGCAATTTGCTCGATTTTATCTTCGCTTCCGTCGTTTACGAGAGAAATGCAATATCGAACATTTTGTTCCGACAGTGCTTCGCCCCTATTAATAAAAGTAAGCAGACTTTCTATAACTTTGCAGGCTTTTGATACGTTTTCAGCCTCGCCTTCAATTTTAAGCTCGCTGTCACGTCCTATTACATGAACCTTATACTCATTTTCTATTAACTTAATATTCTGGTCAAAACTTCCAAAGAGGGCAACAGCGTGCTCCATTCGGTCAATATTTATAATTTGTTCCGTAATAAAATCTCCTACTTACTAATATTTATCTACATTAATACTAACATATTTAATTTGAAAAGTCACGATAAAAACAGAAAAATTTTGTTTTATATAAAAAATTTGTAAGAAAAGTAAAATTTCTTTTAATATTTATATTCCTAATTATGAAATGATTTACAATAATATATATTTTTTTCACTAAATTTGACTGAATTTTTCGGTGTTTTTACCTATGTGACCTTCTGTTATTATATATATCTTTTGTAATTATTTGCTAATAATACTAAAAAATTTAGTATTTTAATTTTAGAAACTTCAAATTTTTTAAGATAAATCTTGACATTATTTAAATTTGGGTATATAATCTTACAAGTGTAAAGAAAAAAACTTTACAGTTTAAAATTCGGGAGTGGATATTTCTTGGAAAAAAATATAGAAATTTCTCTGCTCTTTGATTTTTATAAACCCCTTCTTACAGAACCTCAGCAGGAGGCTGTTGAACTTTATTATAATGACGATTTTTCTCTTGCTGAAATTGCTCAACAGATGAATATTACAAGACAGGGTGTAAGAGATTTAGTTAAAAGAAGTGAAACCCAGCTTTTTAAATTTGAAGAAAAGTTAGGGCTTTTTGAAAGATTTAAGCTCCTTGAAACAGGGCTTGAAAAGATTTGTGAAAAATCGAAAGAAATTATAAACAATACTGATGATAATAATATAAAAAAATCAGCCGATGAAATTTTCACTCTGGCTGACAGTTTAAAGGAATAGAGGTGGCACAATGGCATTTGAAGGATTATCGGATAAACTGAGCAAAGCTTTTAAAAAGCTGAGAAATAAAGGTAAGCTTAATGAGGCAGACGTAAAAGAAGCTATGCGTGAGGTTCGCCTTGCCCTTTTGGAAGCCGATGTAAACTACAAGGTGGCTAAAAACTTTACAAATAAAGTAACAGAGAGAGCTATCGGTGCAGATGTTATGGAAAGCTTAACCCCTGCACAGATGGTTATTAAAATAGTAAACGAAGAGCTTACAAGCCTTATGGGCGGAGAAACTGCAAGAATTAATTTTGCATCTAATCCTCCTACGGTTATTATGCTTTGCGGACTTCAGGGTTCGGGTAAAACAACACACGCAGGCAAGCTTTCAAAAATGCTTAAGGAACAGGGACACAGACCTATGCTTACAGCCTGTGATATTTACCGTCCTGCTGCTATTGAGCAGTTAAAGGTAGTTGGCGGCAAGGCGAATGTTCCCGTTTTTGAAATGGGTAAAACAAACCCTGTTAAAATTGCCAAAGAAGCCATTAAGCACGCTAAGGATTACGGCAACGATGTTGTAATTCTTGATACCGCAGGCCGTTTGCATATAGATGAAGAGCTTATGAATGAGCTTAAAAATGTAAAGGCAGAGGTTAATCCGCAGGAAATCCTACTTGTTATTGACTCAATGACAGGTCAGGACGCTGTAAATGTTGCAAACAGCTTTAATGACTTGCTTGATATTTCAGGCGTAATCTTAACAAAGCTTGACGGCGACACAAGAGGCGGTGCGGCACTTTCAGTAAAATCAGTTACAGGCAAGCCTATAAAATTTGCAGGTACAGGCGAAAAGCTTGAAGATTTAGAAGCTTTCCATCCTGACAGAATGGCAAGCCGTATTTTAGGTATGGGCGATGTGCTTACTCTTATTGAAGAGGCAGAAAGCAAGCTCGACCAGAAAAAAGCAGAGCAGATGGCAGAAAAAATGCTCCGCAATAAAATGGATTTTAACGACCTTCTTGTTCAGTTTGAACAGATTAAAAAAATGGGACCGTTAAAAGGAATTCTCTCTAAGATTCCGGGAATGGGAAAACAACTTGAGAATGTTGATATAGATGACAGGCAAATCGACTGGGTAGAAGCGTTGATTTTATCAATGACTCCGGAAGAGAGGGCAAATCCTTCTCTGCTAAACGTATCCAGAAAAAGAAGAATTGCCGCAGGTTCAGGCAGAAGCATTGAAGAGGTAAACCGCCTTGTTAAACAGCTTGAACAAATGCAGAAAATGATGAAGAAAATGAACAGCCACGGAAAGAACTCAAAAGGTAAAAAGAAAAAAATGATGAGAAATCTTCCAGGCTTAGGCGGAACTCCTTGGGGAGATCAGGGCGGACCGGGCGGTCCCGGAGGCTTCCCCGGATTTTAAGTTTCCGTTCAAATAATTAGTTGTTCATCCAATAATAATTGGTGAATTATATAAGTACATTTCGGAGGTGAAAAATATGGCAGTAAAAATCAGACTTAAAAGAGTTGGCGCTAAAAAAGCTCCTTTCTATCGTGTTGTTGTTGCAGATTCAAGATATCCCAGAAACGGCCGTTTTATCGAAGAAATCGGCACATATGATATTTTGAAGACTCCTTCAGAATTTAAAGTTAACGCAGATGCTGTTAAAAAATGGATGGCAAACGGTGCTCAGCCAACAGATACTGTAAAGTCTCTTTTAAAGAAAAACGGTATTATTGAGTAATTAAAGCACTTTTTATGTGTGAAAGGATGTTTAAAATGCAGGAATTACTTACTATTATTGCCAAAGGTTTAGTTGAAGCGCCTGAAGAAGTTAAGGTTGAGGCTGACGCCCCTGCTGAAGACGGAACAGTTGTTTACCATATTCACGTTGCTGAAAACGATATGGGCAGAATTATAGGTAAGCAAGGAAGAATTGCAAAAGCAATCCGTACAATTGCTCGCAGTGCAGCTATTCACAACGATGAAAAAATTATGGTTGAAATCGACTAAGTCTTTGATTTTAACACCGAAAAGGAGCGAAGCGCGAAAGTGCTTTGCTTTTTTTATTTTTTGTGATAAAATAATTTTACGGTTATAAATAAATGTTTATCAGAGAAAAGTAAAAGTTTTTTGCTCAGCTTTTTTTCAAAAAAGCTGACGAGGCTCAAAGGGCGAGAAGCCCTTTGTCGCGGTCAGTGACCGCGAAACTCTCCCTAAAATAATTAAAAAATTAGGCGAACGGCGACCTTCTATAAATTCAAAAATATTGCAGGAGACGGTGAAATTATGATAAAACAATTTCTTGAGGTAGGCAAAATTGTAGGTACACACGGCTTGAACGGTGAAGTTCGTGTTGAATGTTGGTGTGACAGCCCTGAATTTTTATGTTATTTTAAAAATCTATATTTTAAAGAGGGGCAGGAGAAAATTCAGGTAAAAAGCAGACCTCATAAAAATATTGCACTTGTAAAAATCAAAAATGTAAATTCCATTGAAGAAGCCGATATGTTAAGAGGAAAAGTGCTTTATATTAACAGAGATGATATTAATTTTGAAGAAGGCGTAAATTTTGTTCAGGATTTGCTTGGTTGTGTTGTAAAAGATATAGATACTGGTGCAGTTTACGGCAAAATTACTGATGTTTTATATACAGGTGCCAACGATGTTTACGAGGTTACAAATGACGATAACAAAAAGTTTTATGTACCTGTAATTGAGCAGGTTGTAATCAACAAGGATGTAGAGAACGAAGTCGTTGAAATCAGACCTATGAAAGGAATTTTTGATGATGAGGATTGATTTTATAACCTTGTTTCCCGAGATGTGTCAGGCGGTTATGAGTGAAAGCGTTATAGGCAGAGCACAAAAAAGCGGAGCGATTGAAGTAAACTGTCATCAGCTTCGTGATTTTGCCTTTGATAAGCATAAAAGAGTAGACGATACAACCTATGGCGGGGGAATGGGTATGCTTATGAAGGCAGAACCTATTGCACTTTGCTTTGAAAATATTTGCGAGCAAACAGAAGAAAGACCTCATTTTATTTATATGTCACCGCAGGGGAAAACTCTTACCCAAAACAGGCTTAAAGAGCTTTCACAAATGAATAATATTTGTATTTTGTGTGGTCATTACGAGGGAGTTGACCAGAGAGTTCTTGATGAATTTGTTGATGAAGAAATATCTATCGGCGATTATGTACTTACAGGCGGTGAGCTTCCTGCATTGGTTCTTGCAGACGCAGTAGCAAGGCTTGTACCGGGGGTTCTTTCAAATGACGAATGTTTTACAGATGAAAGCCATTTTAACGGATTGATTGAATATCCTCAATATACAAAGCCTATAGAATGGAGAGGAAAAGAAGTGCCTCCTGTGCTTTACAGCGGACATCACGCAAATGTTGAAAAGTGGCGAAGAGAGAACAGCCTTTTGAATACGGCAAAAAAACGCCCTGAAATGTTAAAGGATGCAGAACTTTCTCAAAAGGAAAGGAAATTTTTAGAAGATAATGGATATAATATAGAGTAAATCATATTTTTGATTTAAAACAATATAATTAACATAGGAAAATTTATTAATACAATATAGTTATTTTTTACAATAAAATCTTTATATGATAATTGGTTTTTAAAAATACACAAATAAATTATCGCATTTGTATAAAAATTCCGTCAGCAATCCGTTAAGTTGCACAATAAATGGATATTAAATTTATGCTTAAATAGTGTATCAAAACGAATTTATTTTTTTTAGTTGACCTTGTCCTTTTTTGTGGTTATAATTAGTTAAAAGCTAATATGTTGATAAAAACAGATGGCAAAATTTATTAAGTCAGTGAGGGTTTTAAGATGTATGTTAAGGATGTATTAGTTCAAAATAAAGCCGGTTTACATGCTCGTCCGGCAACATTTTTCATTCAGAAGGCTAATGAGTATAAATCGACTATCTGGGTGGAAAAAGAAGAGAGAAGAGTTAATGCTAAAAGCCTTTTAGGTGTATTGTCTTTAGGTATTATCGGCGGTACTACAATTAAAGTTATCGCTGACGGTTCTGATGAAACAGATGCTGTTGAAGGTCTTGTTGCTCTTGTTGAATCAGGTTTTGCTGACTAATTTATATATTTAATATTGGGTAAAATAAGGGGCTGTCTTAAAACAAATTAAGTTTTGAGACAGCCCCTAAAATTTAAATAAAGCATTTCTGCATAATTGTAGGGGCTGATGCCTACATCAGCCCGTCCGATGAAACCTTTTTGGGACGATGTAGGCATCGTCCCCTACAATGTTTAAGAAATGTTCTACTTAACTTTTTATTTTGAGAAAGTTCCTTTTTAATGTTAAGATTTAAATTTAACCGGTGAAAAATATGAATGAAAAGATAAATGAGTTAAGAAAAAAGTCAATGTCACTTCCGCTTTCTCCGGGCGTGTATATTATGCACGACAAAAGCGGAAAAATAATTTATATAGGTAAAGCTAAGGCTCTTAAAAACAGGGTCAGCCAATATTTCGGCTCTCAGAATAACCATGCTGAAAAGGTCAGAAGAATGGTTGATAATGTTGATGATTTTGAATATATAATCACCGACAGCGAATTTGAGGCATTAATTCTTGAATGTAGTTTGATTAAACAGCATACGCCAAAATACAACATTCTTTTAAAGGACGACAAGGGTTACAGCTATATCCGTATAAGTGATGAAAAATGGAGAAAAATTACTTATGCACTGCAAAAACCGGATGATGGTGCCACGTATATAGGTCCATATAAAAGCAGTTATTATGTAAAAAATGCAGTTGAAGAAGCAGTGAAAATTTTTAAGCTTCCAACCTGTAACAGAAAATTCCCTGCTGATTTCAGAAAGGGCAGACCTTGTCTTAATTATCATATAAAGCAATGCATGGCACCCTGTACAGGAAAAATCAGCTTTAAAGAATATAACGAAAGCGTTAATCAGGCAATTGCATTTTTAAAGGGCGGCAGCGGCGAATCTATAAAACAATTGACGGAAGAAATGAATATTGCCGCAGAAAATCTTGAATTTGAGCGTGCGGCAAGAATAAGAGATAAAATTCAGGCTGTTAAGAAGATGGGCACAAAGCAGAAAGTTGTAGCTAATAAGGTTAAGGATCAGGATGTTATTGCCCTTATGTCTGATGGGGATAAAGGCTGTTTTCAGGTATTCAGATTTGAAAACGGAAGTCTTGTTGACAGAGAAAGCTTTATTGTTGACGGAATATCGGGCAATGAAGAAGAGCTTAGCGAATTTATTATTTCTTATTACACAATGAGGGATACGATTCCTAAAAATGTTACCTTGGATAGAGAAATTTCCGATTTTGAAGTGACCGAAAAATGGCTTTCCGAAAAGAAAGGCAGCAGAATTTATATAAATATTCCTCAAAGAGGGGAACAGGCTCAGCTTGTACAGATGTGCAAAAATAATGCAGCCGAGGCTATTGCACAGCTAAAAGGCAGAACAAGCAGAGAATATACAGTGCTTGAAGAGTTAAAAAATTTACTGAAACTTGATAGAATTCCTGAATATATTGAATCTTACGATATTTCAAACCTTGCAGGCACGGAAAATGTAGCGGGTATGGTTGTTTATGAAAAAGGCAAGCCTTTAAAATCTGCTTACAGAAAATTTAAAATCAAAGGCTTTGACGGCCAGGACGATTACGCTTCTATGGCAGAGGTGCTTGAAAGGCGTTTTGACGAATATGAAAAAGAAAAAGATACAAACGAGGGTTTCGGAAGATTGCCCGACTTAATTTTACTTGACGGCGGTAAAGGACAAGTTGCCGCAGTAAGACAGGTGATGAGTTATAAGGGTGTTAATGTGCCTTTATTCGGTATGGTTAAGGACTCAAAGCACAGAACAAGGGCAATTACCGACGAGGGACATGAGATTGCAATAAGTCCTCACAGAAAGGTTTTTACCTTTGTAAGCTCAATTCAGGATGAGGTTCACCGTTTTGCAATCGGGTATCATCATCAGAGAAGAAGTAAAAACACCTTCAAAAGCTCACTTACAGATATTGAATATGTGGGAGAAACCCGTGCAAAGGCACTTTTAAAGTATTTCAGAACCATCGAAAATATAAAAAATGCCGATTTACAAGAGCTTGAACAGGCTCCGAAGATGACAAAAAATGCAGCGTCGGCAGTTTATAATTATTTTCATAAAACCGACTGATACTGAAACCTAACAGAAAGCTTTAATATCTTTGGCGAAAAATCTATTTTAAGCTTTCTATCAGGTATCAGTATTAATGCTGTAAAAACCTCCAAAAATTACAGCTTTTTTACAATAAATTGCTGAAATTTACAATAATTCTAATAATTAAATATAAAAGTTACAAGTTTGTGATATAATGCTATTGCTACTAAAGGAGTATACTATGCGAGTAATTACAGGTACTGCAAAAGGCAGACGTCTTGAAACTCTTTCAGGGGAAGAAGTAAGACCTACTACCGATAAAATTAAAGAGGCTGTTTTTTCAATTATTCAGTTTCATATTCAGGGCAGAAGGTTTTTAGACCTTTTTGCAGGAAGCGGTCAGATGGGCATTGAAGCATTAAGCAGAGGTGCCGCTGAGGCTGTGTTTGTTGATAACAGAAAGCAGGCAGTAGAAATTGTCAGGAAAAATTTAAACACTACAAAGCTTGCTGATAATGCTAAGGTTTTAAATACTGACAGCATTGGCTTTTTGTCTATGAAAAGCGGCGAATTTGATATTGCTTTTCTTGACCCTCCTTATAACAAGGGTATACTTCAGAAAGCTTTGGAGTTATTACCGCAGGTAATGAGAAAAAGCGGAGTTATTTTATGCGAAAATCCTGTTGATGAACAGCTCCCGGAACAGTTGGGTGATTTTATTCTTGACAGACAATATCGCTATGGTAAAATAAAAATAACGACCTATAAGCACAAAGAGTTTATTGAGGTGTAAAATTTGGAAACTACAGTGATTTGTCCCGGAAGCTTTGACCCCGTAACTTTAGGTCATATTGATATTATCAGCAGGGCTTCAAAAATGTTTAGCTATGTTATAGTTGCCGTGCTGGCTAATCCGTCTAAGCAAAATTCAAGCTTTTCTATTGATGAAAGAATAGATTTGCTTGTAAAATCAACTGAAAATTTAGAAAATGTTGAAATAGTAAGCTTTGAAGGACTTCTGGCCGAATATGCTAAAAAACGCAATGTTACTGCTATTGTTAAAGGGTTAAGAGCCGTATCCGACTTTGAATATGAATTTCAGATGTCTTTGACAAATAAAATTTTAAATCCTGATTTGGAAACAATTTTTCTTACTGCGGAATCCAAGTATATGTACTTAAGCTCAAGTATGGTTAAACAAGTTGCCTCTTTAGGCGGAGATATTAAAGGGTTTGTTCCGGACTGTGTTCTGGATAGAATTGTTGAAAGACTTTCAGCAAAATGATAAGTGTGGTATTAAATTAAATATAAATATTTTTAATACATAAGGAGAGTGGATTAAAATGAAAATGGAAGATTTAGTAAATGAATTGCAGGAAATGGTAAATGACGCTAAGGGTATGCCTTTTGCAAATGACAAGGTTTTACTAAACAGAGATACTGTTTTAGATATCCTTGATGAAATTGAAGATGCAGTTCCTACTGAGGTAAGACAGGCTAAAAACATTGTAAATGACAGAAATCAGATTTTGTCTCAGGCTAAAAAAGAGGCTGAAGAAATCATCAAGCAGGCTGAAGAACGCAGAAAGGCTATGATCGACCAGCACGAAATCACAAAGCAGGCAAAATCACAGGCACTTGAAATTTTAAATGATGCAAAAACAAAGGCAGCAGGCGTTAAAAAAGCTGCAAACCAGTATGTTGATGATATGATGAAAAGTGTTGAAACTTCACTTTCCAATCAGTATAACGAAATCAAGAAAACAAGACAGAGTATTCTTAATACTCAGAGAAAATCAGAAAAATAATTTTAGAATATATCGTTTCATTAATAATTTAAAATTTTCCCGTATACATAACGTATACGGGGATTTTTTTGTCTAAAATTAGAGTAATTTGAAGTATACAGAAAAAAATTAAAAAAAGTTTGAGAAAAAGCTATATTTTTCTTGCATTTTAATATAAAGTAGATTATAATGTACTTAGGTGACATTTGGTGTCATAAAGTGTCTTGCAAGTGGCACAAAAAACACTTTTTTATTCTTTTTAAAGGAGGCGGTAAAATTGTTTTCAGGTACATTTAATAATTCGATAGATGCTAAAGGCAGAATAGTTTTGCCGCTAAAATTTAGAGAAGAGCTTGGAGAAGTATTTTACTTAACAAAAGGTTTTACAGATTGTGTTCAGGCAATGTCACAGGAACAGTTTGAACATTTAAGACAGCAAATCCGCTTGCTCCCTGCCGATAAGGCTATGAGCCTACAGTATGTAATGGTTTCACCTGCGGTGGAGGTTTCTCCCAACGCACAGGGCAGAGTAAGTATTCCTCAGTTTTTAAGAGAATCTGCCGGACTTGATAAAGACGCTGTGGTTGTAGGTATGGATACAAGAGTTGAAATATGGGATAAAGCAAAATTCGATATGTTTATTGAAGCGCAGAAAGCAAATCTTAAAGAAGCTCTTGAACTGCTGAAATTTTAAGGTGTTTTATGGATTTTTTACATATTCCTGTTTTACTTTCGGAAACAATTGACGGGCTTAACATTAAGCCTGACGGTATATATGTTGACGGTACTGCCGGAGGCGGCGGACACTCATCTGAAATTTTAAAGCGGCTTATAAGCGGAAAGCTTTATTCTATTGACCAAGACCCTGACGCTATCGCAGCGGTTACGGAAAGATTTAAAAATGAACCTAACTCGGTTATTTTGAAAGGCAATTTTTCTAATATGAAGGAGCTTCTTGCAGAAAATCAGGTTTACTCGGTAGACGGTGTACTGCTTGATATTGGAGTTTCGTCCCATCAGCTTGACACAGCAGAGAGGGGATTTTCTTTTCACGAAGATGCACCTCTTGATATGAGAATGAGCCAGCAGGGTTTGACTGCCGCAGATTTGGTAAATTCATTAAGCTTTGAGGAACTTACCAAAATTATTTTTACCTACGGCGAGGAAAAATACGCAAATTCTATAGTAAAGTCAATTATTAAAGAACGTGAAATAAAACCCATTACAACAACCTTTGAACTTGCGGAGATTATTAAAGCTTCGGTTCCGCAAAGGGCCAGAAGAGACGGGCATCCTGCAAGAAAAACCTTTCAGGCATTAAGAATTGCAGTAAATCACGAGCTGGAGGCACTTGAAAAAGGTTTGGACGAAGCCTTTGAAATTCTAAATCCTCAGGGCAGACTTGCCGTAATTACTTTCCATTCCTTAGAGGACAGAATAGTAAAAAGGAAAATGGCAGAATGGTTTAAAGGCTGTACCTGTCCAAAGGATTTTCCTGTTTGTGTTTGCGGAAATAAACCTAAGGCAAAAGCTGTTTCAAGAAAACCGATTATAGCAAATTCACAAGAATTAGATAAAAATTTACGCTCTCGAAGTGCAAAACTTAGAATATGCGAAAAAATTTAAAAAAATTTAAAATTATTTCTTTCTGCTATAGACAAAACAACCTTTTTGTAGTAAAATATAACAAGATTGTAAAAAATGTAACAACACAAGAAATTGTGGTTTTTATTTGAAAAATCCACAATATATTCCGTAAAAGAAATTACATTCAATCATTTTCACAATGAAATGATTATAAAGAATTAAAAATTGTTAAAATCTTGTAATTTTTATTTTTTTAAAGAAAAAACAATCAATTTTAACCATAAATTACATACTTTTTAAACGAATTACCACGATTTATTTATAACTTAGAGGTGCAGCTTATGGATTATAATAAAACATCAGCATACGACTTGTCTTTGTTTGATACTGCTGCAAAAGAATTAGAAAAGGCAAAGGCAATCAAGAAAAAGAAGAAAAATCCTCCCAAGGTTGTAAAAATACCTCAGGAGGCAATACATAAAATCAGATTACGTAAACATAGTCCTTTAAAAGTTATCGGGGGAGCTTTGGGTGTAATTGCCATTGCCTCCGTTGTAATAACCATAATTATGGGACAAGTTCAGCTTACTGAACTTAACCAGAAGATTATATCTGCCCAAAACGTGCTTTCAGATCAGCAGAGCGTTTATACTCAAACTCAGATGGCTGTACAATCAAAACTTTCAACATCAGGCATTCAGGAGTATGCAGAAAATAGACTGGGTATGACCAAAGCAACAAATGCTCAAAAGGAATTTGTGGAACTGTCTAAAGGCGACAAAGCAGAGATTACTCAGGAAACTGACAACGATTTCCTTAGTCAGATTTCCAATGCAATTTCAAATCTTTGGTCATAACATTTTAATAAACTTAATATAAGTATGTTATGAGGAAATAAGAGTTGAGATTTTAATCTTAACTCTTTTTTCGATAATTTATTTATTGTTTTTAATAGATAATATATGTGAAAGGGGCATTTTTAATGGCAAAGAATTATATTAAATATCATAAAAAATCTGATGTAGGCCCCAATCAAAGATTAAGACGCCGTACGGTAATGTTAATTCTTTTAATTTTAGTGGCAGGCTTTGGCGCTGTTATTTCAAGACTTGCATATCTTCAGCTTGTTGACGGTACATATCTTCAGGAAAAGGCTGTTGAACAACAGCTTACCGATACAACAATCAATGCAAAACGAGGAACCATTTATGACACAAACGGGAAAATTCTGGCACAAAGTGCATCTGTCTGGAAAGTGGTTCTGGCTCCTGCATATTTTAAATCTGAGGAGCAGAGAGTTGAAGTTGCAAAAGATTTAGCAAAAATTCTTGATCTTGATGAGAAAAATGTTTATGAAAAAACTCAGCAAAAAAGCTACTATGTTGTTGTTAAAAGAAAAATAGAAAGTGATACAAGAGAAGAAATTATCAAGCTTCAGGATAAAATTGAAGAAAAATACGATCTTCCCAATCTTGTTCAGCTTCTTGACGACTACAAGAGATATTATCCCTATAACGATTTAGCTTCCAGTGTAATCGGATTTACAGGTAGCGACGATCAGGGGCTTGAGGGCGTTGAGTATCAGTATGACAGCTACTTAACAGGTACGCCCGGCAGGATAATCACTGCACAAAACGCAAACGGCACTGATATGCCTTTCCAGTACGAGCAAAATGTTGAAGCCGAAGAAGGCAACAATATTTATCTTACAATTGACGAAACGATCCAATCTATCTGCGAAAAATATATGAAACAGGGGCTTGAAGACAATGCAGTTAAAAACCGCGGAGTTTGCATTGCAATGGAGGTTGATACAGGTGCAATTCTTGCCTGTGTAACTGTAGGCGGATATAACCTTAACGACCCTTATACACTTCCCGAGGAGACACAAAAGAAAATTGACGCTTTGCCTGAGGATAAGCAGGACGCGGCAACAGGTGAGGCACTTTCTCAGATGTGGCGTAACAAGGCTATAAGTGATACATATTATCCCGGCTCTGTATTTAAAATGGTAACAGCGTCTATGGCTCTTAATGAGGGTCTTGTTGATGATAATACATCATTCAGCTGTTCAGGTTCAATGAGGGTTGCCGATGCAAGACCTATGCACTGTCACCAAACGTCGGGTCACGGAGTGCAAAACTTCACTCAAGCAATCTGTAATTCCTGTAACCCTGCGTTTATTCAGATAGGTCAGCTTGTCGGAGCTGAAAAATACTGGCAGTATTATCAGGCGTTCGGTTTCAGCCAAAGAACAGGTATAGACTTACCCGGCGAATCAGAAGACCTCTTCTTTAGCCAAGACGGTTCAATGAGCATTGTTGACTTGGCTGTTGCTTCCTTCGGACAGGGTATTGCAGTTACACCTATTCAGATGATTACAGCCTGTTCCACAGTAGCAAACGGCGGATATCTTGTTCAGCCTTATGTTGTAAGACAGATTGTAAGCAGCGAAGGTAATGTAATTCAAAATACCGAAAGTAAAATCAAGCGTCAGGTTATTTCAAAAGAAGTATCGGATAAAATGAATGAAATTCTTGAATACAATACTTCATCGGGCGGTGCAAACAACGGCTATATTGCAGGTTACCGTGTAGCAGGTAAAACCGGTACTTCCGAGAAGCTTACCTCATCAGAAGGTTCAGAGGACTATATTTCTTCTTTCTGCGGATATGCTCCTGCCGATAATCCTAAGATTGCAATGCTTGTATTCTTTGATACTCCCAAGGGCGAGTTCTATTACGGCAGTAAGGTATCTTCTCCTGTATTTATTAACATTATGTCGGAGGTTCTTCCTTACTTACAGGTACAGGCTGAATATAACGATGACGAAAGAGAGTATGTTGATACTGTTGCAGGTGCTTATGTTGGTCTTACAGTCAGCGAAGCAGAGCAAAAGGCTCAGGAAGCAGGCTTTACCGTAACAATTAAGGGTGACGGAGAAAAGGTAACCTCTCAAATCCCCGGCGTTTCAGCTAAAATTCCAAACGGCGGTAATGTGGTTCTGTATACCGATGATTCAAGTGACAGCGAAACAGTTACGGTTCCTGACCTTGTAGGCTACTCAATCAGCGATGTAAACGCAATTGCATCAAACAGCGGTGTAAATGCAAGTATTTCAAATGCTGGTTCATCAGATGTGGTATCTGTTTCTCAGGATATAGAGCCGGGAACACAGGTAAAACCGGGAACTGTTGTAACCGTTAAATTTGCAACATCTCAAACATTAAACGACTAATGAGGAAAAAATGATTACTTTTGCGGACACAAAAAACAGTGACTTAATATCACTGGTAAATAAATTTTCAGAAAAGACTGATTTTAAGGCGAATAAAAATGCGTTTCTCATAAGCGACAAGAAACAAGAATCTGAAGCAGGATTTGATTTATATGTTATTCCCTTTGATTACGGCAAATGCAATAATCAAAAAACAGTAACATATTCACTTACAAATAACAAAGCTGACGTGGTTTTGATAAACATTCAAAATCACTTAGAAAATAAAAGCTTTGAAATTATGACAGATGCAAATATGGGCAGAGTTTTTATAAACAATAAAAATAAAATTGATGTAGTAAATGTGCTTATGTGTGCGGCTGTTTTCTATGGATTGGGAATGGATTTGTTTGAAATTCTGGATGTGCTTAACAGCATATTAAAATGACAGTAGGAAGTTTACTGAAAGGAAAGATTATTTATGGTTTATGGTTTATGGACATTATTAACTGCGGCAATTTCCTTTGGGATTTCTGCTTTGCTGGGCAAGTATTTAATACCGTATTTGCATAAGCTGAATTTCGGGCAGACAATTCTTGATATCGGTCCTAAATGGCATGAGAAAAAACAGGGAACCCCTGTAATGGGTGGAATAATGTTTATTATTGCCATTTGTGTTACAACGATTGTCAGTGTATCCTTATTCATTGCATTTGGTTCAAATTTCTTTGAAATGTATTTGCCTGATATGTCAAGACAATCCGTATTTATTTACGCAGGCTTAGGTATGGCTTTATGCTATGGCATTGTAGGATTTTTAGATGACTATATCAAGGTTGTCAAAAAAAGAAATCTCGGCTTAACTGCTGTTCAGAAATTAGCACTCCAATTTGGTATTGCCGCTGTTTATCTTATTGTTCTTGCGGCTTTCGGATTTGGTACAGAAACCATAATTCCGTTTATAGGAACAGTAGATTTAGGATTTTTTTACTATATTATTGCCGCCATAGTCATTGTGGGCGTTGTAAATGCAGTAAATCTTACAGACGGTGTTGACGGTCTTAACGGTTCGGTTACATTCTTTGCCTGTCTGGCATTTATGCTTATTGCAAGCCTTTTAAGCTATCTTGGAGTAACTGCAATGAGTGCGGCTGTTGCAGGCGGATGTCTGGGATTTCTTGTTTGGAACTTCCACCCTGCAAAAGTATTTATGGGAGATACAGGCTCTCTGTTTTTAGGAGGTATTGTCTGCGCAATTGCTTTTGCGCTTAATATGCCGATTTTATTACTTCCAATCGGAATTATTTATCTTTCTGAAATGTTCTCTGTTATGATTCAGGTTACATATTTTAAATTGACCCACGGCAAAAGACTTTTTAAAATGAGCCCAATTCATCATCACTTTGAAATGTGCGCCTGGAGCGAGGTTAAAATAGTTGCTGTGTTCAGTTTTGTAACAGTAATATTCGGTGCAATTGCATTCTTCTGCGTAATGTACGGAGTGCAAAGGTAACCTTAAATTTGTATGTATTCGTGTGTTTGTTTAATATAGATTAAATTTTTAAAAATTTGCGGAAGGGAGAAAAGCATGACTTCTTATCAGGAAATGTTTTTAAAAGCGGACATTAACCGCATTTATGATGAAAAGTACAGAGAAAATCAGCGTGCAAAAGTTCAGAATAATTTTGTCCGTTCCGGAAATAAAAAAATAAAAAACAATAGAAAAAAAGGTTGGTTTGTAAGAGGTATGGGCATTGATTTGCCCTTCTGCCTTATAATTCTTGTTTTGCTTATAATCGGTATGATTATGATGTTTTCCGCAAGTTATCCTGTTGCTTACTATACAAGGAATGACAGCTACTATTATTTAAAACGTCAGCTTATATTTGCCGTTATAGGCGTGGCTGTAATGCTGGGAATTTCTTTTTTCAATTATAATAAGCTTCATAAAATTGCCCCCTTTGTACTGGGTGTTTCATATGTTGCTTTAGTGGCGGTACTTCTTCTTCCTGCAATCAACGGTGTACACAGGTGGATCGGAATAGGTACTTTCGGTATTCAGGCTTCGGAAATTACTAAGTTTGCAATCGTTTTGTTTTTTGCTCATTGGGGCAGTAAATACTATAACAAAATGGAATTTGCAAAATACAGCATACTTCCCGGAGTTGTAATATTCGGTTCAACGGCAATTTTGCTTGTACTTGAGCCTCACTATTCCTGTACTGCAATTGTGTTTATGCTTACTGCCTTAATGCTGTATATTTCAGGTATGAAAATGAAGTATATTGCAATCGGCGGTGCGGCTATTGTAGTTGTAGTTTTAATTCTGTGGATTACAGGCGGACTGACCTATGCAATGACCCGTATGGATGGATGGGGTCAGGCTCTTATATATACCGACGAACAAATGTGGCAGGATACTTGGCAAACAAGAAACTCTCTTTATGCAATCGGCTCAGGTGGTTTATGGGGACTTGGTCTTGGTCAGTCAAGGCAAAAATATCTCTACCTGCCCGAACCTCAGAACGACTTTGTTTTTGCCATTGTTTGTGAAGAATTGGGGCTTATCGGTGCAGTAATTATTCTATTAATTTTTGCTTTACTTGTTTGGAGAGGTATAACTCTCTCTTTAAGAGCTAAAGATAAATTCGGAAAGCTTTTGGGTATAGGCTTAACAGCACAGATTGGCTTACAGGTTATTTTGAATATTTTGGTTATAACAGACTGGATGCCTAATACGGGTATCAGCTTACCGTTTTTCAGTTACGGAGGCAGTTCTCTGATTATGATACTTGCTCAAATGGGACTTGTGCTTTCAATTTCCCGAACGGCAAATATTGAAAAACAGTAGGTAAAGGTTTAGGGGGAAAAGATATGAAAATTTTATTTGCAGGCGGCGGTACGGCAGGTCATATAAATCCTGCACTTGCTATTGCAGGATATGTTCGTTCAAAAAATCCCGATGCAGAAATCCTTTTTGTAGGTAATAAAGGCGGAATGGAGGAAACTCTCGTTCCTAAAGCGGGTTTTGACTTTGCACCAATTACAATCAGCGGTTTTAAAAGACAGATATCTCCTAAGGCTATGGTAGAAAACGCTAAAACCGTAAAGAGGATTATAACATCATCACATCAGTCAAAGAAAATTATTGAAGATTTTAAGCCTGATTTATGTGTAGGTACAGGTGGATATGTAAGCGGACCTGTGCTTAGAAAGGCTGCAAAAATGGGCGTGCCGATTATTATTCACGAGCAAAATGCTTTTCCCGGCGTTACTACAAAAATGCTCTCAAAGCTTGCAAAAAGAGTAATGCTTGCAATAGAGGACGCAAAGGAATACCTTGATAAAGACTGTAAATTTGTAGTTACGGGGAATCCCGTCAGAGCAGATATTTTAAAGGTTAATAAGGCTGATGCAAGAAAAGAACTTAATCTTGATGAAAGACCTGTTGTGCTTTCCTTCGGCGGCAGCTTAGGCGCAAGAAAAATTAACGAGTCTGTTGCAGATGTTATTGCCAGAAGCGGTAAAGACGGAAGATACCAGCATATTCACGCTTACGGAAGGTACGGCAAGTGGTTCCCTGATTTAGTTAAAGAAAAGGGAACGGATATTTCAGAGTGTAAAAACCTTGATATAAGAGAATATATTGATAATATGCCTACCTGTATGGCTGCCGCTGATGTGGTGGTTTGCAGAGCAGGTGCAATTACCTTAAGTGAAATTCAGGCTATGGGTAAGCCTGCGGTTTTGATTCCGTCGCCTAATGTTGCTGAGAATCATCAGTACCATAATGCTATGGCGCTTGTTAATGCAAAGGCGGCAGAAATAATTGAAGAAAAAGATTTAACCGATACTATCATTACAGAAAAAATAGATTCACTTGTTTTAAATCCCGAAAAATTAAAAGAGTATTCGGAAAATTCAAGAAAAATGGCTATTACAGATGCTAACGAAAGAATTTACGCTGTAATAAAAAGTCTTTTAAAATTAGCTTAACTAAAGTCACAAAGCACTTTTTCAAACATAGAATATAGAGGTTATTATATTTCTTCTTTGAAAGGGTGTTTGCTGTGTCAAGACTGCTTATTGAAGGGGCTAAAAAGCTTTCGGGAGAAGTTGAAGTTCAAGGAGCTAAAAACAGTGCGTTGCCCATACTTGCGGCAACTATTTTGTGCAGAGGTGAAAACATACTGCATAATTGCTCAAATTTAAGCGATGTTGATGCAGCTGTTAAAATATTAAGATATCTTGGCGGTAAAGTGAGCCGTCACGATAAAACAATGCTTGTAAATACCGATGATATCCGTCGGTTTGATATACCTCACGGCTTAATGAGGGAAATGAGAAGCTCAATTGTTTTTCTTGGTGCAGTTTTGTCGAGAAATAAACGAGCAAAGCTTTCTTTTCCCGGAGGCTGTGAGTTAGGTCCAAGACCAATAGATTTACATTTAAAGGCTTTAAGACAAATGGGTGCAATAATAAAAGAGTATCACGGTATTCTTGACTGTTCAGCACCGAAAGGACTTAAAGGAACTAAAATTGCACTGTCTTTTCCAAGCGTAGGTGCAACAGAAAACATAATGCTTGCGGCAGTAAATGCAAGCGGTACAACTACAATTACAAACGCCGCACGTGAGCCGGAAATTTGCGATTTAGCGGATTTTTTAAATAAATGCGGTGCAAAAATTTACGGTGCAGGCGAGGGTACAATTGTTATTGACGGCGTTGATAAGCTGGACAGCGCCCAACATACTATTATTTCGGACAGAATTGTTACTTCAACCTTAATGTCCTGTGCGGCTATAACAGGCTCGGAGATTATCATAAGAGGAATCGTTGCAGAGCATTTAAATTCTATAATTTCAACCTTTGAGGAAGCAGGCTGTAAAATACTTTGCTCAAAGGGCAGTATGTACTTTCAGGCGCCTGAAAAATTAAGAGCCGTAAAAAGTATAAGAACAATGCCGTATCCCGGTTTTCCCACTGATGCACAAGCCCCTGTTATGTCAGCTTTAACTGTTGCAGACGGAACAACCTGTTTTGTGGAGAATATTTTTGAGAGCAGATATAAGCATGTTGGAGAGCTTGCAAGGCTGGGAGCAAATATAAAGGTTGAGGGAAAGGTTGCAATAGTAGAGGGTGTTGATACTTTATCGGGTGCTTTTGTTGAAGCGCAGGATTTAAGAGGAGCCGCCGCTCTTGTTACCGCAGGGCTTGCAGCCGAGGGAACAACGGAGGTTGCAGGTATTAAATATCTTGAAAGAGGATATGAGAATTTTGAGGTTGTACTTTCAGGCTTAGGTGCAACAGTTAAGAAAATTTAGATAAAATAAGGGACGTTTAAAGAAAGGAGGGCTGCCTCTTGAGTGGAAAAAATGACAGAAAGAAAATGATAAGAGAGGCTAAAAATTATCAGAGAGAACGAAAATTAGCGGAAGAAAAAAACAGAAGAAGTAAATCAGTTGACAAAACTGAGCCTATAAAAAAGCCTGTTAAATCTAATAAAAATATTAAGCGTAATGTTTCTGAAAATTTACCGTCAAATGTTTATAATGATAATTTCTTTGTTGATGAATCAAAAATCAGAAAACAAAAAGCGGCAAAAATCAAAAAATACAAAAATAAAAATCAAAAAGCCCCTCTTTCTCCAAAAAGAAGAAAAATTAAGCATATTATTACATATGTTATAATTTTCTCCGTTGTATTGATTATCGGTTTGATTTTATCCTTGACGGTTCTGTTTAAAACAGAAAAAATCAACGTTGAGGGTAATACCTTATATGATGAACAGCTGATTGTTCAGTTAAGCTCGGTTCAGATGGAGGAGAATATTTTTCTTGCAAAATTTAATTCAACTCCTGAAAAAATAAAAGATACATTGCCTTATATTGAAGATGTAAGAGTAGACTTTAAAATTCCCGACACAATTACAATAACAGTAAAAAATGCAGAACCTGCCTATGTTTTGGTAAGTAATAATCAGTTTTATAAAGTAAGCGCAGAGGGAAGAATACTTGAGCTTTCAGACGAAAATATTGAAAATCTGCCGATTATTTTATGTTCTGAAATAAAAAATACCGAGGTAGGAAAATATATAGAATTTGCAGACGATAATATCACTAAAATTCTTAAGGATATTAATGCTTGTATTACTGAAAATGAGTATGAGGGTATCAGCTATATAGATGTAAGAAAGCCAGCAAATATAAATATGATTTATGATAACAGAATTAAAATCATTATCGGTTTGCCTGAAGATATTGGCTATAAACTGAAAACGGCTATGACTATTATTATAGAAAAGCTTGACCAGAACGGTGCCGTTAAAGCTGAGGGTACGCTTAATGTTTCTGAATGTAACTCAACTAAAAAGTCATATTTTAAAGATGAGGAAATTACCCTTGATGTAACTGTTCCGACCAAGGCTGTGGAGACTGCATTACAGCAGCCTACCACACAGCCTGTAACCGATTCAGATAACGCTTCTGATGCTGATGATGGCTATACATGGCAATCGTCTGATGACGGCGGATATTCTCCTGATGATTACAGCGGTGACGGCGACTGGGGAGATTACTCAGACGGCGATTACAGTGATGACGGCGACTGGGGAGATTACTCGGACAGCGATTACAGTGATGACGATGATTGGGGAGATTACTCGGACGGCGATGGCAGTGACGACGACGATTGGGGAGATTACTCAGACGGTGATTACAGTGATGACTACGGTTGGGGAGATTACTCAGATAACGATTACAGCACCGAATAATATAAAAAGTGAATGTTTTCATCAAGCAATGCTATACAATAAGACGATATATTATAAATTTCGCTAAAAAATCACAAAAAATATGTCACAAATATAGATTTTATATTTAATTATAAAAAAATATATTGATATTTATTTAAAAATATGTTACTTTATTAAAGTAGTATACCTATGTGTATAAATAGTTCTAATAAGTAGTTATATAAAATCAGGAATGAATATTAAGGAGGAAGTTAAAATGGCATTCGATTTAGAAATGGAAAATGAATTTATGCCTGTTATTAAGGTTATAGGTGTTGGCGGCGGCGGCGGAAACGCTATTAACCGTATGATTAAAATGGCTGTAAAAAATGTTGAATTTATTGCAGTAAATACTGACGAACACGTACTTAGACTTTCTAAAGCATCAACAAAGGTTCAAATCGGCGAAAAAATGACTCGCGGCAAGGGCGCAGGTTCTATGCCTGAGGTTGGTAAAAAAGCTGCTGAAGAAAGCAAAGATGAAATTTCTGCTTTACTTAAAGATACTGATATGGTATTCGTAACAGCCGGTATGGGCGGCGGAACAGGTACAGGTGCTGCTCCCGTTGTTGCAAAGCTTGCTAAGGATTTAGGTATCCTTACCGTTGCTGTTGTTACAAAGCCTTTTGCTTTCGAAGGCAAAAAGCGTATGGCTCAGGCTGAACAGGGTATTGCCGAGCTTTCAACCTGCGTTGACTCACTTATTATCGTTCCTAACGAAAGATTAAAATATTTCTCAGAGCAGAGCATTACTTTACAAAATGCTTTTGCTATTGCCGATGATGTACTTCGTCAGGGTGTTCAGAGTATTTCTGACCTTATCCTTGTTCCCGGTATGGTAAACCTTGACTTTGCAGATGTTACCTCCGTAATGAAGGACGCAGGCTATGCTCATATGGGTATGGGTAATGCAACAGGCAGAGATAAGGCTACTGTTGCCGCAGATATGGCTATTTCAAGCCCGCTTCTTGAAACATCAATTGACGGTGCTATGGGCGTTATTATTAACATTACAGCTTCTCCTGACATCAGCCTTGATGATATTGACGCAGCTTCAACAATGATTAAAGATAAGGTATCAGAGGATGCAAACATTATCTGGGGTGCTGTAATTGACGAAAATATGGAAGATGCTATCAGTGTAACAGTTATTGCAACAGGCTTTGACGCTGAAGGCAATTCAATAGACAAAAAGAAAGATGACAATGTACTTGTTGACTCAACAAGTAAAAAGGCTGAAAAAACCGAAGAAGATGAAGACGATACCTTCTATGATATTATGTCTATCTTCAATAAATAATTTATAGTAAATGTGCGGCAGTTAGTTATAAACTGCCGCTTAAATTTTAAAAAAGTTATTGTATAAGATAAACCTTTTTTATATTAAATAACATTTATAAAAAGGTGTAGGGGCAACCCTTGCGGTTGCCCGTAAGATAATATCAATGTTTTATGTATATCCGTAGGGACAAATTCCATATTTGTCCATTCATTCGTGGGCAGATATTGAATCCGCCCCTACGATGTATTTGAAATGTTCTGCTTTGCGGGCGACCGCAAGGGTCGCCCCTACGGATTTTAATAAAAGCAAAAGTTTTGGTCGAGCTTTTTCAAAAGCTCGCGAGGATCAAAGGGCGA
>JAFLSJ010000025.1 GCA_022511005.1 Ruminococcus sp.
CTCTGACTTTGACCCTAAGGGTAAAAGTGACGGAGAGGTTATGCGTTTCTGCCAGGGCTTTATGACAGAGCTTTGCAGACATATCGGCCCTGACTGCGACGTTCCTGCCGGCGATATCGGTACAGGTGCAAGAGAAATCGGCTATATGTTCGGTCAGTACAAGAGAATTAAGAATGAGTGGTCAGGTGTACTTACAGGTAAAGGACTTACATTCGGCGGCTCACTTGCAAGAACAGAGGCAACAGGCTACGGTCTTTGCTACTTTACAGATGAAATGCTTAAAGCTAACGGTAAGAGCTTTGAGGGCAAAACAGTTGTTATCTCAGGTTCAGGTAATGTTGCTATTTATGCTACTCAGAAAGCAACAGAGCTTGGTGCAAAGGTAGTTGCTCTTTCTGACTCTAACGGTTACATTTACGATAAAAACGGTATTGATCTTGCTCTCGTTAAACAGCTTAAAGAAGTTGAGAGAAAGAGAATTAAAGAATATGTAAACACACATCCTGACGCTGTTTACACAGAAGGCTGCAAAGGCATCTGGACAATTCCATGTGACATTGCTCTTCCATGTGCAACTCAGAATGAGCTTGACGAAGAAAGTGCTAAGATCCTTGTTCAGAACGGCTGCTTTGCAGTTGCTGAGGGTGCTAATATGCCTTCAACTCCTGAGGCTATTGATGTTTACCTTGCTAACGGCGTACTTTACGGTCCTGCAAAGGCTGCTAACGCAGGCGGCGTTGCAACATCAGGTCTTGAAATGAGCCAGAACTCTGCAAGACTTTCATGGACATTTGAAGAAGTTGACGGCAAGCTCCACGACATTATGAAAGAGATCTTCAAATCATGTGATGAAGCTGCTAAAGAGTACGGTATGGAAGGCAACTATATGGCTGGCGCTAATATCGCAGGCTTCTTAAAGGTTGCTGACGCTATGATGGCTCAGGGTTGCGTTTAATCGACTGACATTTTGAATAATAAATAAATTACTAAACGGCAAAGTGTAAAATTACACTTTGCCGTTTTTGTTTGTAAACTGTACATTAATATGATATTATGTAAGCGGTGATTTATATGAAAACAGACAGACTTATCGGTATTCTTACTGTACTTCTTCAAAAAGATAAAGTAACAGCCCCTTATCTGGCAGAAAAATTCGAGGTATCAAGGCGTACAATAAACAGAGATATTGAAACCTTGTGCAAATCGGGAATTCCCGTTGCCGCAACACAAGGCAAAAACGGCGGAATTTATATTATGGACGGATATAAAATAGATAAAACTCTGCTTACCTCCTCGGAAATGCAATCAATTATTGCAGGTCTTAAAGGACTTGACAGCGTATGCAAAACCAATAAATATAAAAATTTAATGGAAAAGCTTTCTGAAAAAAATCAAAGTGTCGTAACCGCTGATAATCACATTTTCATTGACCTTTCTTCATGGTATAAAAACACCCTTGCTCCTAAAATTGAGCTTATTCAGACTGCAATAAATAAAAAAAGAAAAATTGTATTTACATATTTTTCTCCTAAAGGTGAAACAAAAAGGAAAATCAATCCCTATATGCTTGTTTTTCAATGGTCGTCCTGGTATGTTTGGGGACACTGCGACAAGCGTAAAGACCTTCGTATGTTTAAGCTGAACAGAATTGTAAATCTCAGTATTTCAGAGGATTCATTCAGCGAAATCAAAGAAATTCCCTCCTATACTCCCGTTGTATTTGACCATCAGCCAAGCGAAATCTCCGCAACCATATTATTTTCAGAAGATGTTAAATGGCGTATTATAGACCATTTCGGAATTGAAAATATTTCTGTTTCCGATAGAGGAAATACAATTACTCATATTTGGACTGATAAGGAATCGCTGTTCGAATTTCTTTTAAGTTTTGGAACCTCGGCAGAGCTTTTAGAGCCTGAAAACCTGCGTAAAGAATTTAAAGAAACAACGGAAAAAATTACTGAAAAATATTTATAACAGGACATACAGATGTCGCATTAAGATTATATAATTACTAAAAAGCTTAAGAGGTATTTATGCATAAGGTAAAGGTAAAAGGTATTCTGTCGGCAAGTAACGGAATGAATTTATATAGAGGTTGTACCCACGGATGTATTTACTGCGATTCAAGAAGTAAATGCTATCAGATAAATCACGATTTTGAGGATATTGAAGTAAAAGAAAACGCTATTCCACTTTTGGAACAGGCACTTAAAAGCAAGCGAAAAAGATGTATGATTGCAACAGGTTCAATGTGCGACCCGTATATGCACATTGAGCTTAAAACGGAAAATACAAGAAAGTCTCTCATACTTATTGAAAAATACGGCTTTGGTGCAGTTGTTCAAACAAAATCAAGCAGAGTTCTGCGAGATTTGGATATTCTTAAAAAAATAAACAGCAAGACAAAAGCTGTCGTTCAGATAACCTTAACAACCTTTGATGAAAACCTCTGCAAGATTATTGAACCTAATGTTTCCACAACAAAAGAGCGGTTTGAAACCCTGAAAATTCTCAATGAAAACGATATTCCTACAGTTGTATGGCTTGACCCGATTTTGCCTTTCATAAATGATACGGAAGAAAACATAAAGGGTATTTTAGACTATTGCATAAAAGCAAAAGTTTACGGAATTATCTGCTTTGGAATGGGACTTACACTACGTGAGGGAAACCGTGAATATTTTTATAAAAATCTTGATAAACATTTTCCCGGATTAAAGGAAAGATATATCAAAACCTACGGAAACTCCTATGAGGTTACAAGTCCGAATAATTCTAAGCTTATGTCGATTTTTCAAAAAGTATGTAAAGAAAACAACATTGTCTGCAATAATAATGAAATTTTTAAATTTCTTAAGACCTTTGAAGAAAAAGATAATTTTAAACAGCTTACACTTTTTGATTTAAATTAATTCTATAAATTATTTTAAAACACGACACATAGATGTCGTGTTTTTTGTTTTATGATTATAATAATAAATTTAAGAAAGGAATTTTATTATGAACTATGAAATTGTAAACTTAGAAGAAAAAACCGTTGTAGGAATAAGTGCAAGAACAAATAATTCCTCTCCTGATATGGAAAGAATTATAGGCGGATTATGGAATGACTTTTACCAAGATGGTATTTATGAAAAAATCCAAAATAAAACAGATTTTAAGGCTTTAGGCTTATATTATGATTATGAAAACGGTGAAAGTGCAGATTATACCGCTTTAGTAGGCTGTCGGGTAAATAATGCCGATAAACTCCCCGAAAACACTGTCAAAACAGTTATTCCTCAGGGAAAATACGCAAGGTTTATTGTAAAAGGCAATATGCAAAAAGCTGTTTCGGATTTCTGGCAGGAGCTTTGGAAAATGGATATCCCCCGCTCTTTTATATGTGATTTTGAAGAATACCAAAACAGCGATTTTGAAAACGCAGAAATACATATTTATATAGGATTAAAGTAATATTATTAGTAGGGGCGACCCTTATGGTCGCCCCTACAATATATGGAAATGTTTAATTGAATTTT
The DNA here is from genome assembly GCA_022511005.1 of Ruminococcus sp. GTDB lineage: Bacteria > Bacillota > Clostridia > Oscillospirales > Acutalibacteraceae > Ruminococcoides. Next base: position 3,525 of record JAFLSJ010000025.1, read on the forward strand.
CGGATAACCGTAAGGATTGTTCCTACACTGTTTTTAATATTAAAATAGCTCTCCCTCAGTCATTGTAAGCTGACTGAGGGAGTAATACTATAAATTCTTATTTGTTTTGAATATACTCATCTATTGCTGCGGCTGCCGTTTTACCTGCACCCATTGCAAGAATAACCGTTGCGGCACCTGTTACTGCGTCGCCGCCTGCATAAACGCCTATTCTTGAAGTTGCGCCCTTATCGTCGGCAATAATTCCGCCCCATTTTTGTGTTTCAAGTCCTTTTGTTGTTGACTTGATAAGAGGGTTAGGCGATGTACCGATAGACATAATTACGCAGTCGACATCAAGGGTAAACTCTGAACCTTCTTTAACAACAGGACGTCGTCTGCCGCTTTCGTCAGGCTCGCCAAGCTCCATTTCAACACATTTCATACCGCCGACAAAGTTTTCATCGTTTGGTAAAATCTCAACAGGATTGTTAAGAAGCTTAAAGATAATTCCTTCCTCTTTTGCGTGTTCAACTTCTTCTTTTCTTGCAGGAAGCTCCTCTTCACTTCTTCTGTAAACAATGTAAACCTCATCAGCACCAAGTCTTTTTGCACTTCTTGCTGCGTCCATAGCAACATTACCACCGCCTACAACTGCAACCTTTTTAGCGTGCATAATCGGTGTTGTGGAGTCTTCTTTATAAGATTTCATAAGGTTTACTCTTGTTAAAAATTCATTTGCAGAGTAAACGCCTTTTAAATTCTCTCCGGGAATACCCATAAATCTTGGAAGTCCTGCGCCTGAACCTACAAATACAGCCTCAAAGCCGTCCTCCATAAGCTCGTCAATAGAGAGAACTTTACCAATTACCATATTTGTTTCAACCTTAACGCCTAACTCCTTAAGGGTATCAATTTCTTTCTGAACGATTGATTTGGGAAGTCTGAACTCGGGAATACCGTAAACAAGAACTCCGCCAGCTAAGTGGAGAGCTTCAAAAACAGTTACATCATATCCCATTTTTGCAAGGTCGCCTGCGCAGGTAAGTCCTGAAGGTCCTGAACCTACAATTGCAACCTTATGACCGTTTGACTCAGGCTTTTTAATTTCAACATTCTCCTGAGCATTGTGCCAGTCGGCAACAAAACGCTCCAAACGTCCGATACCCACAGGCTCGCCCTTTATACCTCTGACGCATTTAGCTTCGCATTGGCTTTCCTGAGGACATACACGACCGCAAACAGCAGGAAGTGAGCTTGACTGAGAAATAATCTCATAAGCCTTTGCAAAATCACCGTTTGCAACCTCTTTAATAAAATCCGGTATATGTATAGAAACAGGACATCCGTTAACACAGGGTGAATGTTTACAGTTTAAACATCTTTGTGCTTCGTCAATTGCCATTTCTTCGGTATAGCCTAAAGCAACCTCAAGAAAATTCTTGTTTCTTACATCAGGCTCCTGACTTGGCATAGGATTCTTTTTAAGTGACATATTAGGCATAATTACTCTACCTCCTTTTTAAACAAGTTGCAGGTATCTTCGTGAGCTTTTCTTTCAAAAGGCTTATACATTGAGCCTCTTTCCATAGCTTCGTCAAAATCAACCTCAAAGCCGTCAAAATCAGGACCGTCAACACAGGCGAACTTTGTCTTTCCGCCAACTGTAAGTCTGCAACCGCCGCACATTCCCGTACCATCAATCATAATCGGGTTCATTGATACGATTGTGGGGATATTATATTGTTTTGTAAGTAAAGTAACGAATTTCATCATAATTAACGGACCGATAGTAATTACTTCATCATACTGCTCGCCGCTTTCAATAAGCTCTTTTAAAGCGTCTGTTACAAGACCCTTTCTGCCGTAAGAGCCGTCGTCTGTCATCATACAAACTTTATCTGAAACATTGTTAAATTCTTCTTCAAGTATTACAAGGTCTTTATTTCTGAAACCTACAACAGAGTGTACCTCAGTTCCCTGCTGGTGAAGCTTTTTAGCAATAGGATATGCAATGGCACAGCCAACGCCGCCTCCTACAACAGCAACCTTTTTAAGTCCGTCTGTATGTGATGGAACACCTAAAGGACCTACAAAGTCCTGAATATATTCTCCCTCTTGTTTGTGATTAAGAAGCTCTGTTGTTGCTCCTACAATCTGAAAGATTATTGTAACTGAGCCTTTTTCTCTGTCAAAATCGGCAACAGTAAGAGGAATACGTTCGCCGTCCTCGTCAACTCTTAAAATAATAAACTGACCTGGCTCTGCTTTTTTAGCAATCAGCGGTGCGTCAATTTCCATAAGAGTAACTGTAGGATTCAGCACCCTTTTCTTTAAAATTTTAAACATTTGTCCATATCCTTTCTGAAACTAATGTTTTATACTAATTCACATTATTAATTTTATTTTAACATATAAGATGTTGCATTTCAATAGAAATTCTTATCAAAACCATTATCAGATGTTATAAACTCATACAAAATTATACTTTTTATGAATTTTATCTCTGAAAATTTACCTATTTTATAAATTGTGATATATTTTGACAAAATGTTTATTGAAAACAAATGAAAAAAGAGTTATAATATTATTTACGGTTGAAAAATCCGAATTGATTTTAATAAATTACTAAAAATTGAAAGGAATGTTTTGCTAATGGCAAAAAAGCAGTTCAAATCGGAATCTAAACGACTTCTTGATTTAATGATTAATTCTATTTATACACATAAGGAGATTTTCCTCAGAGAAATCATTTCTAATGCAAGCGACGCTATTGATAAATTATGCTTTATTTCTCTTACAGATGATAAGGTTGGAATGAGCAGAGAGGACTTTAAAATTACAATTAAAGCCGATAAAGATAACAGAACACTTGTTATTGAAGATAACGGTATAGGTATGGACAGAGAGGACCTTGAAAACAACTTAGGTACCATCGCTTCATCAGGTTCATATAAATTCCGTCAACAGCTTGAAGAAAAAGATAAAGAAAATGTTGATATTATCGGTCAGTTTGGCGTTGGATTTTATTCTGCATTTATGGTAGCAGATGATATAACCGTATTTACTAAAAAATACGGCTGTGATACAGCTTACAGATGGCAGTCATCAGGCGCAGACGGATACACAATTAAAGAAATTGAAAAAGGAACTGTAGGAACACAGGTTATTCTCCATATTAAAGAAGACACAGAGGGCGAAAATTACAGCGAATTTCTCGACCAGTACAGAATTCAGAATCTTATTAAAAAATATTCCGATTATGTTCATTATCCTATTATTATGGATATGGAAACTCAAAAACAAAAAGAGGGTACGGAAGAAAAGCCTGAATATGAAACTGTTATTGAAACAAAAACTCTTAACAGTATGACGCCAATCTGGCAGAAAAACAAAAAGGATGTAACGGAAGAAGAATATAATACCTTTTACAGAGAAAAATTCTTTGACTTTGAGCCACCTGTCTGCACAATTCCAACCTCTGTTGAGGGTGTTGTAACTTATAAGGCACTTTTATTTATTCCGTCAAAGGTTCCGTATGACTACTACACAAAGGAATACAAAAAGGGTTTAAAGCTTTATTCAAGCGGTGTTCTTATTATGGATAACTGCGAGGAGATTTTGCCTGAGCATTTCCGCTTTGTAAAGGGTATTGTCGACAGTCAGGATTTTTCTCTTAATATTTCAAGAGAAGTACTCCAGCACGATCGTCAGCTTAAAACCATTGCAAAAACTCTTGAAAAGAAAATTAAAAACGAGCTTTCTTCAATAATGAAGAAAGAAAGAGAAAAATACGAGGAATTCTTCAAACAGTTCGGCCGTCAGCTTAAATACGGTATTGTAAGCGAATACGGCACACATAAAGAGCTTTTACAGGATTTATTGCTGTTCTATTCTTCAACAGAGAAAAAGCTTGTTTCCTTACAGGAATATGTTGACAGAATGAAAGAGGAGCAAAAGTATATTTACTTTGCAACAGGCGAAAGTATTGCAACCATTGATAATCTTCCTCAGGCAGAGCTTTTACAGAGCAAGGGTTATGAGATTCTCTATTGTACAGAAGATGTAGATGAATTTACAATTCAGGGCTTGGGAATGTATAATGATAAGTCTTTCCGTTCTGTAACAAATGATGATTTGGGAATAGAAGACGATAATAAAGACGAGGAAAACAAAGAGGAAAATTCACAGGTTCTTACATTCGTAAAGGACGCTTTAGGCGATAAGGTGAATGAGGTTATATTCTCTAAAAAGCTTGTAAGCCATCCTGTATGCTTAACGGCCAAAGGCGGAATTTCCTTTGAAATGGAAAAATACTTTGCACAGGTACAGCCCGGCAGCGGAATGAAAGCTCAAAGGTGCTTAGAGCTTAACCTTAATCATAACGCAGTTAAGGCCTTGGCTGATAATATCGGCAAAGATGATGAAAAGGCAAAGCTTTATTCAGAGCTTCTTTATAATCAGGCTCTGTTGATTGCAGGACTTCCTCTGGAAGATCCATCAGCTTATGCAGACCTTGTTTGTAGGCTTATGAAATAATTTAATGATATATTTTAGGGGCGGATTTTAATATAAAATCCGCCCCTGTGTTTCTTTTCCATATTTTCATAAAACGATACCGCAGAATGTTGTCCTTTGACTTCTATTTTTCTTCCGCGATTTGTGTAAAATTTTGAATATATTTTTTTAGCTTAACTCTGTTTCTTTCACTTATAAACCCTGTGTTTTATCTTATTTAACCGAAATACAATCAATTAAACTGCGGTAAATCCTTACCGGTAAATTCTAAATAATGCTTTTTCATACATTCAAAGGTTTCAGAACTTAAATCATGCTCTATTTTACAGGAGTCCTTAAGTGCTGTTTCTTTATCAACACCGATAGACATAAAAAATTCTGCAACAATAACATGGCGTTCGTACATTCTTGTGGCAATATCTTTTCCCTTTTCGGTAAGAGTAATATATCCTTCTTCGTTTTTATCAATATATCCCTCTTTATAAAAGTTTTTCATAGCAACACTTACAGTTGGCTTTGAAAAACCAAGCTCATTGCATATATCTATTGAACGAACACTGCCAAGCTTTTTTTGAAGCATATATATAGTTTCAAGGTAGTTTTCTGCAGATTCATGTATTTGCATATTCATCACCTAAAATAAAAATTTATATAAGTCACAATAATAGTTCGTGACTTAAACTATGTGCTTATTGTAACATAAATTAATTGTTTAAGCAATAAATTTATATAAATTTACTCTGCCTTATCTTCAATAAGAGTTACTTCAACTTCAAAGGTTTTTTCTTCATATGAAATATACGGAGAGCGGTAAACCTCCAGCTTTATTTTATCCCCCGACTTGTGCTTTTCAAGAATAGCAAAAACATCTCCGAAGTTTGACACGCTCTCTCCGTCAATTTTTGTAATTACGTCGTCTGTCTGAATACCGCTGTCTTTTAAAGGTCCGTCAGGCTCAACAGAGTCCACCAAAATACCTGCCGGCAGGTCATACATTTCCTGTTCCTGTCGGGAAACTGCAACACCCAACAGTCCCATTTTTACTCTGCCTTTTATATAACCGTTTTTCATAAGCTCATCAACAATGGTTTTTATTGTTTCGCTTGGAATGGCAAAGCCCATTCCTTCGTATTGCTCAGATACTATTTTCGAGGTATTCATACCGATAATTTGACCGTAAAGGTTGCAAAGAGGACCGCCGCTGTTACCGGGATTAATTGCGGCGTCGGTCTGAATGTATTTTACATTTGTATTTGACGGAACTGTTCTGTTAACGGCAGAAATCACTCCGCTTGTCATTGAATTTTGATATCCTATACCGCCGGGATTTCCAATAGCAACAACGCCTGAACCTACGCTCATATCTTCCGATTTACCAAATGTTGCAGGCTTTAGGTCTGTTGCATCTGCCTTTAAAAGTGCAATATCCGTTCTTGCATCATACGCAACAACGCCTGCCGTATACTCTTTGCCGTCGCTTGTGATTACCTGAATTGCATAAGCGGTTTTGCTGTTATCAATTATATGCGAATTTGTAACAATGTAGCCGTCCTTAGAAATTATGATTCCGGAGCCTTGTGTTGCACATCTCGATACATCTGTTATTTCATCGTAATAGCATACAACTCCTACAACTGACTGAGATATTGCGTTATAGGTATATTCGGAATTATATTTTGAATTGTTTTTATCACTGACTGAGTTATCAAGCTTTAGGCCTGCATAATCAGGATTTATCTTATCGCTGTAATCAGATTCGGTATGCTCTTCATCTTCTACTGTCGGATCAAAATAATCATAACCATTTGTAGGAATGATTGAATTTCCGTTTCTGTCTGGAGATAATGAACTTTGTCCCAAAGAATAACTGAGCATTGCAACAAAACCTACCAGACAAAGTCCGAACAAAACAACAAGGCAAATTAAAAACACCTTTAAGCCTGTGGGACTTTTTTTAGAAAGCTGATTCATTGGAGAATTTGCCATACCAACAGCATTTGCCGAATTATTATAAGGATTTTGATTATAGCTTTGATTTGCAAACTGAGAATTTACATATGGCTGATATCCCTGATTGTAGGGATAGCCCATATTTACGTTATTATTTTGCATATACGGCTGAGTGTAGCCCTGCTGTGAATATCGGCTATAGGTATTTTGGGGATTGTATTGACTGTATTGATTATTTGGGTTATAGCCTTGTGAAGGCATATTTATTCCGTAAGGATAATTTACTCCTGAATTGTTTTGTGAAAAAGGCTGATTATTTTGATAATTTTGTTGAGGCTGAGTAGCTTGCTGATTTTGATAATTCACAGAATTATAGCTGTTTTGAAAGCTTTGCGGAGGAATATCGGGGATTCCCAAATCATCATCAGCCTGAGGATTTTCACCGAAATTTATATTATTTGTGCTGTTCTCTTTAAAAGCAGTTTCACTTTCCTGTTGTGTATTAGGAATGTCAGCCGTATTCTCATTTTCCTGAGGAGTAGAAGTTGCGTTTTCCTGTGACACTTCCTCTGCAACAACATTTTGCTGAGGAACAACATCCTCAGGAGCTTTAGGGGGAAAATCCGGCTCTCTTGGAATATTATTTATATTTTCAAAATTATTGTTTTGGTTATCCATATTTAACCTCCGAACAAATACTAATATTTATATTATATCCCTATTGAAAAGGTAAATCAACCTTAAAAAGTGTTTAATATGTGTAGTGTAACTGAATTTTTATTGTATATTTTAAATTTTGCATATTTTATTGTCAAATTTTTCACAATTTTAAAAATTTTTCTATTAAAGACTTTATATTCGCAAATTTTTATAGTATAATAAATCTAATAACGGTGTTTTCACCGAAATTTTATCGGAGGTAGATTATAATGCCATTAGTAAATGCAAAAGAAATGCTTACAAAAGCAAAAGCAGGTCACTATGCAGTTGGTCAGTTCAACATTAACAATCTTGAATGGACAAAGGCTATCCTTTTAACTGCTCAGGAATTAAATTCACCGGTTATTCTCGGTGTATCTGAAGGTGCAGGTAAATATATGTGCGGCTACAAAACAGTAGTTGGCATGGTAAACGGTATGCTTGAAGAGCTTAACATTACTGTTCCTGTTGCTCTCCACCTTGACCACGGTTCATACGAGGGTGCAAAGGCTTGTATTGAAGCAGGTTTCAGCTCAATTATGTTTGACGGTTCACATTATCCAATTGAGGAAAACGTTGAGAAAACTAAAGAATTAGTTGCTATTTGTAATGAAAAGAATCTTTCAATTGAGGCTGAGGTTGGTTCTATCGGCGGTGAGGAAGACGGCGTTATCGGCGCAGGCGAATGTGCTGATCCTCAGGAATGTAAAATGATTGCTGACTTAGGCGTAACAATGCTTGCAGCAGGTATCGGTAATATTCACGGCAAATATCCTGAAAACTGGCAGGGCTTAAGCTTTGAAACTCTTGACGCTGTTCAGCAGCTTACAGGTGAAATGCCTTTAGTTCTCCACGGCGGCACAGGTATTCCTTCTGATATGATTAAAAAGGCTATCTCTTTAGGCGTTTCAAAAATCAATGTTAATACAGAGTGTCAGCTTGCATTTGCCGACGCTACAAGAAAATACATTGAAGCAGGCAAGGACCAGCAGGGTAAAGGCTTTGACCCGAGAAAGCTTCTCGCTCCGGGCTTTGACGCTATTAAAGAAACCGTTAAAGAAAAAATGGAACTCTTCGGTTCTGTTAATAAGGCTTAATTTTATAGCTATATTTATAAGAATAGATAAGAGGCTGTCTCAAAACGAATTAGGTTTTGAGACAGCTCTTTTTTTATTTTGTTGACAATATGAATATAATATGATATATTCATATTGTACTATTTGAAATAATACAATTATATAAAGGAGGTTAGTTGTGTACCACATTGATTTTGCATCGCGCACACCCATTTACGAACAGCTTTATAATAATATACTTCAACTGATTTCGATGAATATTTTAAAATCAGATGAAAAGCTTCCACCTGTAAGAACTCTTGCAGTAGATTTGGGTATTAACCCAAACACCGTTTCCAAGGTTTATAAGCTTCTGGAACAAAACGGCTACATTTATACCGGTATCGGCAGGGGCAGTTTTATTTCGCCTGTTTCAAACAAAGAAAATGCAGAAAAACAACTTGCTTTAGAAGAGTTTGAACAATCGGCAAAAAAGGCTTACGGAATGGGTATCACAAAAGAAAAATTAATCAATATAATCAATTCTCTTTAAAAGGAGGTAAATTTAATGATAAAAATTCAAAATCTTGTTAAAACCTTTAATAAAACTGTTGCTGTAAACAATCTTAATCTTACAATTAATGAAGGCTCCATAACAGGTCTTGTAGGCAGTAACGGAAGCGGAAAATCCACATTACTGAGAACTATTACGGGAGTATATAATCCGGAGTCGGGAAATATTTTTATAAATGATAAGACTACCTTTGAAAACAATGAATTTAAGGGCGAAAGCTACTTTATCCCTGACTTTCCTTTTTATTACGGAAAAAGCACGATAGAAACCCACGCCTCATATTTAAGGAAAATCTATCCTAATTGGAGCGACATTACATATAATAATCTGCTGAATGTTTTCACCCTTAACCCGAAAGCAAAAATTCTTGAAATGTCAAAGGGTATGCAAAGACAGGCTTCCCTACTGCTTGCTTTTTCCACTCAGCCAAAATATTTATTTCTTGATGAAATCTTTGACGGATTAGACCCTGTTATAAGGCAGGTCGTTAAAAAGATTATTATAAACAATGCCGCTGAATACAATATGACTACGGTAATTGCCTCTCATAATTTAAGAGAGCTTGAAGATTTATGTGACAGAATCGTACTTATGCATCAGGGAGAGCTTGTAATCGACAAGGATATTGACGATATGAAGGAGAGCTTTTGCAAGGTTCAGGTTGCCTTTTCAGATACAAACGGCTTACCTGTTACATTTAAAAACCTAAATATTTTCAGAAAGACCCAAAACGGAAATGTTTATACTCTTACGGTTAAGGGAGAAAAGAACGAAATTATTTCTGCTTTAAAGGAAATGGAGCCTGCATTTATGGAGGTCTTGCCCTTAACTCTTGAAGAATCTTTCATAAGCGAAATGGAAAATATAAACTACGATATTAAGAACATATTATCGATATAAGTAGGGAGGGATACATATGAAAAGTAAAACTAATAAAAACTTAAGCCAAACATTTACCATACTTAAAGGCGAGTTACAGCTTAATTTCCCTATATGGTTGATTCAAATTATCATAACAGGTGCAATAATGCTGTTTTTGCTGATAATTTGTTTAGCTATAAATGCCAACTATAATAACACCTCTTATTTATTTGGCACAAACGACAATCCGGGTGCAAATTTATTTCAAGCAGTCTTTACCGGATTTCTACTGTTTACCGCTTCTGTATTTTCAATTATTTACATGGCAAAGTCATTTTCATATCTTTATAATAAACGTAAGCTTGATATGTACGGCTCAATGCCTATTACAAGAAGATGTTTCTTTAATTCAAAGGTATTTTCATCCTTTGTAATGTCTGTTATGGTATTTATCCCCTTTGCAGTTCTATCTGTTATTATAGGAATTTGTATGGGTGCAACCTTTGAAAACAATGAAATTCAAAGCTTAATTCTCTTTATTTTTTCGGTTTTCTTTTATATATCTTTATACGCTCTGTGTGCCGTATGCTCAAAAAGCACTTTAAATGCACTTATCTCTTTATTTATCATTGAATTTTTTCTTCCTGTAACAGCAGGTATGATCAAATACTTTTTGAGAGGATTTTTCGCGGGAATAGATCATTATTTAATACCTGATAAATTCATAGGAAATATATTCTCTTTATCGCCGGACGGAGACGGAAAATTAATCTATATTGTTATCTGGCTTGTCTTAAGCGCATTATTCCTTCTTATATGCAATTTATTTATAAAGAAAAGAAATTCAGAAAATACAAGACGTATGTTTGTTATGCCTTTGCTTGAATATGCAATAAAAATTATTCTCACCTTTGTTGCAGGCTTGTTCATAGGCTTAATAGTGGGAGCATTAACTGTAAATAACGGTTTTATCGGATTTATTATAGGATTTCTTGTTGCCTCAATTCCAACCTACATTGTTATTCACATTATTTATAACAGAGGTTTTACAAAGCTTCTCAAAAGCAGTATTGTCCTTGGGTTATTAATAGTTGTATCAGTGGGATTTTTCTGGCTGTGCGATGCAAATCCAATGAACTTTAACATTGTTCCCAATAAAGAAGATATTGCAAGTGCAGGATTAATAGATTTACAAACACCTATAACAAAAATAGATGCTGATTTAATTTTAAACAGCATGTCTGATTTTACAGAAGAGAAAGATATAAATAAAATCGTAACCATTCATAAAGAGGCAGCAAGTATGCAAATAACTTATAATACTTGGGTAAAATGCAGACTTGCTTTAATGAATATGCTTACAGGAACAGTAACTGATGCTTTTGCAGGTAACTTTTTTGATAACGAGGGGCTTATTATTACCTATAAATTCAAAAACGGTTTTGTAAATTCATATTATTATGCTAATGAATGTCAACAAATCATTACACCTGAGTATTACTTTTATGCCGACAGTGAAAACACTCTTTATAACAACGAAAAAATAGCTGATATTTTAGCAGAAATTGAGATATCGGAAAAGTACAGAGAGAAATACAGACCTTTGTTTACAAATCCCGATATGATTAAAAGCTTTGAGATCAGTTACGACGTATACGGTTATGAAGGAAGTTATTATGAAGATATTTACGATTATGCGACGGAAGATAATCAAAATAAAGAATTTATTGAGCATTACAAAAAGTTATCAAATGCATTTTTAACTGATTTAAAAAATGACAAAAATGCTTCTGAGAATAATAAACCATTCCTGCCGTCACTCAGTGATGATGATGTTTATTATGACGATTATTACGAAGATGATTACTACGAAGATGATTATAGAGTTGCTTACGGTGTCCAAGCGCTTAACTACAATGTTACTGTCGATAATGAAGATCATTATTTATCAAATACAAAGGATAAAAATACCGATGCTCCGCTTATTATAATATTCAACTATGAATCGGATTTTAACTTCATATCTGATATGTATTATATTCCTAAAAGCTATACAAACACTATCAATGTGCTTAAAGAAATAGGTGCTATAAAAGACGATTTATCTATAAACGAATACTATTATTAAAAAATTTCTTAAAAACAGACCATAATTTACTTGGTCTGTTTTTTATTACTTTTCTAATTATTTTCATCGAAACATCATATAATTATTTTAGACGTTTCACAATTTAATTTTAAAATATTTTCAAAGGAATAAAGGAAGTGAGAAGTATGGTAGGATTTTTATATGCCGGAAACGGAAATATATCGAAATTTTTCGACAAGCGTGTATCCGAAATTTTCGGATATGAAATAAAAAATGATGAAGAACCAAAAAGCCCCCATATCACTTCTGATGATAATTCCAAAATGCACAGGTATCTTTGTATTGTTGATAACAGAATGCTTTTTTCACATCACATTATGCAGGACGGTGCAATCATTCCTCAAAAAAATCCCGATGTGAATTTTTACATTACGGTAAACGCAAAAAGCCCCAAAACCCTTGAGCTTGTTACTGATGTTCACAGTATTCAGGAAATTTGGCACGACTTCGGACTTTTTCCGGAAAACGAACCGCTTGTAAAGCCTACAAAGCTGGCATTTGATTTATTTGATTCTAAAGTCAGCTATAATGAACTAAATGAAGAAATCAAGGAAATATGCGGCGGAAAATCAGACTTTACTGTTTCACGCTGTAAGTGGGGCGGCGGACTTCAATGCTACTATAAAAACTCTCCCTGCACTGTTGAAGACTTATTCTCAATTTTTCAATAGAAGATAAATTTTTTATAATTTAAATTCCTCCTAAATTGTATTTTACACTTCTAACCAAAAATGGGCTGTGGTAAAATAACCACAGCCCATTTTTATTTAGTTATTAAATTTTATTTCAATTAAGCTGATAAAAAGTACAAAGCATTTACAAAGCCGGTAAATACAGCTTCCGTATACCACATACAGTTTTTTAAACATAGCATATATACAAAACAAAAAGGTCACAGTAAAGAACTGTGACCTTAATTTTTTAGTTTAATGATTAATTAAGTAAATTCAAATTAATCTTCTCTTTTGCGAGTTACAAAGAGAACTGCAACAGCAGCAAGCATTACACCGCCAAGTACAAAGAGGATTGTTGAATCCTGACCTGAGCTTACTGAATTGTTGTTGCCTGAACCTGAATTTGATCCGCTGTTGTTAGATGAGTTGTTGCTTGATCCGTTGGATGAATTATTATTTGAAGATCCATTGTTTGAATTAGTATCAGTATCCTTTGCACCTAATAATTCTTTTGAAGTCTTGAGGATCTCTGTTTTTTCTTTATCCCCTAAACCTGAATCTGATTCTACAAGCTTAACGAGTTCATCATAAACATCCTGACCTGTTACATTCAATTTTGTAAGAAGTGTAGGAATGTTTGGTGTTTTAGTTGCATCACCATAGAAATTTTTTACCCAGCTAGCCATAATTTTAGCATCTGATGTACCTGCAGGAGCCTGAGTACCAACTACGTCGTTACCTGTTGAAAGAATCTTTCTTTCAGGACCGTATTTACCGCTCTTCCATGCAGCTTCAACAGCAGTTTTGTTTGAATCCTCAGGATTTTCAAATGTTTTTCCTGTTGCATAAGCTGTATCACCTATGCAGTCTGCACCAAAGATAAGGTTGTAAGTCTGTACACCTGTATCTGCTGAGAACAGTACAGTATAAGCAGCGCCCTTGTTAGGATCAATTGTACCGGCATTTGATAAATCATAAGACCATGTGCCGTTGCCTTCATCTGTCATTTTTTCTTTTCTTGTTTGCCATGATGGCCATTTTACTGAACCGTCGTCAATAGACATATAAACATGTGCATATATTTGAGTATAATTCTTCCAGTCACTTGGAACCTCAAAATAAATTGTATTGCCTGCACCTACCTCTTCATTTGCTACTTCTGCAGCTGATACAGCAACTACTGCACAAGATGCAACAATAAGGATAGCAACCATTAAACTAATGATTTTCTTAAACATCTTAAATCTCCTCCAATATAAAATACGTTTTTTCTAAGACCGCATAGGTCTCAGTAAAATAATTATACAACAAATATTTCAAAATCGCAACTGTTTTTATTTATTTGTAACTCTATTTTTTGCACAAGATTTGTGAACTATTTTTAAATATAATGCACAATTTTTCTTGATTTGGCGGTAGTTTATGTTTTAATGAATAGAATGTTATGTTATCGGATTTGATTCCTCTTTAATTGGTGTTCAGTATAACAACAGTTTTATATACATAAAATAAAACGGATGCAACCGCACCCGTTTTGAATTATTCGGTTAATTCTTTTTTATGAATACCAATAAGCAGGCAGCTTAAAGATATTAAAGTAAGCAACACAAATATCGATACTGAAGTATCGCCCGTATTGACAACGCCTTTGGTAAAAGCTTCATCAGCAGTTGCCAAGTCATTTGTAGAATTAGATGTATCAGCAGTTGAAAACTGTGATGCTGCTCCAACCTCAGGGGTCGCAGTCTTTTTACCGTCAGGCTTTGCTGTATCCGATACGTTGTCTGGGGTGTTGGAATTGTCGTCAAATGTCTTATTAATATCCGATGATTGCTCTGCCTCGGTTTGGGCATTAACAGCATTATAGTAAGCCGGCTTCATTGTAGGAATTGTATTTGCTTCATTAAGGATATCTTCTTCATCAAAGGTTGAAATTTTTTTATTGTCAGATACGGACTTCTTTGATTGAGTATATTTATCTGTAGTTTCAGCAGAAACAGAAGACATTGCCGTAAATAATATTAATATTAACAGAACAGGTGATAAAATAGTCTTTATAAGATACTTAGACATATTCTTTACCTCAATTTTTTAATTTGTTAGAATATTATATTACTTTATTTGTATAAAATCAAGTATTAATTTGTTTTGTAACTATATTGTGATTTTTCTTTTAAAGAACATATCTTTTTCAAATAATATTATATGTATTTATATGAAAAATATTTCTTTTAATAGTAGGAATAATTATGGTTATGTGTAAAAATTTGTAATTAAAAATATAAATCATGCAAATGAAAGATTGACTATATACAATTAAAATAAGCATAATTTATTGTAAATCTAATTTTCATCAAAAATAATAGCCCTTACAAAATGTAAGGGCTAAATATTTTTAATCAGAAATTAATTATTTCTCTAACTCTTTCTTACGAAGAGCAATAACAACACCTGTAGCTGCTGCTGAAATCATTAATACGATAATTGCAAGAGAAATGCTTCCTGTTGCAATTGTACCGTTACCTGCTGCAGTTGTAGGCTGTGTTGTTGGCTGATCATTTGTTGATGAACCGGCAGGGTTCTGTGGAGCAGGTGTTGTACCGTTTGTTGGATCTGGTGTTGCTCCTGTTGTAGGATCACCCGGTTCCGGACCGTCTACACCGCCGTAAATTGGGTTTGCTTCTGTATCCCACTGGTCTCCGCCATGATAGAAGTACCAAACTCCAGCGTATGTTGACTGACCTGATACTTCATTAGTTCCTGTTAAAGAAGGATCAATAATATAAATCATATTATTCATGGTTTCAAGTTCAATCTCTGGATAATTGGGGTTATTATCTTCGGGATAAATACCTTCAACATTAATGTTTGTTGTCTGGCGTGCAGCTTCATTTCTTGCCTGATCATAATTATCCCAGGTTTTTTCTCCGCCGTCTAATGCATTATTGAATATAATTGTAGTAACATCGCTTGGAACATCTACATACCATACTGTACCTGTTACTAATGCTTCACCTGACTCTTTATTATTGTCAGCATACATTGTTACTTCCTCTGTGCTGAACTGATGAATTTTGTATCCAGGCCATTTAACACCTTGAGAAGTACCGTCTAATGAGCTATTAGCATCTGTTCCATCCCACCAGTAAATACCTGCTGACTGAGTATAGTCATTTTTCCAGTTATTTGGGAATAAGAAGAAGTATCTGTTAAGACCTACTTTTTGAGCGTCAGCTGATGGACTATAAGGCTGCGGATCATAAAATTCGCCGTTTGCAGCAGAAACGCTGATAGCAGCCATAGCAGATGTACTGATTAATAGCATTAATGTTAAAATAACACTAACAATTTTTTTTGACATTTTGCTTTCCTCCTAAAATAAATAATTAATCCGAAAGTATCGGTATTTAAATTATATAACAATACCTGAAAAAAATCAAGTATTATTTTAAATTTGTATACTTTTATCATTTAATTTGTATATTTTTACAGTTTTTCGGTTTTATTCAAAGGTTTGAATCATTATAAATTTGAATTTTCTGAAATTTGTTAATATTATTCTGAGTCGTTACCGTCATCCGTATTGTCAGTAGAATTTTCAGAATGCTTGTATTTATCATCGCCGCCGCGTGACTTCAGAACTATGATAACAACTATTGCAATGGCTGCCAACACTACAGCTATGATTATAATAACCGGTACAATATCTACGTTATCTTGCGGTGCAGCACTTGCATTTCCCTGATATATATTGCCGTTTGAAGCATTACCCTGCTGAGCCGCATTCTGATTATTGTTTCCATTGTTGTTATTAGCCGCAGGCTCATTTGCTTTGTTAGGTGATGTAACTATTGTACGTTCTTCTTCAACATCACTGTTATTCTCGCCTTTACCGTCCTCATAGTTTGGGAATGCTCCTTGGAATTCATCTGCATGATCAGGATTAGTATCTACCACAGGAACTTCATTTTCCTTTACAATAGTTCCGTTTTGAGAATAATCAACGGAAAATGTTTGTTCTTTCAGGTATGTTAAATCAATCGGGTACAATTCCTGAACTCCGCGTGTAATATAAGTTTCGCCTGCTTTTAATACCTCAAACTCCGCCGTCAGCATTACTTCTTTTTCAGTAAAGTTCGCAGGATTAGTGGCATTTGACCAAATCAATATTATTTCACCATCTAAATTAGGATTTATAGATGCTGCTTTAAAACCGGGAGATTCTACTGAATCTTTTTTAATCCTAAGATAGTTCGGATCATAATATACATACATCTGAACGCCTACAACTCCTTCAGGAGTCTGGAGACATAAGTCATAAGTAACAGTATCCCCTACTTTATAAGCAACCTTTCCGTCAAGTATCAATTCATCTTCTGCTGCACTTACATAAATTAAAGATGACGCAAGCAAAAGAATGAGCGATAGCAAAATTGCTGAAATTGACCTTATAAATTTATTCATAATATTATCCATCCTTTTATTTTTTCTTATATTATATATCAATTCATATAAAAATACAATTACTGTTTTGTATGAAAATGCAGGTATTTTTTAAACAATAACTACAAATTTTTATTCACATAAAATTCATATTATAAGTTGAAAACAGACGTATATATGGAAATTAAGCATTTATTGTCTATTTTGCAAAACTATAATTATATTAAAATTTATTACATAAAAATGGGCTGTCCCAAAACAAAAAATAAAGTACAACATTTCTTAAAGTTTGTAGGAGACGATGCCTCATCGTCCCAAAAAGGTTTCATAAACGGGCTGATGAAGGCATCAGTCCCTACAAATATGAAGAGATGTTTTATTTAAATTGTAAGAGGGTTATCTCAAAACAAAAATTAACGTTTTGAGACAGCCCCTCTTTATACAAAATATTTTATGCTCTGTCTTTAATAGGTATGTACGCTCTGTCCTTAAATACAGATTTATATGCAGGTCTGATAATTCTGTTGCCTGAAACAAGCTCCTCAAAACGGTGAGCCGCCCAGCCTGCCATTCTTGAAACAGAGAACAGAGGCGTATATAAATCTTCGGGAATACCTAACATTTTGTAAACAAAACCGCTGTACATATCAACATTTGCACAAATCTTTTTAGAGTCACCCTTTTTCTCGGCAATAACTTCAGGGGCAATTCTCTCAACTGCATTAAGCAAATTAAACTCTTTTTCAAATTTCGTTCCCTTTGCCATTTCGCCTGCATATTTTTTAAGAATAACTGCTCTGGGGTCGGAAAGAGTGTAAACAGCATGTCCCATTCCGTAAATAAGACCTGCCTTGTCAAATGTCTTTTTATCTACAATATCGCTGATTATATCTCTTAATTTGTTTTCATCTGTCCAGTCGTCAAGAGCTTCCTTTATAAATTCGTGCATTTGCACAACCTTCATATTTGCTCCGCCGTGCTTATGTCCTTTTAATGAGCCGATAGCCGCCGCATAAGTTGAATATGGGTCGGTTCCCGAGGAAGTTAAAACTCTGCATGAAAATGTTGAGTTATTGCCGCCGCCGTGCTCAGCGTGAAGCATAAGCATAATATCAAGCATTTTTGCTTCTTCATATGTAAATTTTCTGTCAGGTCTTAAAATAGACAAAATCATTTCTGCCGTTGAATGACCGCTTACAACCGGATGAAGTACCAAAGAACCTCCGCAGAAGTGAGACTGTTTAACATAATATGCAAGCACCATAATTACAGGAAGCTTTGATAAAATAGAAATAGCGGTATCTATTTCGTGTTTCGGAGAAATCTCCTCTGCACTATTATCGTAAGAATAAAGTGCAAGAACCGAACGTGCCAGCTTATTCATTACATTATTTGAGGGTGCTTTTAAAATCATATCTCCGAAGAAATCGTGAGGAAGCTTTCTTTCCTCAGAGATAATATCACAAAAATCAGCAAGCTCAGCTTTTGTAGGCAAATCGCCTGTGAGCAGAAGATAAATAACCTCTTCAAACCCAAACCGGCTCTCTTTTTCTGCATTATTAACTAAATCTTCTATACTGTATCCTCTGAAATGAAGCATACCCTTATCGGGAACTTTTTCACCGTCGTCAATTACATAGCCGTGAACATTACATATATTTGTAACTCCTGCCATAACGCCGGTGCCGTCGGCATTTCTCAAACCTCTTTTTACATGATATTTAGAGAAATACTGGTTGTCAATTGAGTTGCAGGACTGATAATCCGAATACAGCGAAAATGATGTTTCTTTTTCCAAAACAAACTCCTCCTTTCTGATTTTTGAGGTTGTAAAACTGAATTTTTATTTATAAAAACTGCTGATTAGTATAACATTTATTTAATAAAGTGTCAATGTTATAATGATTTTAAAGAATTAAAAACTCTGTTTCGCTTTTAAATATTAATTTCCAATTTAACTTTGTACAATTTTTATATTGCCATAGCACGTCTTTATATGTTATACTATATAAAATAATTATTTATGTGATTTGAGTAAAATAAACTGTTTTTGAATTAAATATAGAAAGGATAGCTTTTAATGAAACTTATTACTTTTGCGGTCCCGTGTTATAATTCAGCAGAATATATGGAAAAGTGTGTTGAAACTCTTCTTCAGGGCGGAGAAGATGTTGAAATAATTTTAGTAGATGACGGCTCTACAAAAGATAATACTCCTCAGATTTGTGATGATTATGCAGAAAAGTATCCTGATATTATCAAAGCAATTCATCAGGAAAACGGCGGTCACGGAGAGGGTGTAAACCAAGGCTTACGCAACGCAAGCGGTCTTTACTACAAGGTCGTTGACTCAGACGACTGGCTTGACGTACCTTCTTTGAAAAAGGTTATTGCTCAGCTTAAAGAATTTGCAGATAAAGGTCAAGAGCTGGATATGTTGCTCTGCAACTATGTTTACGAGCATGTTTGCGATAACACAAGACACATTATGCACTATAAAAATGTTTTCCCCACAGGCAAAATCTTTTGCTGGGACGACATAAATCATTTTTCTGTTTCACAGTGTATTTTAATGCATTCTGTAATTTATCGTACACAACTTTTAAGAGATTGCAAAATAGAGCTTCCTAAACACACATTTTATGTTGATAATATTTTTGTTTATCAGCCGTTGCCATATGTTAAAACTATGTATTATATGGATTTAGATCTTTACAGATATTATATCGGCAGAGACGATCAGTCTGTAAACGAAAGTGTTATGGCTAAAAGAATTGACCAACAGCTTCGTGTTACTAAAATTATGATTGACTCACACAATCTTGAAGATGTAAAACAGATAAGCGTTAAGTTATATAAGTATATGCTGAAATATATAACAATGATGATGACTATTTCAAATATTTTTTCAATCATTTGTGATGACCCTGATAAGGATAAAAAGAGAAAAGACTTGTGGAAGTATCTGAAAGAAAAAGATGAAAACATTTATAACCACATTAAACGTGGAACGATTTTCTCCCTTGCTAATTTTCAGAGTAAGGTCGGTCAGCAAACAGGTGTTTTCTTTTACAGGATTGCAAGAAAGATTTATAAATTCAACTAAAATACGGACAAGCTAAAATTAACCCCGAAGGCTCACACCTTCGGGGTTTCGTCGTGTCGACAAAAACCGTTTTTGGCAAATAGTTACAATAAAACATTTCTCAAAATTTGTAGGGGACGATGCCTACATCGTCCCAAAAAAGTTTCATACAATGGGTCGATGAGGGCATTGACCCCTACGATTATAAGGAAAACTTTTCTATAAAATTTCGCCTCCCTCTGACGAGGGAGGTGGATGCGGCGAAGCCGCAGACGGAGGGAGAGATTATTAGGAAATCTAACTCAAAAATTATTTTTAACTTTTATTAGAGAAATACTGTTAAAAAAGTTTTCTATAATAATAAACCTTCCATCTATTCTTGTCTCTCCCTCAGTCAAAGCTACGCTTTGACAGCTTTTTCTGCGAAAACGGCAACC